>JAUVBB010000438.1 GCA_030591445.1 Deltaproteobacteria bacterium | reverse complement strand
TCGGTGCCTTTGAAACCGAAGGCGCCGACATAGGCCCGGGAGTTGAGCGAGGTTTTGCCAACATCGATGTGTTCTTGACCGCCGCTGATTTCTTGCCAGACGGTGTTTTCACTCTCGAGCTCTGCGCGATCCTGATCCACGTAGGACAGGCTTACGGTCTCACCAAGTTGCAGGGAGCCTTGGTCGGGTTGCTCCTGGCCCACGATCATCTTGAACAAGGTGGTTTTGCCGGCCCCGTTGCCGCCAATGATGCCCACGATACCGCCGGGCGGCAGGCTGAAATCCAAGCCATCGATGAGCAGCCGGTCGTCGAAGCCTTTGGCCAGATCTTTGGCTATTACCACATCGTCGCCCAATCGTGGGCCGGGCGGAATGCGCATTTCCAGCCGCGTGCTTTGCTCGCTTTCGGCGTCGTGGACCGCCAGCAGTTCCTCGTAGGCTTTGAGCCGGGCCTTGGATTTTGCCTGCCGCGCTTTGACGCCCAAGCGTACCCACTCGAGTTCACGGGCCAGCGCGCGACCGCGGGCCGAGCCCTTTTTGTCCTGGTGCTCCAATCGGCTCTGTTTTTGTTCCAGCCAGCCGGTGTAGTTGCCGCGAAAAGGGTAGCCGACGCCGCGGTCCATTTCCAGGATCCAGCCGGCCACATTATCTAAGAAATATCGATCATGGGTGATGGCGATGACCGTGCCTTCGTATTCGGCCAGGTGTCGCTCCAGCCAGGCGACGCTCTCGGCGTCCAGGTGGTTGGTGGGTTCGTCTAGCAAGAGCAGATCGGGCTGTTCCAGCAGCACCCGACACAGGGCCACTCGTCGCCGCTCGCCGCCTGAAATCTTGTCTACTTCGGCGTTGCCGGGCGGCAAGCGCAAGGCGTCCATGGCGATGTCGATGGTCTGGTCCAAGTCCCAGGCGCCGGAGGCGTCAATGGCATCTTGAACCCGGCCGTACTCTTCCATGACCTTATCCATCTCGTCGGCAGGCATTTCCTCGCCCAACTTGGTGGTCAGGTCCTCAAATTGCTGCAACAAGGCCAGGGTTTCTGTCACCCCTTCCATCACATTGGCCCGCACGTCCTTGTCGGCATCCAGCTGTGGTTCCTGGGGCAAAAATCCGATACGCACACCGTCCGGGTGCCAAGTCTCTCCCTCGTAATCTCGATCGAGCCCGGCCAGAATTCGAAGCAAGCTGCTTTTGCCGGCGCCGTTGCCTCCGATTACGCCGATCTTGGCGCCGGGCAAGAAGGACAATGTTAGATCCTTTATGATTTCCCGGTTGCCGCCGACCACCTTACGCAAATGTTGCACCGTATAGATAAATTCGTGAGCCATTGGGTTCCTCGTTGTTGGGTAAATGTCGCCGGCCACCATAGCAAGCCTCGTTGGCCGGGACAAGCGCCATCCGGTCCGAAATTGACACCCCAGGGGGGTCGCCGATAGAATGAAAAAGCCTTGAAAATAGGAGGCCATTACGTTTTGTGGCTGGTTCGGGTATCCATATGCTTGCTTTTGCTTCCAGCTTCGGCTGGGGCCGATGATCCAAAGACGGCTCCAGCGCGGATCGCGGTATTGCCTTTTCTCGAGCTGGGCTCCGACAAAGATTATGCCGATGCCTTTCGTAGACGATTCAACCAGAACTTGCTTCGGCAGTACCAGGTCGACTTGATTCCAAGCGAAGGCAGCGACCGGGTGGTGTGGCAGCTCTGTGGGGATGCCAAGAAAATATGGGAGTGTTTGGGCATCGAGGAGAACTTGTTCGAGATCGCCAGGCGGCTGGACACAAGATTTGTGGTCTCGGGAAGATTTGCCATTGCTGGGGATCGCAAGCTGTTTCGATTGCAGATCGTCGATGGCCAAACAAAACGTGTTTCATCGGAGGTCATGGAGTTTCCGGCCGAGGGCCCGGCACAAGTACCCGCGGGGCTCGTCTTTCTAGAGCGCGTGTTGCCGGCAAAGCCGACCCCAGAGTCGCCCAGTCATTGGCGAAGCTGGGTGATTGCCGGCGCGTCGGTGGTGGCCATTGCCGGGGTGCTTAGTGTGATTTTGCTCAGCAGCAAGGACAGCACGGATTGGCGGGATGAATGGGATCTCTTTCGTACTCTGCCCTAAAGCCCGCTTGGGCCCCTTGGCTGCTGTTGCTCTCGGCAACGGTACTGGCTGCTTGCGCCGGCAATGAGCCTCCGGTCGGCACCATTGCCACAATTGAATTTGAAACGCGTCCGGGTTACGGCAGCGAGCAAGAAATCATGGCGCTGGTCGAAAAGCTACAGATATTGTTGGACAGCCCCGATGGATTCGCGGGCCTGGATCCAGAGCGGCCTTTTGCCGAGGGATTTGAGTTAAGAGATCCCGACGGGGATGGGCAGAACGAGCTGTGGTTGCAGATCGATCAGGGCCTGACCGAGGTCTTTCCTCGTTTGGGCTTTGCGCCCGGACACAACCAAGATGCCCAGATCGCGGTGCGGGTGTTGGGCTTAGACGCCCAGGGGCTAGTGGTGGCCTATGGCGGAACCGAGCCCCAACAAATTTTTGTCGTCGGTAAGCAGACCAAGATTGTGGTGCCCTTGTTGCTTGCGCGGGAGTTTCGGCCGCCGCATGTGGTGGCGGTACTGCCGCAAGAAGCCTTGCCGGTGGCGGCCGATTTAGGGGCCATTGCCTTTGTGGTCTCCAAGCCCTTGCGGCCGGCGTCGGTTGACGAGACCAATGTTCGCCTCGTGGCCATCAGTGCCCAAGGTGACGAAACCGTCGTCCCCGGTCGGCTGCTCGGCCCGCATACTTGTCCTTTCGGGACCGAGATGTGGCAGATATGGTCGGACCAATGTGTGGAGGCGGCCTCCCTGCGCTTGGAGCTTACGGCGGGCATACAAGACCCAGAAGGCCGTGCCTTGGCGGGCACCCAAATTCAAGCTCTCCAGTTTACGATCCCCTTTTCGTTTTCGCTGGGCCCCTGCAACTCGCTGATTAAATGCACCACCAGCCAGTTGATAGCGGTCGACAACATTACTTGGCAATGCGATTCGGATTCCGGGCTGGTCATACCGGCACCTTGCGCCATTTCGGTCCGCTGTGAGGATGAAGGCGATACTTTCGCCTGGTTGGATACGGCCGCCGATGATTTGGCTTGTCGGCTTTACCGCAGTGACAGCTATCATTACCAAGGCAACTGCATCATCGAGGATCCTTGGCCCTGTCGGCTGGGCTACAATGACTGTCCCGCCGGGTCGAGATGCGAGCTGCCCGACTATTTCTGTTCCCCGGTACCGTGCAGCGATCAGTGTAGCGATCCGGATTTACTGTGTACCGAGGAAGGGGACTGTCTGCCGCGCCTGGGGGGCTGTCAGGACGATTGCACGGCGTACGGCGCATGCCCTGGTTTTGACCAAGAGTGTGTGCCCTTAGACGGGGGAGGCAAGGCGTGTCGAAAGGCAAACTAGCCATAGAGGCACCGGTAACAGTGACCAGCAGCATTGTCGGCTCTGATCGTTTCGACAGCATTTCGATCCGTAGTGCCATGCTGACCGTGCGCAAGGGGCCCGATCGGGGCCTTAAGCTAGCATTGTCCGATCATGGCGTGGTGGTGGGCAGCGAAAAAAGCTGTGACTTGTGTCTTTCCGACGAGGGGGTGTCGCGGCGGCATTTCGAAATCATTCCCCAAACCACGGGCTACCTTATTCGTGATCTGGGCAGCATGAATGGCACTTTCTTGCGCGGTATTCGAATCACCGAAGCCATTTTGACCGAGGGCCTGGACATCGAGCTGGGGCGCAGCCGCTTGCGCTTGACCCTGCTCGATCAATTCGACGAGTTTCCTTTAAGTCCGCACAGCGCTTTCGGCAAGATGTTGGGGCCCAGCGCGGCCATGCGCAGGGTGTTTACTCTGCTTGAGTCCGCCACCGGTGCCGACCTTACCTTGTTGCTTACCGGGGAGACCGGCACTGGCAAAGACCTGGCCGCCGAGACGGTGCACGGGCTTTCCCGACGCCGGGATGCGCCATTTATTGTGGTTGATTGCGGGGCCATCACGGCCTCCTTGTTGGCCAGTGAACTCTTTGGGCACAAGAAAGGGGCTTTTACCGGTGCCGAGCGTGACCGGGTGGGCTCATTTGAGGCGGCCGCCGGTGGCACCTTGTTTCTCGACGAGATTGGCGAACTGGATGTGGCCACCCAACCGATGCTGCTGCGGTTCTTAGAAAGCAGGCAAATCAAGCGCCTGGGTGAGAATCGATATCGGCCGGTGGATGTCCGTTTGATAGTGGCAACCAACCGCGATTTGGATGCCGAGGTCAAGGCCGGCCGTTTTCGCCAAGACCTGTTTTTTCGTCTCTCGGTGCTGCGAGTGCGCATGCCCTCGCTACGGGAGCGGCCCGAGGACATTGCTTTTCTGGCCCGCCACTTTGTCCAGAAACTCAAACCCGAGCTGGACCCGGACCAAGTGCTGAGCGAGCAGATATTGGCCATGCTCTATAGCCACTCCTGGGCTGGAAACGTTCGTGAACTGCGCAACGTGGTCGAACGCCTTTTGGTTGTGCCCTATGACAAAGCCTTTCTGCGCGAGGCCGAGCCGGCGCCCAGCCTGATGAAAATCGATGATCTTCTGCGCATGCCTTTTCACCACGCTCGCAAAGCCTGGGTGGAGCGCTTCGAGAAGCAGTACCTTTCCTTTCAGTTGCACAATCACCAGGGAGTGGTGACCCGGGCGGCCAAAAAATCGGAGATGGCGCGTGAGACCTTTCATCGCCTGATGGCCAAGCATGGCCTGAAGAAGAAGCAATGAGCCTGCCGACCGTCTTTGGCCCCTACCGTTTGGAAGAGCGACTGGCCGCGGGCGGAATGGCCGATATTCACCGGGCCACGCTTTCGGGGCCGGCCGGTTTTAAAAAAACGGTGGTCATCAAGAAGATGGCTGCCAGCATGGAAGCGGATAAACGTTTCCGAAAAATGTTTTTGCACGAAGGCCGGCTGATGGCCTCGTTGAACCATCGCAACGTGCTGTCGGTCTATGAGATGGGCGAGATAGACCAGCAGTTGTTTTTGTGTTTGCAATGGATCGATGGCTGCGATTTGCAGCAGCTGATCGAAGTCCAAGCCCGTACTGAGCCCTGTGATCCAATATTGGCGGCCTGGATTGCCCGGGAACTGTGTCACGGTCTGGTCTACATTCACGGTTTGCGCGACCATCAGGGTCAAGCCTTGGCCATCGTGCACCGTGACGTCAATCCCCAAAACGTGCTGCTTTCTCGGCATGGGGATGTGAAACTCGGGGATTTTGGTATTTCCCGCTCTATCGCCAACCAAGACGCTACTGTCGAGACGACGCTGATGGGCAAAGTGCGCTATTTGGCGCCGGAACAAGTAAAGCGCGAGCTGGTGGGTCCGGCTACCGACGTTTATGCCGTGGGCCTGATCTTGTACGAATTGCTAACCAGGCGGCCTTATCTCGACGGTTTGATTCACGATGAAGTATTGCATCAGGCCGCCCATCCGCGTTGGCAAGCGATGAACATGCCCGGGGTTCCCGCGGCTCTGGAGGCCGGGGTACAAAAGGCGCTGGCCGAAAACCCGCTTCATCGTCACGCCGATGCCGGTGCTTGGGCAGATGCCCTGACCCAGGTCATTGAGACCGCGCCCGGCCCCTCCGGTCAAGAGCAGCTGGCCCAGCTGGTGCAAGAAGTTCAGGCGTGTGCTCCGGCTGACTCCAGTCGGCAAAATACCGCACCGACGAACAAGAATCACACGGTCATGATGCCCGATCGATCGACGCGACCGCGAAGCGGGGCGGGAAAATGGCTGAAAATCGCAGCATGGCTCGCCGTTTTGCTACTGGCCATCGTCGGCCTGGTGCTTTACCGGTCGCCGGCACGGCTTGCGCCCCCGCTGATCAAGCAAACACCGCCCGTAGCTGCTTCATCGGCGGTGTTACGCGAGGTCATGGAAGCCATTGAAGCCCGCCCTCCGAAGCCAGAACCAAAACCAAAAT
>JAUVBB010000424.1 GCA_030591445.1 Deltaproteobacteria bacterium | reverse complement strand
GGTGTCGGCCGGAGCGCAGCTGCTCTCGTCGCCGTCTAGATACTGGCAAGTCAGCTCTTGTCCGTAGCAGCGCTTGGTGGTGCAAGTATCATCGGCGCAGAGACAAAAACCCTCCGCACACTCGCTGGCCTCGGTACAAGTTTGGCAATTTTTGCGCAGGCAAGTCATGACCGCGGTGCAAGCACCATCACCCAAGACAAAGTCGGCGTCCTCGCCGTCCGGGTCGCAATCGATGGCCGCCGGATCGGCAAACTCCACGTGAGTGCAGACCTCCCCGGCCGCCGGATCACAGAGATCCAAGGTACACAAATTGGTGTCGGTACAAGGATCGCTGTCCGTACACTCGCCGCCTTCACAGTCGGTGCGCCCGTCGCAGTCGTTGTCCTTGCCGTCGCATACTTCGGGATTGCCGTCGAAAATATCGGCATCAGCATCGTCGCAGTCGGCACCCATGCAGCCGGGACCGATACCGTGATTGTCCCCGTCGCCATCAGTGCAGGTATCGGTGCACTCGCTACCGCTCCAGGTATAGCCTTGCTCACAAGCGCAAATGAAGGTATCGGCACCGTTCTGGATACAACCGTTGGCCACTGCGTTGGCCAAGTCGCAAGGATCAGGATCACAAGGATCATCGACACAGGTACCGCTATCGGCCGGCCACTCGATATAAGCAGTTTGGCAGCTATCGCAGAAATCGCCGGCGTAGCCGCTGTCACAGGTACAAACAACGGATCCGCTGCTATCATCGCAACTGCCGTGGTTGTTGCAGGTGGCATTGCCATTGCAAACGTCGCCCTGCTCCAGGCACACGCCGTCGCGACAGGTCCAACCATCGTCACAATCACTGTCCTGGCTACAGTCGGCCACGCAGTCGGAATCATCGAGATGGAAACCAGGCAAGCAATCACGGCATTCGGCCGTGCCCTCGTTGTTGACACAAACCCGGTTTTCAGCGGCACAGACGGTGTCGCTCTCGCAGGGGTCGCCGGCTTCCTGAACGCAGACATTGTCAAGGCAAGTATAGCCTTCGCCT
Source organism: Deltaproteobacteria bacterium (assembly GCA_030591445.1). Lineage (GTDB taxonomy): Bacteria > Myxococcota > B64-G9 > B64-G9 > B64-G9 > JAUVBB01. The sequence continues at coordinate 5,257 of JAUVBB010000424.1, read as the reverse complement.
CGGCTATCTATACACTCCTGGCTATTGTAACATTCCTTCTCGTCGATATTGTCGGGACAAGCGAACCCAAACAAAGCAGCCACAACAATGAAACCAATCGGCAATATCCTTCTCATAACATTTCTCCCAAGCCCCCAGGCGGGGCATGATAGTGGAAAACTGAACCGCAGTGCGTTAAATAACCACGTGTAAACTTAAACGTCAAGCCCTATTGCTTGCTGTCGGCAAGCTGATCACCGGTAAAACGGGCCAAAAGCACGGTTCCCCCCAAAATGGCGGCCAGGCCCAGCAGGCGCAAAGCAAAATGGATCCCGTCCACGGGAAAACTCTCGCCCATGACAAAAACCCCCAAGAAGATAGTTACCAGGCGCGAACAGAAATCGGACACCGCGGTCACCAGAATGGCACGCCCGAACTGGTATCCGCGCGAAAGCAGGAAAAACCCGGTTAGATAGAAGAAAACCAGCGCCGGGGCAATCAAACCAAAAGCAAGCCCCAAGGCCTCGGCATCGGCGGCCATCAACATGCCCTTGGTCAACACATCGCCGATGCCCAGAAGACAACCGGCCACCAGGCCAAAGACCACCACCCAGGAAAACCCAAGAGTACCTACCTTGCGCAACCAAACGACCAGCAAACAAAAAACGAAAATCCCGGCCACCGATAAGCTCAAGACCAGCGGCGACAAAACGGTGGTGGTAGGCGCCATGGCCGGCTCACTGAGTCCCAGGGCCACAATGCCCGCCGTCACCACCGCCACCCCCAGCCACTCGATGGACCGCAAGCGATGATCCAAGAAGAAAACCGACAAGAAGGCCAGGATGACAAATCCCGAACCCTGAATACTGCGGGCCAAGGAGACCGGCGTGAAGTCCAGGGCATAAGCAAACAAACCCCAACCCAGCGCCGAAATCACCAGCCCACCCATCCAAGCCTTGTGACGAACAAAAGCCAGCAGAACCCGCCCGGTCCCCTTCCCCAAAACCAAGGCCGGCAAACGATCCGCCGCCTTCTTCTGCAGCACCACCCCAATGTCCCACATAATCGCGCACAGAGTGATCAGCAATATAGAAAGCCAAATACCCATGAACAAAGAAGCCCCATATAATGATCCGGGTTTTCCCTATCACAGAAGCATAAAACTTTCATCCGGCATCTAAGCCCTAAATTATTTTCGCTTGAGCCAGGTGTCGATGCGGGCGACTTGGCTTTGGGTGTGGCTGCCGGCGGCGAGGTATTCCTGGCGGGCTTGGCGGGCCAGGGTTCGGGCGCGGGGGTGCTGGCCGGCTTGGCTAAGGGCGCGGGCTAGGGTGAAACGGGTGCGGGCCAGTTCCACTTTATCGCCGGTGGTGGTTTCACGTTGGGACAGGGCGCGTTTGAGCAAGGGGAGTGCGGCTTGGGTATCGCCCAGGCCGAGCAGGGTGTCGCCCAGGCCGGTCAAAACATAGCTTACGTTGGGATGATCGGGGCCTAGTTTTTTTTCAAAAATGACCAAGGCGCGTTCGAACTGGGTCCGGGCCTGGGCGTACTGTTTTTGGCTCGATAGAATCTCGCCCAGATTGTTCAAGGCGATGGCCACATTGGGATGGTCTGGGCCCAGCGACTCTTGCCAGATGTCGATGGCGCGCTCGAAATAACCGGTGGCTTCGTCATGCTTGCCTTGGCCCTTGAGCAAAAGACCAATGTTGTTCAGCGACAGGGCCAAGTCCGGATGCCGGGGACCGAAGGCGCCTTCCCAGATGGCGATGGCGCGCTGGTAGAGTTCGAGAGCCCCGGGCTTGCCTTGCTTGTTCAGTGTCAAACCCAGGTTGTTGAGCGTCTTGGCCAGCATGGGGTGGGCATCGCCCAGGGTCAATTCCCAGATGGCCAGCGCGCGCTGGAAAATACCCTCGGCCACATCGAACTTTCCTTGGCGAACGAGCACCAGGCCGATGTTGTTCAGGGTCTTGGCCACCTCGGGGTGGCCGGCGCCCAACTCGCCTTCGAACAAAACCAGGGAACGCTCGAACAATACCCGGGCTTGCTGATACTTGCCCTGGTACCAAAGCGCCAGACCTTCGTTGTTGTTGATAGAGGCCATCAGCCTCGGCGCCGCACCCACCCGCCGGGCCGCGGACCGGGCCAGCGGACTGATGGCCAAGGCCGCCTGATAGCGGGCCTGGCGGTAGCCCAGGACATGGATCAGATTCGAGGCGGCCTGGGCCCGCAAGTGATCGTCTCGGGCTAGTTCGGCGCTGTCGAGAGCGCGGTAAAGATTTTCCTCGGCCTGCTGGTTCTCCCCGGTCTCGGACTGCAAAGTGCCCAATCGATAGCAAGCCTCGGCGGTCAGCGGAGCATAGTCAATCCGGTCGGCCTCGGCTAAGACCGCGACGGCCAGATCGCGACCGGCCGCGAATTTTCCGGCCTTCTGGAGGGCCCGGGCTTCATCCAAGCGGGCGCGGAGCCCGGCTAGCTTCTTTCGGACCGCAGGATCAGAGGGCGGTGCTACCGCCGCGGTCAAGGCTTCCGTGTCGGCACAGCCGGCCAAATCGCTTAAGCCAAAAGCAGCCGGGATCGCTTTTTCCACCACTTTGTCGTCGGCGCGCTCGGCAAATAGACGGGTCAAGGCCCTCATTTGTCCCAGGCGCCGATCCAGACAGGTCATGCGCAAATCCAGCAAACGCTCCGACTGCTCCCCCCGCAGGTGCGTTGCCTCACAAGCCTCGGTACGCATGGCCACCCAATCATCGGCCCGCTGGCTAAGGATCTTGGCCACGCGCTGGAAGGTGTCGCCGGCATAGGCCCTGCCGGTGCCGGTAAAGGCCGCCTGGACCGCGTCGTGAACCGACGGGTCCCATACCCCGACCAAACGCTCGGCCCCGCTGCGACAGATCTGGCTTTTTTTCGCCTGCCAGCCCCAGACCGCGGCCAGACTGGTTCCCAACAGCAAAAGTACCAAGACCATAAGACTTGCCCGCCGCCAAACCAACCTGGGATCGCGAGAGAGCTGATGAAGCAGATCGGCCATGGAGGGATAACGATCCTCTTTGGCCAATGATAGACCGCGCAGCAAAATCCGCCGCAGCCAGGCTGGTACTTTGGCTGTCGCCGGCATTGACACGGTCTCGGTGGTCACCTTGGTCTTCAACTCCCGGTAGGTCATGGCCTGGTGGGGTCGCCGGCCTACCAGCGCCTCGTACAAGGTAACGCAAAAACCATATTGGTCACTTTGCTCATCCACTTCCAGGCCCAGATACTGTTCCGGCGCCATGTATCCCGGCGTGCCCATGACCGCTCCGGCCAGGGTCATCGGCGTGGTCAAAATACTGCCGGCCATGCTGGCCTCTGCCGGCGCTTGATCCTCGGGGGAAGGGGTCCGGCTGGAATCCGCGCGCAACTCTCCCAGCGAGGCCGCGCGCGCCAAACCGAAATCCAGCACCCGCACCCGGGCGTCATCGCCAATCACGATATTGTCGGACTTGATGTCACGGTGAACCAAACCCGCCCGATGGGCCGCCGCGATTCCCCGACCGGCGTCCACCATGACCTGCAGTATCTGACGCGGGCCGGGCTTTGCTTCGGCCAGCCACTGTTTGAAAGTCTTGCCTTCTACCAACTCCATGGCCACAAAAACGTCCTGCTCATGGGTGCCCACGTCGTAGGCCGAAACCACATTGGGATGCGAAAGCTGGGCCAGAGCCTTGGCCTCACGCATGAGCCGGTCGCGGGCCCGGGTGGCTTTGCTTTGGCTGCGGCGCTGCACCCGCAGCAGTTTCAAGGCAATCCTGCGATCCAGTTCCGGATCGTAAGCCTTGTACACCACGCCCATGCCCCCGCGGCCAAGCTGCTCCAGAACCAGGTAGCGGCCCACATAACTACCGGCAGCCAGCACCCGCTCTTGCCCACCCCCGTCATCCTGATCATGCACCGACGCCACCGTGGCGGCATCCAGGTCCACTTGATCGCCCACCGTCCCCTGGCTGGTCTTAGTCTCATCCGCAGTCATGACAGCTCCGTCTTTAAAGTGTACGCCGCCTGAAAATGGGGGACAAGTTTTGCGGCTTTGTAATCCAAACCCGAAGCGGTTGACCTCGCAGCCCATCATGGGTACTGATAGGATTGAAACGAAGATCAAGGAGAATGCGATGCCGAGCAGAAGCAGAAAGCTTTTTTGGGTGGCGGGTTTACTGTTGGGCGCGAATCTGGCGCAGGCCGACGAAAAGACGACCCTGCGCTACCGCTTCGAACCGGGCCGGCAACTGACCTATCAATTGTCAACCGGCCAGCAAAGCGAAATCAGCTCTGACATGGTTCCGGGCGCGGTACAAAAAACGGCCATCCACTGGGATGTGAGTTTGGATCAAGTCACCCGCGCGGTCGATGGCAGCGTGGCCAGCATGGAATTGCAGTTCAAACACTTTGCTGCCCACCAGCTGATCGAGGGCAAAAAAGTACCCATTGAGGCCACGGCCCAGATGAACAAAATCCGCTTGGGCCTGAAGATGACCGACCGGGGTGAAATGTCCGAGGCCCGCTTGCTGCAAGCCGACGAACTGAGCAAGCCCGCCCAGCGGGTCGCCGAATCACTACGCCGGAGCCTGGTACAAAATTCGCTGGTTTTGCCAAGCCAGGCGGTCGGCCCCGGTGACAGTTGGCAACATGAGCTCACCATGCCGGCCAACCTGCCGGCCGCCCCGGAACTAGAGATGAAGTTGTCGATCGTCTACCGCCTGGACGCCGTGGAGAACCACCGCGGCCGCCGCTGTGCGCGCATTTCATCGGCAGGAGAGTTGTCCTTGCAGGGCGAGGCCAAAAAAACCGGGGCGCCGCTGGCAGCCAACCTGAAGGGCAAGGCCCGCGGCACTACCTGGTTTGCCATCGACGCGGGCCTGCTGGTCGACAGTCAGGCCGAACTACAGTTGCAAGGGCAGATCACCGCCGCTGCCGGCGAACAGAAAGTCAACACCCAGGTCAAAATCGATCTCAAAGCGCAGGTAGCCCTGCAATAAACCCAACCGCCCAGCGGCCAGTTCTATGGAATAAGGGGCTTATGCCGGGCCAGCCAAGCGAATTTGGACAAGCACCAGGCAGAACCCATCGGCACCAGGCAAGGGGGCCTTTGCCGACAGGCCCCTGGTCGGGAAAATCTTATGCAGCTGGACTCGAAATTCGGACCAACGTTGGGGGGCAATACCCAGATCCATTTCATCCGGCAGCCCCAGCGGCGAGCCCGGCGGAACTTCCTTGCCCGCAATGTGAACCTGCCCGTCAAGATCCC
>JAUVBB010000053.1 GCA_030591445.1 Deltaproteobacteria bacterium | reverse complement strand
GATGAGCAATGCCCCCTGGGTCAGATTTGCAATGCCACCCGCGGCGCCTGCCAAGAAGGCTGTCGTGACAGTGGCGACTGTCCGCTGGGAGAAGTCTGCTCCGAGGACTTTTGTCAGGCCGGATTGTGCGAGTCCAACGATTTCTGCGCCTACGGGCAACTGTGCGATATGGAGAATCGTAGCTGCTACGATGACCAACGCGGACCCTTCTGCGCTTACTGTAAATCGGCCACCATTTACGAACCACAGCAGTGCGGCGCCGGGCCCAACTTTTGCCTGGTCAAAGGAGGCGATCTCAGCCTGCCGCCCTATTGCGGTGTCGACTGCAGCCAAGGCCAAGTCTGCCCCAGCGGCTATGCCTGTTTTTCGGTTCGCATCGTCTACACCCGCGACAATTGTCGCAGTAACGAAGAGTGCGACTCGGGTGTCTGTCAGGTCAAGGAAGGCGACGATTTGGGCTTTTGCCTTTGCTCCGCCGATGAGCAATGCCCGCAGGATAGTTGTGACGACTTTTTGGCAGAGTGCCGCATCACCCGCCGCTCTTGTACGCCGGACAGCAACGACTGCGACAAAAAGGTTCGTTGCATCGATGGCTTCTGTCACATAGGATATAACTGTAAACCTCTGGAAGGATTGCGGTGCGAAGATATTCTCCCATGAAGTCGGTCTGGGCAGTCGTGGTATTGTTCCTTTTGCCCGCCCTGCTGCTATGGGCGCCGCCGTCGGCCAAGGCCGGTTCCGCGGGTGGCAAACTCACTCGGGCGCTGAAAAGCTCCAGCTTCAAAGTACGCTTGCAGGCAGTCATTCTGATCGGCAAAAAGAAAATCACCAAGGCTGCCCCCGCCGTGCGCCGCCTGCTTGAAGACAAACATGACGCGGTCCGGGCCGCGGCGGCCCTCACCTTGGGCAAGTTGGGCAACCAGAAATCTCGACCCAACCTGGTTCGCCTGATCGCGCATCCCAACCGTCTGGTGGGCCGTTCCGCGGAAAAGGCATTAATCTTGCTTGACCGCAAGCTCGGCGACCCGGTCTTCCTGGTGGCAATCGGACCGGCCCGCCTGCCCGAGGGCGTGGCCCTCTCGCGCCGCCAACGCTTGGCCCGCATTTTCCAGAAGCAACTACGAAAAACGTCCGGTGTGGTCGCTGAAATGGGCGAAAGCCAGGTTCTCTCTGGCAAAAAACTCGCAGCGCATCTTAAAAGCCGAAATCTGGTTGGCATGCTGTTGCAACCAAAAATCTCAATTTTAAAAGAAAAAGTAGGCGGCGGCACCACCACCGTCGAAGGAAAAGTCGATATGATGGTCGTCTCGCTGGTGACAAAACGCATGGAGTTTTCTGCCAGTGGAGAAGCCGATGCCTGGATCGAAGACGCCCAGATCTCGGCCGACGATCGCATCGACCTGGAAAACACGGTATTGGATGCCTCCGCGCAAGCCGCCATCGAACAAGCCTTAATGTATCTGGTTCGACGAGCGGCCGAACCCTGAGATCAGGGAGGGAAAACAAGTGCCCGCAAAAAACCCCAAGAGACGGATGCGTAATCTGTTATTGGACAAACCTTTCCAGCTAAAATACACCTTGGCGGTGGTGCTCGTCTCCAGCGTCATCTCGGCCGGCTTGGGCACTCTGCTGTACCAGGCGCACCGCGAAAGCTCTCAGGTCGCTTCCTTGGATGTGGATGATCCTTTGCTTGATTCTGCCATGCAGGACGAGCTACGAGCAGAAGATCGCAAGGTTCTATTTTCCTTGGTTATCTTTCTCGGTGGATTGGTGCTGTCATTGACGGCTTTGGGCATCGTGGCCACCCACAAGATCGCCGGGCCGGCCTACGCCATGCGCAAGAAAATGTCCGATATCGCCGACGGCAAATTGCCCATCATGCACCCCTTGCGTCGGGGCGATGAACTCCAGGCGGTGGCTGAAGAATTGCGCCGCATGGCAAACTTTCTGCGCCAACAAGAAGAAGAAGATGTCGAGGCCCTGAGCCAAATAGTAGAATCGATTCGCGCCGACACCGGCAACAGCGAGCAGTGGTCCGCCGCCATCGAAAGCATGGTGCAAAAGAAGCAGCAGCGACTTGACGACAATAATCAAGTCGGCTGAAAATTTGATCCCCGTGGGCAAGCTGCGTTAACCTGAAGTCATGGTTCCCAAACAAGATTTTCCGACTAAGGCCAAAGCAACAAAAGATGCCGGCGCAACTGCGGCCAAATCCAAAGCGGGCAAAGAAGAAAGTCCCGCCAAAGAAAAAGCCGCCTCAGCTAAGACCACCACCAAGCCTCCACCCGAACGAAACTTTTTGGGCGAGAGTCTGGGCATGGCCCGCCACCTAAATGTGGATTGTTTCTTGGTCATTTGCGAAAATTCTACCCGTCTCGAAGAACTCAATCATCGTTCCATCAAGAAGAAAGTCATCGTGGCCACGGCCTCGGAGAAAATTGCCGCGCTCTGCGAGGAACACGGGATTCGTTCCGAGATCATCCCCGGCTATGCCTTTGACCGTTACGAGAAAATCAAGGTGGCCTTGGGCTCCTGTGTCTCTTCGGGCCAGTTACAAGACGGAATGCAGGTCTTGTGCGTGGCCGGCCAGGCAAACAGCACCAAGATGGACACCAGCCTACTAACCCGCATCGGCGATCACTCCGAGGAACAGGCTGCTTTGGGCGTATTGCACTCCGGCTCCGAGTTTCCTCCACAAGTGCTCGAAACCGTGCTCAACATCGCCTTGACGGTCGGCTACGAGGGTTTCGAAGGTTCGCCAGTGGGTACCATTTTTGTCGTCGGTGATTCCACCGCCACCATGGAGAAATCCAAGCAGCTCACGCTGAACCCGTTTCAAGGGTACTCCGAAGATGAAAAAAACATCCTCGACCCCAGGGTGCGCGATGCCATCAAAAACTTCTGCATCCTCGACGGCGCCTTCATCATCCGTGAAGACGGCGTGGTGCTGGCCGCCGGTCGCTACCTACGCGCCCCCGAAGATATCGAACTGGATCTGCCCCTGGGTCTAGGCACCCGCAATGCCGCCGCCCTGGCTGTCACCAAGGTCTCCAAAGCCATCGCCTTTGTCATCAGCAAAACCACCGGCGCGGTGCGTATCTACAAAGACGGAATCCTGGCCGTCGAACTCAAGCAAACCCGCCGCCGCTCGTAGATATTCGAAACTGCCGATTATTAGACATTTAAACTAAATAAGTCATTCCCGAAAAGTTTCTGTCGGGAACCCATAAGTGACTGTATTTCTTCCGTTCCTAGGTCCCCGACAAAAACGTCTCGGGGATGACTTTTTGATTTATTTTTTATGAATCCCAGTGATTTGGAGAACGAAGGTATTAGTCTTTATTTTCCGGCAATAGAACTTGATGAATTTGGCGCAAGGCAAAGAGATGGTCTTCTTCGTTGAGGGCCGCGACACAAGTCTCGGGGACAATGACGCGCAGGCCGCGCTGAACCGAGTCCATGGCGGCATACAAGATGCAGGTATTGGTTAGTACGCCGCAGAGCAAGACTTCTTCGATTTCAAGCTCATCCAGCAAAGATTCCAGCTTCGTTTGATAGAAACTTGAGAATCCGTTCTTGGTTACAACGTGGTCGCCGGGCTGGGGCGTCAATTCGTCGATAACTTCGGGATCCTGGGCCCGGTGCTGATCACAGACATAAATAACCGGGCGGCCTTTTTCCCGAGCATAGCGAATCTCACCGGCAATGTTTTCGATGATCCACTGGCCTGCCGGCACCGGGTCAGGAGCGTCCTTTGCTATCCGGTCCTTGATCATGTCGATGACCAGCAAGGCCTTGTAGGATTTTTCGCCCGTCATCTATCCTCCGCTCATCGAGGCCGTTGTCGCCGTCACAATCCCAGTTCAGGTCCTATGCCGCGCATGGCCTCCACGCCCAAGGCAATAAAGTCCGCCAAGTCCATGCCCAATTTCTCACTCTCGCGAATGATCTCCCGGTTGATCGAAGCCGCAAAGCGCGGTTCTTTCATGCGCTTGCGCACCGACTTAACTTTGAGATCGGCAATTTTCTTGCTGGGTAAAACCAAGGTGGTAGCCACTACCAAGCCGGTCAGCGTTTCTCCCGCCGCCAAGGCATGGTCCAGCGTAGAACTACGCTCGATCCCTAGTTCCTCGCCATTGTGGGCCCGAATCGCCGCCAATGCTTCGGCCGGCAACTTGCCCACCAGCCACTCGGCCGCCTGGGCCGCATGCTGCTTCGGATCATGATCAACTTGCTCCAGGTCGATATCATGAAGCAATCCGGTAAGACCCCATAATTCTTCATCGTTATTCGTTTGCCGCGCCGCCGCCCGCAAAACCACCTCCGTGGCCAGCATGTGGCGACGAAGCGGAATGGATTCGATTTTTTCCTCAAGCAACACGAGGGCTTCTTCCCGCGAAATCATCAGGTCTCCGCCTCCAAACACGCAACTAGACTACATTGTAGGAAGATGTAGCATAGCCAACTACGCAGGTCAAACCAGAAAATCATCGATGATCCTTGTAATCATGTGACTTCTGGGTATGGTAGCCCAGACCAAAGAGAAAGGAACGATATGACCCGCCCAGATGGAAGATCGCCCAATCAAATGCGCCCCGTAGAAATCCGCACCGGCATCCAAAAGGATCCAGCCGGCTCGGTACAGATATCCTTTGGAAATACGGTGGTCCTGTGTGCCGCCACCATCGAAGAACGAGTACCCGAATGGCTCGCCCGCCAAGGCTCCGACCGCGGCTGGATCACCGGCGAGTATTCCATGCTCCCCGGCTCCACCCCCGGTCGCGTCCCCCGCAAGAAACGCGGCCGCGCCGAAGAAATCCAACGCCTCATCGGTCGCTCCCTACGAGCCGCCTTCGATCTAAACAAACTAGGCCCGCGCACCATCACCGTAGACTGCGATGTAATCCAAGCCGACGGCGGCACCCGCACCGCCTCCATCACCGGTGGCTACATCGCCGTAGAACTAGCCATTCGCAAGCTACAAAACGAAGGCAAACTACCCGCCTCCCCCACCCGCTGGCCCATCTGCGCCGTCTCCTGCGTCCTGGTCAACGGCCAAGTCGTCCTCGATCCCGACTACATCGAAGACTCCTCCGCCGATGTAGACATGAACTTCGTCCTCGACGCCGAGAGCCGATTCGTAGAAATCCAAGGCACCGCCGAAGGCATCCCCTTCAGCCAAAAAGACCTATCCGAAATGATCGACCTGGCCCAGCAAGGCGCCCATCAACTTTTTGCCAAGCAACAAGAAATCCTAGCCGCAGTCTGAACCGGCTTCTAATCGTAAAATCTCTGCAATCCTTGACAAGTTAGCGCAGCCAGGCATAATCTGTGGCTTGAATCTGGGCAGATTAACTATGATGAAGGGGCGCATCCAGTGACGGATGATCCTAAGGACGGCGTCGAGAAACGCGTACACTACCGTTCGGATCTCATTCTCAAGGTGCAATACGCCGATGAGAAAGATTTCCTCTCTGACTATACCGAGAACGTGTCGGAAGGCGGCATCTTCATTGCCACCGACGAGACTTTTGCGCAGGGAGATATCCTGGACTTCGAGGTATCGTTTCCGGGTATGTTCGAAAGCATTCGCACCAAAGGCGTGGTGAAATGGTGCCGCGGCGCGCGCGAACCGGATGAACCGGCGGGTATCGGCGTCGAGTTCCTGCACGATGAGGAACAACCCAATGGACCCCTGCATAACTTGATTTCCCGCCTGAAGGAGAACGAGGAAACACCAAGGCCGGCAGCCAATCCGTTTTTGTTCCGGGTATTGCTGGTCGAAGACAACATGGTGGTCCGCGATATGTTCCGCTACGGCGTGCAAAAACTGGTCACCTCTGGCCAGTTGAAGGGTGCCCGGCTCGAAGTGACCGAGGCCGATAACGGCAAGCAGGCCTGGGACATTCTCAAATCCAATACCTTCCATTTGCTGATTCTCGATTTGTTCATGCCGGTGATGGACGGCAAGCAACTCATCCGCAATGTGCGCGCGGAGCCGCGGCTCAAGGATGTGCCGATCGTGGTGGTCAGTTCCGGTGGCGCCGAAGATCGCAAGCAGGCGCTAGATGCGGGGGCTGATATCTTTCTGCCCAAGCCCATCAAGCTGAAAGAGATGGTGCAAACCATCGAGAATCTTATTATCGCCGGCCATACTCCCAAAGACACCTGAATCACGCTTGCGCTTGCACCAACGGGCATCCCGGATCGGGCGCGTTAAAATCGCCGGTCAGGTGGCGGGCAACCACGTGGCAACCGCCGCGGCATACCTGCAGCCAGCGGCATTCGGCGCAGGGAGAGGGTGCTTGGTCGATCCAGTTCGTAAAAGGGGTCATCATGCCTGGCCGCCCCAGATCCGACCAAGAAAGCGCGCCGGCCGTGTTGTCGAAACTACAGGCAGACAAACAACCACGCCCGTCTACCGCTACTAGCCAACTGCCACCCACACAGCCGGCCAAGCCCATGCGCACCAGACGGGTCGGGTCATAACCGGCGGCACAAACCATGGGCGCAAAAGAACAGTCCAGGCGTGGCCGCATGCGGTACCGGCGCGCCAGCTGCAGCACCTTTTGCACCACGGTGCGCTTCTGCTCGGTGGTCAGATCCATTTGGGCAAAGAGTTCTGCTCCCCGGCCCGCGGGCTTGAACCGCAGCAATTCTACGTCCACTACGCCCTCTCGCTTTAGCATTCGAAACAAGCGACCCAAACCGGGAAAACTGGCCCGGGTAACCACGCAATTGACACCCACGCGCGGATGGTAGGCGCGCAAAATTCTTAAGCTCATCAAGGCAGAGGCAAAGCCAACCCGGCCACGCATATGGTCTCTGCCGGCACCGTCCAAACTCAAGTGAACCCGGCCAAAGACACCTAACTTTTGGGCCAAGCGGGGGGTAAGGTGAAGACCGGCGGTAGACAAGTTGGGCGTAATTCCCAAGCCGCGCGCGTAATGAGCCAAATCAATCAAGAAAGCAAGCGGAGTAGATTCTCCGGCCCCCAGGGCCACGTGAAACACGCCCAAACTGGCCAACTTGTCTAACACTCGCTGCCATTCATCGAAGCCAAGTTCTGCCGGCCCATCTTCGCGGGCATCGATATAGCACCCAGGACAGCCGACCGTACACCGGTGACCCACCGTCAAGTGCGCCTCGTAGGGTGCGGCCGGATCCAGTCGACCGGATGCGGTGGCCGACTTGGGCTGCCGCTGCCCCAAGAAGGCATGATCGACCATCACCAGCATTTCGGGCCGGCGAAAAGACACCGTGCCCCCGAAGGGTTCCGCTCGCACCCAGCGGTCACGCGCGCCGGGTACCGCTTGTAACTCAATCCATTTGCCCATGTTTGCTCTTTGCCCGGGTCAGAGCCCAGCGAGTAAGGGTCTGGCCCACCATGGTCAGTAGCCCCACCAAGACACCGCCGCCCAACAACCAGGTCACGTCGACGCCTAGGGAACTGGAATTGGGATTGGAACCGGTTCGTACCGAGAGAACACTGCCTTTGGTCTTTGCTTTTCTGTTCATACACTCACCTCATCCACCGGGGCCATATTCCAAAGTATGCAAAACTTGTCTCGTCATATCCGCCCGTTCAATGGCCAACATGGCTCCGGCCACCACCGCCACCACCAGCGCCAACAGGCGCCAGCACAAGCCGAAAGCCCCCACCGGACCGGCGCGGAGAGTCCAACCGTTGGGAAGCAAAATGGCAATATTCAAACTGGTCATGATCATAAGCGCCTGCATGGTCTGGCGGGCACCACTCCAGGCCCAGGCGATCAAGCCGCCCATGACCGCCAGGTAAATCAGAACCTCCACCGGCGCCCGCAGCAACTTTCGCCAAGAAGTTTTCCCGGAACGCAAAGCCAAGCCCAAGGTCAGCCAAAAGATGCCGGCCACTGCAAACCACGAAGCCTTCGCCAGCCATAGCGCCCATTGGATATGCCTAAATTCATCCAGGCGCTGTTGGGCCTTTTGGCGCAAACCATCCCACTGCTGACCGGGCAATCGATCCAAGGCATCATAAGCGGCTTCGGCGGCATCCAGCTTGCCGGCCAGAATTTCTAGGTTGCTTAGTTCCAACAAGGCCAGGCCCGCGGCCCGATGACGGGGATAGTTGTCGACAATTTCGCCCAAAACTTTCCTCGCTAGATCCACTCGGCCGGCGCGCACCCACATGGTGCCTATCCAGTGCAAGCCGTCTGGACGCAAGGAAAAGTCGGGATTCTCCGCCAACAGACGTGTCATCTTCTCGATCGAAGTGCGGACCTCCGTTTGCCGGCTCTCGCGTTGGATTTGCTGATAAGCGCGCAGCACGGCCTCGCCTTGATCCAGATGCGCGGTTAAAAATTCTGCCCGCACCCGGGCCCGGCGCAAGAGCCGAGAGTCAGGAAAACGAGTCATCAATAAACGGTATAATGTTAGCGCCCGGGCCGGCTGAGCCAATTTTTCCTCGGCGAGCCGCGCCTGTTCAATTAAGGCATCATCGGCAAAATCGTCGTGCGGACTCTCATCAAGGATGCGCTGGAACAGCGCGATGGCATCCTCAATTTGTCCTTGGCGCGCCATTGTTCGCGCTTGGTAGTATAGATCGCGCCCTCCCTCAGCGGGTGCCGCGCCCGCGGCCAAGAGGAAAACAAGCACCGTCCAGATCATTGATCGGACTCCCGCGCCTGGATTCGTCTATCCACTACACAGTGGATGCCCTCGCCCGACCGCGCCGGTTGGTAGCACAAATTGTCAGAAAGGCAGGTGGCCGGGCGCCGATCACCAGCCGCCCAGCGCTGGACCAAATTCGGCTCCCGAATCAAGGGCCGGCACAGCGAAATGTAGTGGGCCACGCCCTGGCTATAAAGCTGCTCGGCAATCTCTAACGAGCGGATTCCGCCCACCAGCAGCAAAGGCACCGAGACCGCCTGGGAAAAAACCGCCGCCTCTGGCCGAAAATAGGCTTCTTTCTCTGCGCTGTCGATCTTGCGGCGCGACGGTATTAGCCGGCCGGAATCGCGGGTGCCGCCCGATATTTCGATGGCATCGATCCCGGCTGTCTCCAGCATTTTGGCCACCGCCACGGCATCGTCCAAACCCAAGCCATCAGGGCAAAAATCTTGGCAGTTCATTTTAACCAAGACCGGAAAATCAGGCCCTACTTCGCCGCGAACCGCGGTAAAGACTTCGAGCAAGGCCCGGGCACGATTTTCGACCGCACCGCCGTAGGTATCAGTTCTTCGGTTGTAGGCAGGGGACAAAAACTGGCTCAATAGATAACCATGCGCCGCGTGGATCTGCACGGCATCGAAACCAGCCGCCTGGGCACGGCGCGCCCCTTGGGCAAAGGCCCGAATCAGCCGGTCGATACCCGCCTGGTCCAGTTCCTCAACCACCACCGGCGGCAGACCGGACAAATCTTGATTGGCAAACCTGCCGGCATGGGCGATTTGGGCCGCGACCTTGCCCCCATGGCCATGCACGGCATCGGTCAGATTCCGCAATCCCTCGACCATTTCATCGGCATGAATGCCTAACTGCCCTGGTCCCGCCTGTCCCTCCCGGGCGACATAGGCATGGCTCGAAATCAGTAGCCCAATTTGGGCCTCGGCCAGGCGCGCCATCAAATCGCAAAGCGGCGCGGTCACCGAACCGTCGGTACGGGCCAAGCCCTCCCAGGTAGCTGAGCGCACAAAACGGTTGGCCAATCGCATCCCGCTGATTTCGGATTCTTCGAACAAACCAGGCATGGCAAAACTCTCCTTCGCCCCTTGATTGAGCGTAAATACCCTATCATCCCTGTTGCGCTTTGTGATAGGAAATGAGGCCATGATTTTACAAGAAACTTTAAAACAGCTCCCCGCCCACCGCCCGGTAGCCATATTAATGCGCCATGCCGAACGTGACCCCATCCACTCGGTGGATGACTCCCTGGCTGCTCGGCTCAACCAGGCGGGCAAAGCAGCCGCTCATCAATTGGGCCAGAATCTGGTAGATTTTTCTCCGCTGCGGATCTATCACAGCCCGGTCCCGCGCTGTTTACAAACGGCAGAGGCAGTGGCTGCCGGAGTGCAAGCCGCGGGCCGAAGCGCCGATATCGGTGGACAAATGATGGAGCTGGGCGGCCCTTATATGAAAGACTGGAAAACGGTCATGGGGCGAGTGCTGAAAGAAGGGGCCAAACCCTTTGTCCGCGATTGGTTCACGGGCAAACTTCCGGAAGGTCTGGTACAAGAAGCAGGAGAGGCCGCTCGCGAACAAGTTAGGATACTTGCCAATCAGTTGAGCGAAGCCCAGAACACCGCCTGCATTCTGAACGTAACTCATGACTGGAACATCATGTTGGTTCGACATGCCTACTTCAAACCAGACCAGGCCGCAGAGGCCTGGCCCGATTATCTCGAAGGCATCGCCGCTTACCATCACCAGGGCAAGCTCTATCTGCAATTCATTGACAAGACAGCAGAATTATGTTTAAATACAATAAATATGGGAGGTTGAAGCAGACTGCATGAGTGTACGATTCCCCATTTTTGCCATCACCCACATCCACACCGATGCCTCCAATGGGCAGGCTTCGGAAATGGATGCGATGATTAGCGGCGCGCTCAAGGCGATTTTGGGCGAAGACACCCGGGCCAGCTGGAGTGAATGCTTCACCAAGGTAGATCGACTGGTGGACTTGATTCAAAACCGGCGCCACCGGCCCGCCATCGGCATCATCACCGTCACCGATCATATGAATGTCCGTAGTCACCAGATACCGGACGCACTGCTGCGGGCCGCCGCCCAAGAACCGCGACTGGCAGCCTCGGCCGAGATCAATACCGTCGAAAAGGACATCGACGGGGTCTATCGGCGGGCCCCAGAGGTCCTGGTCTACGGCGGGTCTGATCCAGTCGAAGGTCCTTATGGCCCGCATTACGGGCTCTCGCAGCAAATCATCGATGACATTTTTGCCAACTGCCGTGCGCCTGGCCTGAAGCAGGTGCGCACCAGCCTGGTTCTGGGCCACTGTGCCGCCCTGGGCTTGGCCTGTGCCTTGGCCCACCCCTTCGACGGCCACTTCTTGTCCCTGGAAGCCACCTTGGACTTGATTTCCCAGGCCCGCTACATTGAGACGGTCAACGGTGGTTTCCCCGCCGTCAGCACCCGCATCCTCGAAGATCTCATCAGCTTTCAAAACCGGGTGGTTTCCGGCTGGCGAATGTCGGCACAAACCGTGGCTCGTTATCCCTTGGCCAAAGTCCTGGAAGAACGCATCGTTGCCCAAGGGCGCTCGATGCTGCATCCCTGGGGTGGTTCCGACGCCCACAGCCACAACTTCAGCCGGGTGGTCAACCGCTTTTTGGCCTTTGCCCCCTCGCCCACCGCCGGTGATTTATTCGAAGCCATGTTAAAGAAAGAAGTTATCGATCACCTGATCGATGGCACTTTCTCGGTACAAGGTAGGCCGGGCACCAGTTTGTCGGTAGTCGATGACGTGGTCCGCATAGTCCTGCGAAACATCTGGGCCAATCGCCCCCATATCTTAGACAGTCCCGGTCATGCCTGGTCAATCGTGACCAGGGCCCACAAAGTGGTTCGCGGGGAGTTGGGCAGACGGGCCACCCGCCAGGACGGCCTGGTGCAAGAAGCAGCTGTGAAAATCGATTTCAATCAAGTTCTGAGCAGCATGCGTCCTCCCCATCGCTTAGACATCCACCAGGCCCGGCAGCTCGATCAGACCGACCTGCCCAGCCCCTTGGTGTTGCCTTCGTATCTGCTCGATGCCCACCACGAAGCCAAACACCGTAGCTACGAGATCAACTGAATTTCGCTTAATCTTCTTCCAGTGGGGTCGATAGGTCCAGCTTCTCCAAGAAGACAAAATCGCGAAGGAAGGATTGCAACTCTTCGATTTTCTCGTCGCTGTCGTCGAATTCGATGCCCACCCCCGGCGCCGGCCCGGTGGGCTTCGCTTCTGACTCGGCCGGCACGGCACGAACGACATTGCCCTTGAGATTGATGGTCTGCAGAGTCAAAGGATGCACCATGGTCACTTCTATCGGGCTGCCGGTTGGCGGCGCCGGCTCGGGGGTTTGGACAAACACGCCACCCGTGCTCAAGTCGCGCGCGTCGGGGCTGCTATAGGAGTTGACCGCAAAAAAGCGGGTCTTGATTCGCCGCTTGAGTCGGGCCTGCTTGCGGGGCTCGTCTCCGGACGGCTGCACTTTTCCGGACACGCGATCACAAATGTACTGTTGTAGATTCAGGTTCAAGTCTACGAATTGCACGCCGAAGCCTTCGGACTGCCCCGGCCGCGCGTTATCAATGGTACGAACCACTTCGGCCTTGCCGCGCACCTTGGGCATATCGCCGGGCAGCCGCAACTCGAATTCTACTTCGTCACCCACCGCTACCGGCCGATCACTGACGATGAACATTCCGCCCATGCTCAAGTCCTGCGTGACCACCTGTAGCAACTCACCTTCGTGTTCGATCGCCAAACCCAGCCGGGTATCGATACGCGGAAAACGGCGTTTTTCTAGCAAAGCCTGCCTGAGGGCATCATCCACCAAGGCATAGATGTGCTGTTTTTGCTCTTCCTCCAAACCAACAAAACGAATACCCATGCCCAGTGAATCAACCGGCCCCTGCAGTTTTTGCCAAGTGACCTGACCGAGGAGCTTGAGAAATTTTCCCTTGCCGATAGGGATGATTTCCAACTCCAGTTCGCTGTCTTTGGGCAGCGGCTCGGTGGTGGCAATGAAGAGCCCACCTTCCCCCAGCACGGTCAGATACTTCTCTTCTATCTGTTCGCCGCGTGGGTAGCGCAACTGAAGGGCGATGGGCACGCGCAAAAAATCGCGGGTATCCGTTTCGGGATCGCAGGGATGGCCAAACATGAGTTGCTCGATTTGGCAACGCTTTTGCCGCCATCGAATCTTCTCGTCCGCATCCAGACTGCCTGTGTCCTTACGCTTGCGTTCATTAAGCGCATCGAAGGACTCGATTAACTTGATGAGATCCGTTTCTTTCATAATATGTCCTTTTCTTTCATGGTAGTTTCATTCTCCCTGCCTTGTCAAAACTTCGCTTGCAGTGTTCTTGACAGCCTGGCTTGGGGGTGCTTCAATGAAAACCCGATTCCTTCTGATCTTTATCTTCAGCCCCATTGGCTGGGAGGTGCTTACATGGTTAAATGCCAAAGTTGCGGACGCGAAAATGATAGCTCTTTCACTTTCTGTCTCGATTGCGGGGCAGAGTTGAACCCGTCAGCCGCGGCTCCCGCTCCCACGGCTTCGACACCGGACATCCCGGAGTCCGCACCGGCAGCTCCCACCCAAGAGTCAGCCCAAGCCACCGAGCCTGAACCGGTCATGGAGCCTGAGCCAATCACCGAGCCTGAGCCAATTGAGGAACCTGAGCCGGTTATGGATCCCGAGCCCGTGGCTGCACCGACACCCACGGCAGCACCCGAACCCGAACCCGAACCAGCCCCTGCCGCGGCACCAACCCCGGCGGAAGAGACTAACAATTGTCCGAAGTGCGGCGCCGCAGTGACGGCCGGCAATGCCTTTTGTTCGGGTTGTGGCCAAAAAATGGGCGAGGAACCGGCGGGCAGCTCTACCATGTTTATGCATGTGGCTTCGCCGGAGGCCGAACAGGAAAAACATGGCCGCCTCATTCTGATCAAACCGGATGGGACCGAGGGTACGGTTTTCACCATCGCCGAAAAGACCGCCATCGGCCGTTCGCAAGGACTGGTCATGTTCCCCAAAGACCCCTACATTTCGCCCAAGCACGCCGAACTGTACTTCGAAAACGGGGAATTGAGCATTCAGGATCTCAACAGCCTCAATGGCATCTATTACAAAATCAAAACAGAAACCCAGATCTACCCGGGCACCTACTTTCGCACCGGGAGGCAATTGCTACGCCTGGAGGTCCCGGGCGATTTTCAAGACCTGGGCATCGAAGTTCCCGAAGGCGACGACAGCACCTTCTGGGGCAGCCCACCACCGCAGGTTTGGGCTCGTCTGGTGCAAGTTCTAGAAGGCGGCAAGATTGGCGAAATCCACTTACTCAGCCAGGCCGAAGTTATGATCGGCCGAGAAGATGGCGCAATCCGCTTCCCGGAAGACGGTTTTATTTCCTCGCGGCACTGCCTGCTGGTCAACCAAGACGGCGACTGCAAACTCAAAGATCTGGGGTCTTCCAACGGCACCTATATGCGCATTCGCGACCGGCAAGTTCTGGCCAGCGGCGACCGCATTCAAATTGGAAATCAAGTATTGAAAGTCGATGTCAGCTGAGCACGCGCTCGCGACGATTGGCCTTAATCAAAGAGTCGATTCGCCGGCGGGCTAACCAGCCCGACTTGAACTCAACCCCCATCCCCTTGACATCGTAGTCATCATCAAGCCAAGCAACTTGCGCCGAAAGCCGCAGTTTACCCAGGCCGCGCATCCCCGGTGAAAAGGTCACTACAATTTCGTCGCCCAATTCGGGCAAACAACCCGGACAACGAATAAATGCCCCGCCCAGGGAAATATTCCGGGTTTCGGCATCCAGGCTACGGTCGCCCATGTTACAACTTGCCGGTACAATAATGGAATACCGCTGACATTGCCGATCAGTGCGGCGCGGATGTTCTTTGAGATAGGCCAAAATTTTACCAACCCGGGCCGCATCCCGCCGGGTCAAACCGACAAAGAAGCCGGTAGGCATATCCTTTCCCCGCGCTACCATCCGCCGCCAGGCCACGCTTCCTTCCATCAGCACCCCGGAGTCCATGCCCTTGACATCGACCATGAGCATCACTCGCTCGCCCACCCGAACGTGGTCTTGCTGATGGAAAAAGAAACCTGAGGCACCCTCTAGGTGTTGGAACTTACTCTCGAGCTCCCTCCCCGACCGGAAGCCCACCCCAATCTCCCGAAAATTCTCTTTTGTCATGGTCCTTCTTTTATAACATAATATGGCCCAAAACGGAATCCACCGGTCTCGGTTTGACATACATTGTCAATGTCGAGGAAAGGAACTCTTAATGGTCGAACGAAGCATACGTCGGGCACAATTAAAAGATGTCGAGAGCCTGGCCGCGCACAACCAAGCCATGGCCGCGGAAACCGAAAACCGTACTCTGCCTCAAGCAATCATCCTGGCCGGCACCCGCGCCTTGCTCGAAGACGATGAAAAAGGGTTTTACCTGGTGGCCGAACAAGCGGGCCAAATCGTGGGCCAGCTCATGGTCACTTACGAGTGGAGTGACTGGCGCAATGGCCAGTTTTGGTGGATTCAATCGGTCTATGTGCGTCCCGAAACCAGGCGGCAGGGCATTCTCCGGGCTTTGTTTGCCCAGGTAGAAGCAGACGCCAAGGAACGGGGTGGGATTTGTGGCTTGCGCCTCTATAGCGAGCGAAACAACCTCGGCGCCCACCGTGCTTATGAAAATCTGGGCCTGAGCCGAACCTGTTACGAAATGTTCGAACGAGAATTCTAAATTGACATCTGAGTCAATTTATGTTTAGACTTGCTGCGTCATTTAATACATGACCCCTTCCAAGGAGGTTTAAACTATGAGTCGCAAGATCGAAAAGGCGGCGGTGCTGGGTGCCGGAATCATGGGCATGGGCATCGCAGCCCATCTGGCCAATTGCGGGATCAAAACGTACCTTTTGGACATCGTACCCAAACCCACCGACGAGGAGAAGAAAAAGGGTTTGCACGAAAAGCGGGCTTTTCGAAACCGCTTTGCCAATTCGGCGCTCAAGGCAGCGCTGAAAAATCGCAAGCCCATTCCGGCCTTCTATCACGACAGCTTTGCCCATGACATTGTCTGCGGCAACCTCGAAGATGATATGGAGGTTCTAGCCGACTGCGACTGGATCGTCGAAGTGGTGGTGGAAAACCTCGAGATCAAACGCAGCCTGTTTGAAAAGGTGGAAAAACACGCCAAAAAGACCGCGGTGATCTCCTCTAACACCTCTGGCTTGCCCATCAAGGACATGGTCAAAGGCCGTTCGAAAGACTTTCGCCAGCGTTTCTTAGTCACCCATTTCTTCAACCCGGTTCGATTCATGCGCCTGCTCGAACTAGTGGCCGGCACCGAAACCGATCCCGAGATCATGGACTTCATGACCGAGTTTGGCACCAACGTGCTGGGCAAAGGCATGGTCTTGGGCAACGACACGCCCAATTTCGTGGGCAATCGCATCGGCGTCTACGGCATGATGCGCTGCATAAAAGAAATGATCGAAAAAGACTATACCGTCGAAGAAGTAGACGCCATCGTGGGCCAGCCTTTGGGACGACCCAAGAGCGCCGCCTTCCGCACCCTCGACATGGTGGGTCTCGACACCGTGGTTCATATCGTGGACAACTGCGTCGAGAACCTGACCGAGGATGAAGAACACGACATCTTCAAAGCCCCTGATTTCATCCGGACCATGATGGAGAAAAAGCAATTCGGCGATAAAACCAAGGGCGGCTTTTACAAGAAGTCGAAAGACGCCGAGGGCAAGAAGCAAATCCTGGCCCTGGATTGGAAGACCGGCGAGTACCGACCCAAGGAAAAAGTTCGCTTCGACTCGACTGGCATTGCCCGCAACACCGATGATCCTCTCAAGCGCATGAGCGAATTCGTCAAGGCCGAAGACCGCGCCGGACAGTTTGCCTGGGCGGTGCAAGCCGATTCCATGATTTATTCCGGCAATCGGGTAGGAGAAATCGCCGCCGACATCATGCAAATCGACAACGCCATGAAGTGGGGCTACAACTGGGAAGCCGGCCCCTTCGAGGCCTGGGACGCCATGGGCTTTGCCGAGACCTGCGAGCGCATGAAAGCCGATGGCAAGAGCTTACCGCCCATCGCCGAGGCCATCTTGGCCGCCGGTGGCGAAGGCTTCTACCAATCCAAAGACGGCAAGCGCTCCTTCTTCGATTGGAAGAGCAAAAGCTACCAGCCGGTACCGGAAGATCCCAAAGCCATCTGGCTGCCGGTGATCAAAGAACAAAAAGGCGAAATCGCCGGCAACACCAGCGCCACCCTGATCGACCTGGGCGACGGTGTGCTGGGTTGCGAATTCCATAGCAAGATGAACTCGGTCGACGATGACATCATCGCCATGCTCAACCAAGGACTCGACCTCCTGGAAAAAGACGAACAAAAAATCGGTATGGTCATCGGCAACCACGGCGACAACTTCTGCGTGGGCGCCAATGTCATGCTGCTGCTGATGAACGCCAAGGCCGGCAACTGGAAAGAGGTCGAGGGTGCCATCAAGGGTTTCCAAGACGTCTGCATGCGCCTGAAATATTCGCCCAAGCCGGTGGTGGCCGCGCCCTTTGGCATGACTCTGGGCGGCGGGATGGAAATCACCATGGGCGCCGATCGGGTTTGCGCCCACGCCGATCTGTTCATGGGCCAAGTGGAAATAGGCATGGGCCTGATCCCCGGCGGCGGCGGCACCAAAGAGCTGCTGGTTCGCGCCCTGGAAGGTCTTCCCGACGAGGCCCGGGCGACCGGCCTCAATCCTTGTATTCAATCCGTGTTCCAGGCCATCGCCATGGCCAAGGTAACCATGAGCGCGCACGAATCATTGGCGGCAAAATTCTTGCGGGCCTCCGATCGCATTGTCACCAACAAGGAACACGTGCTCGGCACCGCCAAACTTATGGTTCAAGCCATGCATCTGGAAGGATATACCCCGCCCCGGCAACGCCGCTTGCATTTGCCGGGCGAGACTGTCTACGCCACCTTGCGCATGGTCATCGACTCGATGTGCAAACAACACCAAATCACCGAACATGAGCAACATATCGCCGAGAAGCTAGCCTGGGTCTTATGCGGCGGCAAAACCACGCCCAACTTCGGCGTAACCGAACAATATGTGTTGGACATCGAGCGGGAAGCGTTCCTGTCTCTACTGGGAACCGAGAAAACCCAAGAGCGGATTTCCTACTTCCTGATGAAAGGCAAACCGCTCCGCAACTAGGAGCGTTTGGCAAGGAGAAAAAAAATGACTCGAGAAGCTGTCATTGTCAGCGCCGTCCGGTCGCCCATCGCCCGCTACCGGCGTGGAAATTTCCGCGATACCCATCCCGTTCATTTCGGCGCCAAAGTCGTGCGTGAAGCGGTGAATCGCGCCAAGGGATTGGCCGAAAAAGATATCGACGATCTGATCATCGGCTGCGCCATGCCCGAAGGCGAATTGGGCATGAACCTGGCTCGCTTGGTAGGCTTGGCCGCCAAACTGCCCTATACCGTTCCAGCCGTCACCGTCAACCGGTTCTGTTCCTCCGGCTTACAAAGCATCTCGCAAGCTGCCGAGCGTATCATGCTCGATGAAGCCGATGTGATCGTCGCCGGCGGCGTCGAATCCATGACCCTGGTGCCCATGGGCGGCAACAAACCAGTGGCCTATCCACAACTGGTCGAAGACTGGGTGGATGCCTACACTCCCATGGGACTAACCGCCGAAAACGTGGCCCATGAGTTCAACATCTCGCGCGAACGGCAGGATGTCTTCGCCGTTCGCAGCCACGACCTCGCCCTAAAGGCCATCGACGAGGGCCGATTCAAAAGCCAAATCCTACCCATCGAGACCGAGGTTTTCGAAGAAGGCACCGAGGGTCACCCGGTGGCCAAGAAAGTGATACTAGACACCGACGAGGGACCGCGGCGCGGCACCAACCTTGAGATCCTTTCCAAGCTACGACCCGTTTTCGACCCCACTGGCACGGTCACGGCCGGCAACTCCTCACAAATGAACGACGGAGCCGGAGCCGTGGTGCTCATGAGCCGCGAAAAAGCCAATTCCCTGGGCCTCAAGCCCTTGGCCATCTACCGGCGCCAGCAAGTAGCCGGTACGCGACCCGAGATCATGGGCGTGGGTCCGGCCTATGCCATCCCGAAGCTGCTAGAAAGAGCCGGCATGAAAAAAGAAGACATCGATCTGTGGGAAGTCAACGAAGCCTTCGCCTCCCAGGCCCTGTATTGCTGCGAAGACGTGCTGGGGCTCGACATGGACAAGGTCAACGTCAATGGCGGGGCCATCGCTCTCGGCCATCCCCTGGGCTGCACCGGCACCTTCTTGACCTGCAAATTGCTCTATGAAATGGAGCGTCAGAACCTGCGCTACGGCGTAGTCAGCATGTGCATCGGCGGCGGCATGGGCGCAGCCGGTCTGTTCGAACGCGAAGTATCTTAGCAACTCCCCACCGGTCACCTCCTTTAATCAGTTGACGGAATCCCTCCAATAGGCGAACTTGGCCAAGCCGACCGCTTGGATTGTAATTTTCCAGGTCTGGCAATCTGACGCATTTCGTCTTCATACATGATTTAACGGGAGGATAGGCATGAACCGCTTTTTTCATTTTGCAACTCGGTTTGCTCTGGTCATCACTCTGGCCCTGCTGCCCCAATGCGGGTCGGAAACCAGCAAAGACGAATGCACGGCTGACGCCGATTGCCCGACCGGCTTCGTCTGCGTCAACAAACAATGCGTCCAGGTCAACGAGAGCTGCGATGCCGATTCCTGCTCCGGGCACGGCAACTGCAACGACGCCACCGGCGGTATCGTGTGCAGCTGTGACCCGGCTTATGCCGGCGACCACTGCGATCACTGTGCCCCCATGTTTACCGACTACGGCGACGGGGCATGTCTCCCGGTGGATCCATGTGCCGATGACACCGACTGCGCCGATGTCCACCGTAGCTGCGAAAATGACCAGGGCGAGCCCGTTTGTGGTGACTGCCTGGCCGGCTACCACGACGAAGAAGACGCCTGCGTGGAGGATACTTCCTGCACCGACACCACCTGCAACGGTCACGGCAGCTGCGATGACACGGGCAGTGTTGCCGTCTGCACCTGCGACGAAGGCTACCAAGGCGATCACTGTGAAGCCTGCGCCCCCGGCTACGTCGACTGGCCCCAAGAGTCGAACACCTGTGTCGACGATCCCTGCGATCCCGATCCCTGCGATATGTCCAACGCGGAGCCCGACGGCTGCTTCCAGACTGACCTGGACCAGTATGCCTGCACCTGCTTGTCGGACCATAGCTGGAACGGTACCGATTGCGTCCTCATCGTGACTTGCACCGACATCGATCAGGACGGCTGTGGCCAAGGAGCAGACTGCCCTTGCGCCGACTGCGACGACAACGATACCTCCGTTTATGACGGAGCGCCGGAACTCTGCGACGGCAAAGACAACGACTGCGACACGACCACGGATGAGGACTACCCTGGTCTGGGTCAAACTTGCGACAGTTCCGATACCGACATGTGCGAAAACGGCACCTGGACTTGCTTGGCCGATGGTAGCGGCACGGAGTGTGTCAACGAGACTGTAACCGACATCCTGGAGATCTGTAACAACCTGGATGACGACTGTGACGGAACAACCAACGAGGACTTCACTGATTTGGGCCAGCAATGCGATGGTGCAGACAGCGACATGTGCGAAAACGGCACCAGGACTTGCACCGCCGATGGCAGCGGCACCGAGTGCGTCAACGAAACCGTCACTGACATCATCGAGGATTGTAACGGGCTGGATGATGACTGCGACGAGACCACCGACAACGGCTGCGACGACGACGGCGATTCTTATTGCGATAGCGACCTCGCCCTGGTGGACCAGCCGGCCGTGTGCCCGAACGGTGGCGGTGACTGCGACGATGAGGACGATGAAGTCCACCCCGGCGCCGACGAACTGTGCAATGCGGTCGACGACGACTGCGACGGAGAGACCGACGAGGACACCATCGACTGCCCCGCCAACTCGTGTAGCGGCGACAGTGACAACTACTTCGAGATCGGCATCGCTACCTGCGAGGACGGTCAGTGCACCAGCCCCTCCATGGTAAGTTGCGGCCTCTACACCTGTGCCGGCGATGGCGCCAACGGCGACGATTGCGCTGTCAGTTGTCTCAATGACGCCACCTGCATCGTATCCGCCCACTGCGAGGAGATCGCCAGCACCTGTCTGGACGACCTCAACGACGGCAAGGGCTGCGACCAGAACTCGGATTGCATCAGTGGGCACTGCCAGAACGGATTCTGCTGCGCCTCGGGCGACTGCTGCGTGGATACGGGAGACTGCCCGAGCAGTTATTCCGAGCCCGCCAACTGCGATGACCCGTCCAGCTGCCAGGGCACCCGCACGGACGCGACTTGCACCGCCAATGTTTGCGGTTCGGACAACGCGGACGACGACTCGGCCTGCGACGCCGGCATAATGGTCAGCGACTGCGGACTGGACCCTGCCATCTTCTGTAACGGTACCCAGGCCCAGACAACACCTGTCTGCTCCTCCTCCTGCAGCCTGGACGACGAATGTGATCCCGGCGCCCACTGCGACGGCACCTGCCAGGCCGATTTCGATGACGGCAGCAGCTGCGATGAAAACTCGGATTGCGTAAGCGCCCATTGTCAGAACGGCTTCTGCTGCGCCTCCGGCGACTGCTGCACCTCCGCTGGAGACTGCCCGGGCGCTTATTCTTCGCTCGCCAACTGCGATGACCCAGCCACCTGCCAGGGCACCCGCACAGACGCGACTTGCAACGCAAATGTTTGCGGATCAGACAGCGCGGACGACGACTCGGCCTGCAATGCCAGCATGATGGTCAGTGACTGCGGACTCTACCCTTCCGTTTTTTGTGACGAAACCGAGGACCAAGCAAGCCCTGCCTGCGCCTCTTCCTGCAGCCTGGACGACGAATGTGATCCCGGTGCCCACTGCGACGGCAGCTGCCAGGCCGACCTCAATGACGGTGGCAGCTGCGATGAGAACTCGGACTGCGTAAGCGCCCATTGTCAGAACGGCTTCTGCTGCGCCTCCGGCGACTGCTGTACCATCGCGGGTGACTGCCCGGGCGGTTATTCCTCGCCCGCCAACTGCGATGACCCGGCCACTTGTCAGGGCGCCCGAACGGACGCGACCTGCACCGCCAATGTTTGCGATTCGGCCGGCGCGGACGACGACACGGCCTGCGATGCCTCAATGATGGTCAGTGAATGTGGACTTTACGTTTCGATTTTTTGTGACGCTACTCAGAACCAATCAACACCCGCCTGCCCTTCCACTTGCAGCCTGGACGACGAATGTGATGCCGGCGCCCACTGCGACGGAACCTGCCAGGCCAACCTCGGTGACGGCAGCGGCTGCGATGAGAACTCGGATTGCGTAAGCGACCACTGCCAGAACGGCT
>JAUVBB010000526.1 GCA_030591445.1 Deltaproteobacteria bacterium | reverse complement strand
TGGTACAACCTGAACGCGGACTTCCCAGAGCCCATGCCCCCGCCTTTGCACCCGGGAACCGGAAAACCGGCGGCGCCGGAGGATTTTGCCCCTATCTTCCCCATGAACTTGGTCGAGCAAGAAGCCTCGACCGAGCGCTGGATCGACATCCCGCCCGAGGTTTTGGGCATCTACAAAATTTGGCGGCCGACTCCGCTCTACCGGGCCGATCGGCTGGAAAAAGCCCTGGATTGTCCAGTCAAGATCTACTTCAAGAACGAAGGGGTCTCTCCTCCCGGCTCGCACAAACCCAATACCGCGATCCCGCAAGCCTATTACAACAAGGCCTTCGGCGTAAAACGCCTAATCACCGAAACCGGTGCCGGCCAGTGGGGTTCTGCCTTGGCCTTCGCGTGCCAGCTTTTCGATCTCGAGTGCAAGGTGTTCATGGTACGGGTTTCATTCGAGCAAAAACCCTACCGCCGGATCATGATGTCTACGTGGGGGGCCGACTGCGTGTCCTCGCCGACCGACACCACCGAAGCCGGGCGCAAAATCCTGGCGCAGTCGCCGGACAGTCCGGGCAGCCTGGGCATCGCCATCTCCGAAGCCGTCGAGGTGGCGGTACAAAGAGACGACACCCGCTATTCGCTGGGTTCGGTACTCAACCACGTAATGCTGCACCAATCGATCATTGGGCTCGAGGCCAAGAAGCAGTTAGAAGCCCTGGGCGAAACCCCGGATGTCCTCATCGGCTGCGCGGGCGGCGGCTCGAACTTCGCCGGACTGGTCTTTCCTTTCCTGGCCGACAAAATCGCCGGCCAGTCCCTGCAAATCATCGCCGCCGAACCCACCTCGTGTCCGACCATGACCCGCGGACCCTACGCCTATGATTTCGGTGACACCAATCAAACCACGCCGCTATTGCCCATGCACACCCTGGGTCACGATTTTGTTCCGGCGCCCATCCACGCCGGCGGCCTGCGTTACCACGGCATGGCGCCCATGGTCAGCCACAGCATCAAAAGCGGCCTGGTCGAGCCTCGGTCCTACGATCAAATCCAAACCTTTGAAGCCGGCATCCGCTTCGCGCGTACCGAAGGCTTCATATCGGCACCGGAGGCCAACCACGCCATCGCCGCGGTCATCGAGGCCGCCCAACAAGCCAAAGAAGAAGGCAAAGAAAAAACCATTCTGTTCAATTGGTCCGGCCACGGCCTGGTGGACTTGGCCGCCTATGACGCCTACCTGGCCAACAAGCTCACCGCCTACGAAATGCCAGAAGAGGAGATCCAACGCGCCCTCGAGGCCATCGCCCAGTTGCCCAAGATTGGTTAGCGAGCACTACCCCGTCATGCCCCACCGAGCCTTCGACGCCTTGACTGTGCGCTGTCCCCAACTGGGCGGCGAAGTCAGCTTTGCTTATTGCCGTACCCTCCAAGACGGCCTGCCCTGTCGCCGGGCGCTAGTCTGTTTCGAGCGAAGATTCCCGGTCACCGAGTATTTTACTCTCGTGCTCAAAGCAAAAACATATCAACGCATCTTCTCCGCCCCCGCCCAAAATCGACTCGATACCCTTTTGAAAATCACTACCGAAGAGCGAAGCAAGAAAAGCGAATAGTCCCTTACCGGCAAATGGTGTAGATTGGAAAAGAGGATTATGGGTCTTGCCCAAGGAGCGCTTATGGTGTCCAGAAACAAACTGGGCATATCTCGAATGATTTTGCTGCTTACGGTTGCCTTGGTTCTGGCCTTGCCGGCTCGCGGCAGCGAACTACCCGACATGGTGGATAACAGCCAAGATCCAGCCTTTCCGCCCATCCGCACCCAGGGTCTCTTGAATTCTTGCACCGCCTTTGCCGTCACCTACTACCAATTCACTTACATGGTTGCCCGGGCCCAGGCTTGGGATGCAAAAAATGGTGGCAATTCATTCCGGTTTTCACCTTCCTGGACCTTCAATCTGCTCAACAATGGGAAAAACAATGCCCAAGGCATTGACCTGCACGCCGCCCTGCGCCTGCTTCACGACCACGGTGCCCCTAGCCTGGACATCTTTCCGTACACCACGGAATTCAAACACTGGAGCCTGGATCCGGCCGTTTGGCGCAGCGCGCTGCGCCACCGGATCGATCAATACGGCTTTATCTCCATGCATCAGGTCAAAGATGGTCTGGCCACCATCAAGACCTACTTGGCCCAGGGCTTGGTCCTGGGCTTTGAAACCTCTTCGATCACCAGCGGGATAGTATTCGGCCGCGGCCTGGCAAACGATCCCGCCACTGAAGAAGACGACGCCTGGGTGGGTCAAGATGTGGCCATCTTCACCCTGGCCGCCGATGCCCGCCATGCCCTGACCATTGTGGGTTATCACGACCATCTCTGGACCGACATCAACCGCAACGACGTCGTCGATGTCGGCGAAAAAGGCGCGCTGAAGATCGCCAACTCCTGGGGCACTGATTATCGCAACCAGGGATTCTTCTGGCTCGCCTATGATGCGCTTTACCCCAGCTCGAACGTGATTTGTATGCCCGAGCAGGCAACCCGCGTCCCAACCATTGCCTCCGCCTATTGGTTCACCACTGCCAGCCGCGAACCGATGCTCAGCGCGGAATTCACGCTCAGCCATGTACTGCGCAACCAGTTGCAAGTGCGGTTATGGCAAGCAGGCCCCGACCCGGCGCGCAAACGTTGGAGCTTCGCCCCGGTTTTCTTGCAGTTTGCCGGCGGACAGTACTCCTTCGCCGGCGACGGCTCGGCCGATCCCGCCACCTTCGCCATGGATCTGACTCCCTTCGTCCAGGCCGACGGGCAAGCGCGCCAGGTGGTGCTGGAAATCACCGATTCTACTCCCGGGTTCGACGCCACTCTGGCCGATTTTCGACTGCGCGATCACTTAGGCCAGCGGCAAAGCGATGCCACGGACCTGCCGGTACAATTCGACCAAGCCACCGTCACCATACCCCTCGACTACCGTCTTGACAGTGACAATACACCGCCTACGATCTCCGCGGTCACCGACCAGATTCTGCCGGCCGATCTTAGCTCTTTGGCTGTGTCTTTTAACATTGTTGATCTCGAAACCGACCCGGCGGATTTGCACCTGCGCGCCCGCAGCGAAGATCCCGATTTCTTGCCGGCCCTGGGCATTGTTTTTTCCGGCAGCGGTGCCCAACGCCAGGCCGAAATATTTCCTGCCACCGGACACAATGGTACCGTGCAAATTACGCTGGCAGTAAACGATGGCACCGACTCCGCCCAAACATCCTTTCTGCTCCACCGGCCGCGGGATGCCAATTTGCCCCCTTCGGTCACGGCTCTCGACTCTCTGACCAGCTTGGCCGGCCAAGCCTCTTCGCCCTTGTCCTTCACTATCGATGATGCCGACAGCCCTATCGACACGCTCAGGGTTGCGCTTGATTTCTCGGCCCAGGCCGAGACTGCGCAAGAGCTTTACCTATCCCATCGTATTGAGGGCCAGGGCCGTGAGCGCAGTTTGCAAATATGCTCCAAGGCCGGCAGTAGCGGCCAACTGACCGGTCAGCTGCGGGTAAGCGACGGAGAACTTTGGCAGGTGCGTGATTTTGTCCTGACCGTCGAGCCTCAACCCAACAACACTTCCCCGACCCTCGACGCCCCGTCCTCGATAAGCGTGGATGAAGGCCATGCCAGCGAGCCCATCGCCATCGACCTGTCCGACGCCGAGACCGACCCGGCTTTCTTGGTTTTGTCGATCCAAGACCAGCAAGGCCCGCTGGCGATCTCGCAATGGGGCGTAGACTGGGGCGGAAGCGGCGCTCAGCGAAATCTGACCCTGGTGCCGAGATCGGGACAAGCACAGAGCAGTCGATTAACCGTCTCGGTGACCGACGGTGAGTTGAGCGCCAGTACGGACATCGAAGTGACGGTAAACGCCGCGGCCAATACCGCCCCCTCGATCGATGCCATCGAAGACCAACAAATGTCCCCAGGCGGAACAACCGGCCCCTTAGCCTTTAGCGTCAACGACGCCGAGACTCCCGTTGCGTTCTTGCAGGTAGAAGCCACCATCGAGCAGTGGAGTCAATTAGAACACCCCTCACTCACTCTGTTGCGCCACCAGGATCGCTTTAGCCTGGAGGTGTCTTCTCAGACGCAACGTTACTGCCAGGGCTCGGTGCGCGTACAAGTGTCCGACGGCCAGTTGGAATCTTTGACCGTCTTTACCCTTGCCATTGGCCAGCCGGTTAGCAATGTAGAAGAGATATGCCCGCAGATTCCCTATATTCAGGAC
>JAUVBB010000122.1 GCA_030591445.1 Deltaproteobacteria bacterium | reverse complement strand
GAAAACTACTGACGGTCCACCCCCATGGATGGGAGATGCTGGCATGATCAACCAGAAGAAAAGTAAATCCGGCTACGATCAATATGTCAACTATAAGACCTTCGGCATCGCGGTGGGACTCTTCGCCCTCATCCTGCTTCTGCCCATGCCCGCCAGCATGATGGATGTGGCAGTGGAGTATTCCGCCGGCGAAGATCATGTGCTTGATTTCCTGGCCCAGGACCTGTTCGGCCAGGCCCACCACGAAGTAGAACAGTGGCAATCACTCAGCGTGCGGGTACTGGAGAAAAACATGCGCCAAGGCGCCCTGGCCCGCGACACCATCGCCAAGCGCAGCCTGGAGCAGACCCGAAAACTGGGGCTAACGGTTGACGAGACGCATTTTGAGAAGTTCAGTGCCTGGCTGGCCAGCAACGAGCCGGAGGCCTTCAAGCAAACCATGATTCGGGCTCATGCCTTGCGCCATGAGCAGCTTAGCTACGCCGATCTGAACCGGCAGCAACAAATCAAGGCCGAGCGCGCCGCCTGGCACATACAAGTATGCCTGGCCATGGTGGCCTTCGTGGTAGTTTGCTTTCTGACCGAGGCCATTCCCCTGCCCGGGGTAGCCTTCTGCATCGGCCTGATCCTGGTCTTCACCGGCGTGGTCTCCCGCCGGGAAGTAGCGTCCTTGTTCTGGTCGGACGCCTGCTGGTTCATCATGGGCAGCTTGATGTTTGCCGCCGCCTTCGTCAAGACCGGAGTAGACAAGCGCATCTGCCTGTTTCTGTTCAAACGCATGGCCCGGCCCAATATCAAGTGGATCACCGCCATCCTGATTCTGGTCATCGCCCCCGGCGCTTCTTTCATCTCCGACCACGCCCTGGCCGCCATGTTTTTGCCCATCGCCCTGATCCTGTTCAACAACAGCCGGGGCACGGACGGCCGTCCGGACCTCGAGCTGGGCAAGATGCTGATGATCGCCATCTGCATGGCCTGCAACGTCGGTGGCTTCGGCTCTCCCTCCGGCGGCGCGCGCAACGTGATCATGATGACCTATATGGAAGACATGTTCGGTATCACCATGGGCTATGGCCAATGGATCGCTTACGGCTTTCCCTTCGTCCTGATCATGATGCCGGTGCTCTGGGTCCTATTGCAATGGCGCTTCAAGCCTCAGGTCACCGACATGACGCCCGCGCTGGATTCATTGAAGCAAGACATGGCCCGCAAAGGCCCCTGGAACCGCCAACAGATCATCGCGGTGGTCATTTTTCTGCTCATGTTGAGCGGCTGGGTCTTGGAAAAAAACGTGCTCCACCAACTCCTCGGCGTCCGGCTGGGCATCGGGGTCATCGCCATCGCCGGGGCGGTAGCCTATATGCTTTGCGGGGTGGTCAACTGGCGCGACTACCAGGAAAAAGTCGACTGGGGCGTGGTCTGGCTTTACGCCGGCGCCATTATTTTCGGCAAGGTACTCGACTCCACCGGCACCGCCTACTGGCTGGCCAGTTCCATCGTCGAGGCCGTGGCTTCCTTTGGCTTCGCCACCGGCCAGGCCTTACTCACGCTGGGCACGGTGGTGACCGCCGTGCTAACCAATTTGATGGCCGACGGCCCGGCCGCCGCCTCGGTGGGCCCCATTACCCTGAACATGGCCGCCATCGCCGAACCGGGCAGCACCCTGGTTCCCTTCATGGGCTTGGCCACGGCGGCTTCGTCTTCTTTCGCCTACCTGCTGGTCATCGGCACCCCGCCCAACGCCATCGTGTACGCCAGTGGCCTGCTAGAACCCAAGGACTTTATCCGGGTAGGCCTGCCCTGCTTCATCATGTCCTTTGTCACCTTGACCCTGCTGAGCTGGCTGTATTGGCCGCTCATCGGCTATCCCGGGCTGAAACCCTTTTAGCACGCACAGGAAGAAAAACGATGAACGAACCCACCAACGAAATTCGCTTGCTGCTGGTAGACGACGAAGACGAGTTTCGCGCCGCCGCCGCCCAGGCCCTAACCAGGCAAGGCTTTGTGGTCAGCCAGGCCGAAAGCGGAGAACGAGCGGTACAGATGGTGGCCCAAGATCCGCCGGAGGTAATGATCCTGGACCTGCGCATGGGCGGCATGGATGGCATCGAGACCCTCGAAAAAATCAGGCAGCAAGAACCCGACTTGCCAGTATTGATCCTCACCGGTCACGGCAATTACCACGACGCCCTGGCCGGCCTGCATCTGCGCATTGTCGACTTCGTGCAAAAGCCGGTGGATCTGGCCGACCTGGCCCAACGCATCCGTCGCTTACTGGCACGGGGCCCCTCGCAAACTCTGCGCGAAAAACGGATCGAAGAGTTGATGGTTCCGGTCGATGCCTACCGCAAGTTCTACGTGGATCAGTCGGTCCAATCGGTGGTCGCCGCCCTGGAGCAATCGCTCTTTGCCGGCGAGGCCTCGGAGCCATCCGGCCCCGGCCGCCGCACCGTGCTGGTCTTCGATCGCGGCGAGAACTTCGTTGGCCTGATAGGCATCACTGACTTGCTCCGCACCATGGTTCCCGACTTCTTGCAAGACTCTGCCTACGCGTCATTTTATACCGGCATGTTTCTGGCCCAGACCAAGGTGATAGGCAAGCTGCCCCTGGGCGACGTCGTCTCCTGGCACCATGCCACTGATTTGAACACACCCCTGATGGAGGCGGTCCATGCCATGGCGGCAAAGAACCTGACCGTCCTCCCGATCATGGCAGACGGGAAGCTGGTCGGCATCCTGCGCGACCAGGATCTGTTTCGAATTGTCGCTGACTCGGTGCTTGGCAAATGAAAAACCAGCTCCTATTGGTCATCGTTTTATGCACATCCTTGGCCCCTATGCGCGCCGGCGCGGGCAAGCTCGAAACTCGCTGGCAAGACGATTTCCTGTTGGAGACCGAGAGCGGCGAATTTTTGCTCAAGATTCGCGGCAATGTTCACCTTGATACCCGCCTGTACCAGGGCGACCAACGGGGCGCGCCCCACGGCATCGACATCCGCCGCGCACGCATGGACTTGCAGGGCCGCATCTACCAAGATTTTGGCTACCGGGTGCAAGCCGAACTGGCCGGCGAGCCTTACATTCGCAATGCCTGGGTCAATTACTTGGCCCGGCCCTGGTTACAGATTCGGGCCGGCCAGATGAAGGTGCCTTTTTCCAGTTCCTGGCTGACCACCGACAATAACGTGAACTTTGTCGAACGAGGCACCTCCAGTCCGCTCTATCCCTTCTTCGACCGGGGCGCGAAGCTTTGGGGTGAGGTCTGGAGCGGATCCCTGGTCTACGAGCTGGGCGTGTACACCGGCGTGGGCGTGGATAGCGATGTCAAGTCCGGCGATATCGACGACCACCAGGACCTCGCCGCCCGTCTTTTCCTAAATCCTTTCCGCTCCGGCCTATATCTGGTCGCCCAGGCCACCTGGGGCAAGCAATCAACACCCAGTTCTCGTTATGAAACCGGCGGGCTGCGCTCGGCCAATTACGCTAGCGCGCTCTGGCGCTGGCGCAGCGAGCAAGTGCTGCGTACCGATGGACGAACCCATGACCGAATCGGAGCCAAGATCGGCGAACGCAGCCGCCTGGGCGGTGAGCTGCATTACCTGCGCGGACCTTTCGCCTGCTCTGCTGAGTACCTGCAAGTACGCTATGTCAATGTCAGCATCTACCACGATCTCTTCGTGGGCAGCGCGCGTAAGACGCACGAGTTGATACAACGCAGCGACGGCTTCATTCGCTCGCTATCGGTGTGGGCATCGGTTTATCTGACCGGCGAATCGAAGCGGCTGACTGCCGGCGGCTGGAAAACCGCGAAGCCCGCCCGAACCATCCATCAAGACGGCCCGGGCGCCTGGGAACTTTTAGCGCGTTACTCTCGCAGTTGGGCCGACCAGTCGCTTTTCGCCAAAACCAACGTGACCGCTTTCGCGCCCGACGACAGCAACAACGTGTCCGCCGCTATGCTCGACGGCGCTCATTTGGCTCACGAACTGACCCTGGGCCTGAGTTGGACTCTCAACCCCATGGTGCGTTTGCAGCTCAATAACGTCTTTCAATGGGCACCCAGCCAAGACCGGGACGGCGATGGTGAAAACGACAACTGGCTGATCTCGGGCGCCAAGTCCAACCAGGCCGATCCAACCCTGAAGAACCGCAAAAGCGCCTGGGAAAACGCCATCATGTTGCGGCTGATCTTCAAGTTGTAATTGGATTTTCACCTACGAGACGAAAAGAGGTACGCAATGGGCTGGGAAGGCTGGGTAACCATAGGCAGCGTGGTGATGATGTTTGTGTTTCTGGTCGGCACTCGTATCGGTCCCGAATTCATCGTCATGGGCGTGCTGACCCTGCTGGTCACTATCGGCATCGTGAGCCCGACCGAGGCTCTGGTGGGTCTGAGCAACCAGGGCATGGTCACGGTGGCCATTCTCTTTGTGGTTGCCGCCGGCGCGCGCGAGACCGGGGCCATCGCCATCTTGACCCCCTTTTTGAACAAACGACCCAAGACCATTACGCGGGCCCAGGCACGCCTGATGTTGCCGGTTACCACCCTGAGCGCCTTTTTGAATAACACGCCGGTGGTGGCCATTTTTATCCCGGCGGTCACGACCTGGGCCAAGAAATTTGGCATGCCGGTATCAAAGCTGATGATCCCGCTGAGTTACGCGGCCATCCTGGGTGGGACCTGTACCTTGATCGGAACCAGCACCAACCTGGTGGTCAACGGCTTGATGATCGACGAAACCGGTTCGGATGGTCTGGGTATGTTTGAAATCGCCAAGGTGGGCCTACCCTGTGCCGCCTTCATGATGATTTTCGTGTTTGCGGTCAGCCGCTGGTTTCTGCCCAATCGATCTTCCATGATGGGCAAGGTCGATCAACCCAAAGAGTATACCGTCGAAATGACCATCCGGCCCGGGAGCAACCTTGACGGCAAGACCCTCACCCAGGCGGGCCTGAAAGAACTCGATGACATGCAATTGCTCAGCGTGGTGCGCGCGGGCCAGGTGCTTTCGGACTTCGATCCTTCGACCCCGCTGGCTGCCGGTGATCGTTTGGTCTTTGCCGGCATCCTCGATACCGTGGCGGAATTGCAAAAAGTGCGTGGTCTCACCCCGGCGACCAATGACATCGACAAGATCAAAACCCCGCGTTCGGACCGCTGCCTAATGGAGGCCGTGGTCTCGCGCTCCTGCCGTCTGCTGGGGCAAGTCATCGGCGAAGATCATTTCCGCAAAACCTACGCCGCGGCCGTGATCGGTATTTCCCGGGAAGGCAGAAGAATCGAACAGAGCATCGCCGACAGCAAACTGCAAGCGGGCGACTCGCTGCTGATCGAAGCAGCACCCAGTTTTCGGCTCCGTCACCGCCATTCCCGCGACTTCTTTCTGATCAGTCAACTGGACGACTCTTCACCACCGCGATTCACCAAGGCCTGGCTGGCCTTCGGTATCCTGTTGGGCATGATCGCCTTGGCGTCTTCTGGGGTAATGGGTATGCTCAATGCCGCCGCCATCGCCGCCGCTTTGTTGCTGATGACCCGCTGTTTGACTACTGCCCAGGCGATGAGAAGTGTCGACTGGCAAGTGCTCTTGGTCATTGTGGCCGCCTTCGGCATCGGCAAGGCCATGCAGATCACCGGGGCGGCCGCGGCCATCGCCCATAGCCTCACCGGGCTGGTTGGCGACAACCCCTGGGCGGTGCTAATGGTGATTTACGCCCTGACCTCGCTCTTTACCGAAGTCATCACCAACAACGCCGGCGCCTTGTTGATGTTTCCCATCGCTCTTTCCGTCTCGCAGCAGATGGGCGTGAACATGATGCCCTTTACCATCGCCATTATGATGGGAGCCTCGGCCAGCTTTGCCACTCCCATCGGCTATCAGACCAACATGATGGTCTACGGGCCCGGCGGCTATCGCTTTGCCGATTATCTGAAAATCGGCGTGCCCATGAATGTCTTGATGTGCCTGGTGGCCAGCGCCTTGATTCCGTTTATTTGGCCCTTTTAACCAGGTCCGGGAGCCATGGTGAACACAATCGAAAAGGATGTGCCCAATCGTTATTATGCCCGACTGAATCGGAAATTCGTTCTGATCACCGCGATTTGTTCCCTCTTACCCCTGCTGGCCGTGGGTTGGATCATCAAGCTCCGTTACTCCGGTTTCGCCGAATCTCGGATGGTAGAAATTTTCCGGTCCCAGGCCGAACATCATCGGCAAATTATCGAGCTGTTTCTGAAAGAACGCTCCTCCGGACTGCAGTTGTTGGCCCAGACCCACTCCCTGGACTATCTGCGGCAAAAAGAAAACCTCCAGCAGGTATTCGAAACCTTGAATGGAGAATATCAGGAGTGCTTTACCGACCTGGGCATCATCGACGTCCGTGGCCGGCACGTAACCTATGTGGGGCCCTACCGGCTCGATGATCGCAACTATGCCCAGGCACGCTGGTTCAAGCGGGTCATGGAGAAGGGGGTGTATATCAGTGACATGTTCCTGGGTTTCAGAAAGGTCCCTCACTTTGTGGTGGCGGTGCTTCGCCGGCAGGGCGACAGCGACTGGGTGTTGAGAGCCACCATCGACACCGAGGCCTTCCGGGCCCTGGTCGAGCAGGTCAAGATCGGCCGTTCGGGAGAAGTGTATTTGCGCAATCCGGTAGGAGTGTTTCAAACCAGCCCGCGTTTCAGTGGCAAGATCATGGAGCCCAGCGGCAAGGCACCGGGCCCGGTACATGCGGATATCCAGGTGCGGGTGCACGATACCGGCGCCGCCAAACAAATCGTGGCCCAGGCCTGGCTGGATCAGCCCCGCTGGCTACTGACGGTACGGCAAGATTACGCCGAGGCCTTCTACGACGTAAACCACACCAACTTCGCCATGCTGGTCCTGCTGCACATCAGCGCACTGACCATTTTGTTGGTGTCTTTCTTCACCGCGCGCCATATGATCAAGGTAATTCGAAAGCGCGACCAGGACGCAGAGGGGCTCAACCAGCAATTGATTCAGGCCAGCAAGCTGGCTTCGATTGGCGAGCTCTCCGCCGGAGTAGCCCATGAGATCAACAACCCCCTGGCCATCATCATGACCGAAAGACAAATCC
Organism: Deltaproteobacteria bacterium; assembly: GCA_030591445.1. Taxonomy (GTDB): domain Bacteria; phylum Myxococcota; class B64-G9; order B64-G9; family B64-G9; genus JAUVBB01. The sequence goes on along the minus strand of JAUVBB010000122.1, from coordinate 9,148 downwards.
TGCTGGACATGGCCCAACACGAGCCCCAGGGGGATTCCGCGTTCATGGAGCAAGTGTTCCGCTCCTTGTCCCAGGTCCAGACCCAACTCCAGCGCTGCAAGCGCATCACCCAGAACCTGTTGCGCTTTTCCCGACGCACCAAGTCGGTGATCGAAGAGTTCGATCTCAACGGTTTCTTAACCGAACTCGCGGAACTGATGGAGCGGGAAGCCGGCAGCAGCGGGATCAAGTTCAGCTTGGAGCTCGATCCCGACTTGCCGCTCATCAGTTCCGATCTATCCCAGTTGCAGCAAGTATTTCTCAATCTGATCACCAACGCCATCGATGCCCATGAAACCAAGCCCTATGGCAATATCCGAGTCCGTACCCACAGTGATGACCAGAACAAAATGGTCGTGATCACGGTAAGCGACACCGGCACCGGGATTCGCCCAGAGCACCTGGACAAAGTCTTCGATCCATTTTTCACCACCAAAGCGGTAGGCAAGGGAACCGGCTTGGGCCTGTCCTTGTGTCACAGCATGGTAAAACGTCTGGGCGGCACCATCGCCATCGACAGCGAGCCGGGCGAGGGCACCAAGTTTCGCATCGAGTTGCCCGAAAAAATTGAACCAAACGAGGAGGTACCCACATGAGACTGGCGCCAAAAATTCTATTGGTGGACGACGAAGAGATCTTCACCGAAAACATGTCCCGGCTGCTGGCGACCCGCGGCTACCTGGTAAAATCCGTCAACAACGGCGCGGGCGCCATTGCCGCTCTGGAAGAGGAGAAATTCGACGTGATGGTGCTAGACTTAAAAATGCCGGGCATGGACGGCATCACCACCCTGAAAGAAGCGCAGAAACTGGGTCTGCACACCCAGACCCTCATCCTGACCGGCCACGGCTCTGTCGACACCGCCATCGAGGCCATGAAATTCGGCGCCTACGACTATCTGACCAAACCCTGCGAAATCGACGAACTGGTCGAAAAAATCGAAGGCGCCTGGAAGAAGAAGTCCAAAGCCGATCAAGATGATCTGGATGAAAAGGTCAAGCAGGCCATCGAGTCCCCCCGTTCCGCGCTGTCCTTCTTTAAGAAGAAAAAGAAGTAAGCCCGCTTCCTTCTATTCCGTAACCGCGGCTCGCATTTGGGCCAAGGCAAGGTGGGCGGCATTGATGAGCGGATGCACGGTCGGGGCCGCCGTAAGCAGTGGATGGGTGGCGATTTGTATCATGTCTAGTTCGCGCACGGTTACTCCCTTTTGAATAGCTAACGCTATCACATTAATCAATTCACCCACTGCCGCGCACCCGTACACTTGCCCCCCGAGTATGATGCCCGATCGGGGAGAGAAGCAGAGTTTCACCTTGCACTCACAGGCTTCCGGAAGCGTTATCGGGTGACGATCGTAGGCAACCGCAGTGGATGAAATCGAACGGAAATTCTCCCTTTTTCCGGTACGGCAGTTCATGCCGGCACTGGCAAACGAAACTTTACCAATCCTGGTAGAAAATGCCGAAATGGTTCCCGGAACCTGATTCAGTACCCGAATTCCGTATAGATTAACGCCTGCGTTTCTTGCTTCTGCCGTGGCGGTGGACGCCAGCCAAACTGGCACCTCCCGCCTGGTGAAAAAATCTCGCTTCAAGGCACAGTCACCAACCGCAAACACTCCTTCGATATCGGTTTGCATATAGTCATCGACCCATATCGAGCCCTTATCCGTGATGCGCAAACCGCCTTTTTGTGCCAACGCAATAGCAGGTTTGGCGCCGATGCTCACCAGCACCAAATCGGCCGCTAGAGTCTTTCCCCCCTTGAGAGTCACCGACTCCACGCGATGCTCACCGTTGATTGATTCCACGCGACTGTTGAGGTGTAGTTTGACTCCTTCTTCGCTTAGTACCTCTTCCACCTTGTCACAGAACTCATCATCAAAGGCCGAAAGTAGCAGTTTCGGCATCACTTCAATAAGGTGAATCTCCTTTCCCTCCATTTGACTTATTTCATCCGCAAACTCCGCACCGATGAATCCGCCGCCGATGATAAGTATTTTTTTTGCTTCGTGTACGCGTCCACGCAGGGAAACTATGTCCGCCATGCTTTTTCGGATGGTAAATACACCCTCCTTATCAATGCCCGGTATCGGCGGCATGACCGAACTGGTACCAGTCGCCAGAACCAATCGATCATAAGAAATTTTCTCACCCGATTTAAGGCTGATGTTTTTTGCTGCGGTGTCCAGGGAGATCACCTTAGCAATTTTGACTTCTATGTCTGCATTCTCAAGTGGCTTGTCGCTCATTGCATTTTGTTGCGGATCGGGCATCGTGTTCATCATGTACGGAATCGCACAGGGGATGACACTGTCGCCGATATCCTTGATAAGGCACACAGATTTCTCGGGGTACACACTCTTGGCAGTGAGTGCGGTTATGACTCCGGCGGGCCCTCCGCCGACTACGACAACATTTGCTTTCATGATGCATTCCTTTCTTTCGCTCTCAGTGCTCACTTCTCCAAGTGGACTGATAGAAAACCACCAAAAAGTAACAACTCAATTATGGTCATTTTGATGGAGCATCGGCTATAGACGAAATTGCCAAAAAGATATGGCAATTTCCGCTACAGCATCTTGGCAATCGCGCCGATAGCACCCCTGGCCACAGCGACTAAACTGAACTTATTGGGAGGGGCTCGTAAACCAAAGGAGGAAGGGTCTCATGGAACGGGTCGAAGAAAGCAGCGGCGCAGAGTTTTCCGCTCAGCAATGGCAAGACGTCGATGGCATAATCGACCAGCACCGGGGCCAACCGGGAGCCTTGATACCGGTACTGGAAGAGGTGCAGGCGGTAACCGGTTATCTACCGGCGGTGGTGCAAAGACGGGTGGCCCGCGGGCTGGGGCTTCCGCTCAGCCGGGTCTACGGGGTGGTGACGTTTTATTCTTTCTTCACCATGAAACCGCGCGGCCGGCATCAGATCCGGATATGCACTGGAACCGCCTGCCACGTGCGCGGAGCCCAGCGCAACGTCAACCAACTCAAAACCAGCCTGGGCATCGAGATCGGCGAATGCACCGATGATCGCGAGTTCGGCCTGGAGACGGTCCGTTGCCTGGGGGCCTGTGGACTGGCACCGGTGTTGGTGATCGACCAAGACACCCACCGGCAGGTCAAGAAAGAACAGTTGCCACAAATTCTGCGCCAATACCAAGGCGCGGCTGAAGTGTCCGAGGGGTGAGCGAGCCATGGCAATGACAAAAATGAGTCGCGGCGATCTTGACCAACTGCGGGATCTGATTCGGCAGCAAAAGAGACTTCGCCCCGAGGGTCCTACCGTCAGGGTCACGGTGCATCTGGGCACTTGCGGTCTGGCCTCGGGGGCCCAGGCGGTACTCGACGCCTTGGAACAAGAGGTGAAAAATTCGAAGCGCAGGGACATTGAGGTCACTTGCTCCGGCTGCATCGGGCTGTGCAGTCACGAGCCCATGATCACCATCGAGACCCTGGACGCGGATGCCATCATCTACCACTCGCTGGACGCGGACAAAATGCGCCGGATCTTCCTCCAGCACTTGATGGCAGGCCGGGCGGTGGCCGAATTCGCCTTGCTGCGCGGGACCGCTCTAGGGGAAGGCTTGGTGCTGGAAGACCGGGACGCCTCGGACATCTTGCCGGTCAGCCTCTTTCCTTTCTTCGCCCGGCAAGAATCCCTGGTTCTGCGCAACCGGGGCCGGATTCACCCAGAGCGTATCGAAGAAGCCATCGGCTACGACGCTTATCAGGGCCTGGCCCGGGCGCTGTTCGAACTGAAACCGGCGGAAATCATCGCCGAAGTCAAGGAGTCAGGCCTGCGCGGCCGCGGCGGCGGCGGCTTTCCCACTGGGCTCAAGTGGGATTTTTGCCGTAGCGCCAAGGGCGATCTCAAGTACGTATTGTGCAACGCCGACGAGGGCGATCCGGGCGCCTTCATGGATCGCAGCGTGATGGAGGGCGATCCGCACGCGGTGCTGGAAGGAATGATCATCGCCGCCCGGGCCATCGGGGCCAGTCAGGGTTACATCTACTGTCGCGCCGAGTATCCGCTGGCGGTGGCCACCCTGGAAAAAGCCATCCGCCAAGCGCACAAACGGGGCCTGTTGGGCAAAGACATCCTGGGCTCAGGTTTCGATTTCGACTTGGAAATCTACCAGGGCGCCGGGGCCTTTGTTTGCGGTGAGGAAACCGCGCTGATGACGTCGATTGAAGGGCTGCGGGGCACCCCGCGGCCGCGACCGCCTTTCCCGGCGGTATCCGGCCTATGGGCCAAGCCCACCGTGCTCAACAATGTAGAGACCTATGCCAACATTGCCCAAATTGTGCTGCGCGGCGGCGAAGAATATGCCGGCCGCGGCACGGAGTCGGCCACCGGCACCAAGGTCTTTGCCTTGACCGGCAAGGTCAATCGGGTCGGCCTGGTCGAAGTGCCCATGGGCACGCCTTTGGGGGAGATCATCTACGACATCGGCGGCGGCATCCCGCATGGTAAAAAGTTCAAAGCCGCCCAGTTGGGCGGTCCCTCCGGCGGCTGCCTACCGGTCGAGCACTTGAACACCCCCACCGAATACGAAGCCATCACCGAAGCCGGCGCCATCATGGGATCGGGTGGCCTGATCGTCATGGACGAGGACAGCTGCATGGTGGACATGGCCCGCTATTTCATGGAGTTTTGCCAGGAAGAGTCTTGCGGCCAATGCAGCCCCTGCCGGATTGGCACCCGGCGCATGCTGGAAATTCTCGAGCGCATCTGTGCCGGCCAAGGCCGAGCGGGCGATATCGAATTACTGGAAGATTTGTCCCAGACCATCAAGGACGCCGCTCTGTGCGGCCTGGGCCAGACGGCGCCCAACCCGGTATTGAGCACCCTGCGCTACTTCCGCGCGGAATACGAAGCCCACATCCACGAACACCGCTGTCCGGCCGGCGTTTGTGCGGCCCTGGTGCGCAGTCCCTGCCAAAACAGCTGTCCGGTGGGCATGGACATCCCCGCCTATGTAGCGTTGGCCGGGGCCAACCGACTGGATGATGCCTATCGGGTGCTCCTGCGCAGCAATCCCTTTCCTTCGGTTTGTGGCCGCATCTGCTCCCACCCTTGCGAATCAAAATGCCGGCGGGAACAGCTCGATGAACCCTTAGCCATCCGATCACTGAAGCGCTTTATTACCGATCACGCTCAGCGACCTCCGGTCGAGGCCTTGCCCACCACCCAACCGGAAAAGATCGCTTTGATTGGAGCCGGCCCGTCTGGCCTAAGCGCGGCCCTCGAACTACGCAAGCGCGGCTATGCGGTTTGTGTTTTTGAGCAGATGCCCGCGGCCGGCGGCATGTTGCGCTGGGCCATACCGGCCTACCGGCTACCCCGCAAAGTACTCGATGACGAGATCGAAGCTATCCTGGCCACCGGAGTGGAACTGCGTTGCGGAATCAAGATTGGAGCTGACCTGTCCCTGCATGACCTTCAGCAAGAATACCAGGCCGTTTACCTGGCGCCGGGGGCCCAGCAGAGCCAAGGACTAGACATCCCCGGCGACCAAGGCCAGGGCGTGCTGGGCGCGGTAGAGATGTTACGCGACTACCACCAGGACCAGGCAGTTGCCATCGGCAAGCGGGTGGTGGTCATCGGTGGCGGCAACACCGCCGTGGACGCGGCCCGTACCGCCCTTCGCCTGGGCGCGGAGGAGGTCACCATCGCCTACCGGCGCGAGCGCAAGGACATGCCCGCCTTGGCCGAAGAAATCCGGGCGGCCGAAGAAGAAGGAATCATGCTGCACGAGCTGGCGGCACCGGTGCAAGTCCTATTGCAAGGCGATCGGGTCACCGGCATTGAGCTAAGCCGTATGCGACTAGGCAACTTCGATCGCTCCGGTCGCAAAAAACCTATCGCCGATGAGGGCGACCGATTTCGGATCGAAGCCGACACCGTCATCAGCGCTATCGGCCAGGCTGTGAACGCGGACTTTCTGTCCGGCCGGGCTGAGTTGCAAAGCAAATGGGGCACCCTGGTCGCGGACAAAGGGCAGAAAACCCCCGATGACTTGATTTGGGCCGGCGGCGATGCCGTCACCGGCCCGGCCATGGCCATCGATGCCATCCGCGCCGGGCAAGAAGCGGCAAACTCCATTGACCAGGCCATTCGCACCCGCAAAGGCGAAGCGCCCTGGACCGCCGCCACCGCCGAGAAGATCGAAATTCCTTTACCCACGGAGCAGGACGCAAGGCCGCGGGCACGACTGCCCTTACCGGAAGCAGATCCCAGAACCCGGGCGCAAGACTTTCGGGAAGTGGAACTCGGCTATGGACTCGTGGCGGCCCAAGCCGAAGCCCGTCGCTGCCTGCGTTGCGACGTCGTGGCCGAGTGAAGGAGAGAAAATGATCAAACTAAGCATCGACGATCTACCGGTGGAAGTTCCCAACGGAACCACCGTACTGGAAGCAGCGCGGAGAATAAACATTCACATTCCAACCCTGTGTGCCTACCAGGAGCTGAATCATTTTCCCGGCGCCTGCCGGGTGTGCCTGGTGGAATGCGACCGCAGCCGCTCCCTGGTCGCCTCCTGCGTTTTTCCGGTTGCCGAAGGCATGAAAATCTGGACCCACACCGAACGCGTGCGCAAGGCCCGCCGAGCGGTGGTGGAGTTCTTGCTTTCCGATCACCCCGACGACTGTCAGCTGTGTCAGAAGAACGGTGCTTGCGAACTACAGGCCATTGCCGAACAAGTGGGGGTACGAAAGATCCGGGTCAACCGCTCGGATTTGAGCCGGCACCAGATTGACTCGTCTTCGGAAGCGCTACGCCGGGATCCGGCCAAGTGCATTTACTGTTTACGCTGTGTGGCCGTTTGCGCCCAGGTCCAGGGCGTGAACTTGCTCACCCCCGCGGGTCGCGGCTTCGACGCCCGGGTGGTGCCGGCTCTGGGTCTCGATCTCGCTGATTCCAACTGCACCTATTGCGGCCAGTGCGCGGTGGTCTGTCCCACCGGCGCCATCGTGGAAAAGGACGACACCGAGCGGGTATGGGCCGCGCTGGCCGACCCGCAAAAGCATGTGATTGTCCAGGAAGCACCGGCGGTTCGAGCCCAACTTGGCGAAGAGTTCGGCATGGATCCCGGCAGCCTGGTTACCGGCCAGATGATCGCGGCCCTGCGCCGGCTGGGCTTCGACCAAGTTTTCGACACCAACTTTGCCGCCGATCTGACCATCATGGAAGAGGGCCACGAGTTACTGCAGCGGGTCAAACAAAACGGGGTCTTGCCCATGATGACCTCCTGTTGCCCGGGCTGGATCAAATTCGTTGAACATTTCTATCCTTCCTTGATCCCCAACCTGAGCACCTGCAAATCACCGCAACAAATGTTCGGGGCCATCGCCAAGACCTATTACGCCCAGATCGCGGGCGTGGATCCCAAAGACATTTTCGTGGTCTCGATCATGCCCTGTACCGCCAAGAAATACGAAGCCGCCCGGCCGGAGATGTGCGACTCCGGATTCCGGGATGTAGATGTGGTAATCACCACCCGCGAATTGGGACGAATGATTCGCGGGGCCGGCCTCGACTTTGTTTCTTTGCCCGACGAAGACTATGACCCGCCCATGGGTCAATACAGCGGGGCCGGCACCATCTTCGGCGCCACCGGCGGGGTCATGGAAGCCGCCCTACGTACCGCCTACGCAGTAGTCACCGGCAAAACCATGCCCAATCTCGACATCCAGCAAGTCCGGGGACTGGCAGGCGTCAAAGAGGCTGCGTTGGAAGTGGGCAAGCTGGGCCAAGTCCGGGTGGCAGTGGCCCATGGTTTGGCCAATGCCCGCAAGCTCATGGACCGGGTGATAGCCGGTACCACCGACTACCACTTCATAGAGATCATGGCCTGCCCGGGCGGCTGCGTGGGCGGAGGCGGACAACCTTTGCCGGCCTCCGAGGAGAAGCTACGACTCCGGGCCGAAGCCCTCTACCGTGACGATGCTCTGGTCCAAAAGGTCAGGGAATCGCACATGAACCCGGCCATATTGGCCCTGTATGAACATTTCTTGCGTGAACCCCTGGGCTACCGATCACACGGGCTGCTGCACACCAAGTACACCGAGCGTGGCGAGTAAGCCGCGCCGGCCAAGGAGAAAACGACATGGCACCCAAGGGCCAAATACTGGTAGTGGACGATGATCCGGACATCCGTGACAGCTTGCGCCTGATTCTGGAGAAAGAAGGTTACCAAGTTAGTACCGCGGGCGACAGCCAACAAGCACTCGACGAACTCAAGCGCAGCCGGCCGCAACTGATGATCCTGGATATTATGATGAACACCGACACCGAGGGCTTCGATCTGGCATTTGCCATTCGCGGCCAAGAGGAAACCCGGGATCTGCCCATTATTTTACTGACTGCTTTCATGGAAAAGGTGCGCGAAGAAGGGCCGGATCAATATCAGCACATCATGGGCCGACAGTGGCCCGCCAAGTGGCTGTTTGAAAAACCGCTGGACAAACAGCGACTGCTGGCCAAGGTCGAAAGCATCCTTGGCGATCTAAACTAATATCGGCGGTGTGGGTCAAGCGATATGGTGAATCCAATCGAACTACCGGATAAAGTGGCAGACACGCCAACCCAAAGCCGTCGACGACGTATCATCCTCGGCGAGTTGCGCAAACGGGTGGGGTGGTTTATCCAGTGGCGCTGGTGGGTCCCTCCCGTTATCGTATCCTGCTCCCTCCTGGCCCACACCGCCGGCTTTGTTTTCCATCTCCCGGCCATCATCGGGGTGGCGATTTTCGTCCTGGCCTACAACATCCTGTTTTACCTCAACCGCCATCGGGTCGATACCGCCACCCAAGATGCCGACCGGGCGCTGCCCTGGTTCACCGTCGCCCAGGTGATCTTCGATTACGCCACTATTTTTCTGTTGGTTCACTTCTCCGGAGGCACGGCCAGTCCGGCGGTCTTCTTCTTCATCTTTCACATCATCTTCGCCTCCATATTGCTGCCGCCAAAATGGTCCGATACCTTTGCCATCCTGTCGGCGGCGGGCATGGCCTTGGTGGCCTTGATCGAACATTTTGGCCTGCTACCATCCCATCCGGTCTTTTTCGAAGGCGTATCACTCACCCCACAGGGCACAACGATACAAG
>JAUVBB010000270.1 GCA_030591445.1 Deltaproteobacteria bacterium | reverse complement strand
TGTCGTTATCGCGAAACTCGGGGAAGCGGTGCATGACGTCTTGGTAAACGTTGATGGCCTCGTTCTTCAACAGTTTAGACTCAGGAGAATTGACCGCTTGCTCAGCGCCTTTGGTCTCGACCTCCAGGTAATAGACCAAGCGTGATTTTTCCACATAGAGCTCGGCCAATCGAAACACGATATCGGGCAGATAAGGCGCACCCTTGGATTTCTTGATCAAATCCTTGGTCACGGCAATGGAGTGCTCCACCTTGATGATGTCGCGCTTGAGACCTTCGACAAATTCTGTCTTCTCATCCGCTTCGTCAGTCAGCGAAAACCCGCAAAGAAAAAGTGGGGAGGACACGAAGAGGATGACAAAACCGATTTTCTTCCATGCGTTCATAATCTCTCCCGCCCGGGATCACTCCCAGCGCTCCTCACTGAAGCAACGATCCTCGATAAAGAACCGAAAGTCGTGCAATTCATCGTTCCAAAATTCGCCATCGAAAGCGTAGTAGACTTGAGGCCCGCTGGAGGGAACAGACTGCTTCGATGCCTCTTTCTGGGTGGGCGTGCCCTTGATGCGCTTGTAAATGGACAATCCGATTTCGTATTCCAGCAGGTTCATCTGCTCTTCGAATTCCAGCAGATCTTCAGCCACCGACCGGATGGCTCGATCTAACTTCATTTTCAAGCGCCGGTTGGTGTCTTTGATCTTGAGCTCGTAAATCCTATTCAGGTGATCCAACAAGCCGTTTTCGCCCCAGTCGGCCGAATAGTCGGCCAGGCGACCCATTTCGGTGTCCAGCAAACCGCCAAACTCGCTCATCTCGATCAGGGCCGGGTCTTGCAGGGCGGCATCCAGCAAAATCTCGTTTTGATCCATATCGACCCGGTTGTAAATCGCCTCGACGGCCTCGCCATAATGCTGCCGGTATTCGGCCACCGCGTCCTTGGCCACGTTGTAGTGACAAAGGTTTTTGTAAATGAGCGCCTTGATTAAAAACTTCTCCGGATTGAAGTAGCGATAGAAGGCAGGTGCCTCCAGGGCGTACAACAGGCCCATGGCACGACGAAAATCTTTTTGGTAGTACTTGGCCCAGGCTTCTTCCAGAAAGACCGAGGCTTGCTTCTCGACCGGAGAGTCGATGCGCTCGTACATCTGGTAGGCCTCGTCGAATTTCTTTTGCTCGAACAAGATCCGAGCCACACTCTGCCGGGTTTTGTTGATCACATCGGCTTGCTCGAAATCCGAAGCCATGATTTCTTCAAATATTTTCAGTGACTCTTCCAATTGAAACTTCACCAACTCGTAGACGGCCTGCACGTAACGCGCCTTGTAGTAGTAGTAAGAACCTTTGTCAATGCGCTGGAAATGCAACTGGCCCCATTGGATAAATCCATTGCGGTAATCCAGCAAACCTTGGATATATTCGATAAAGCCACGCAAATCCTCGCGGATAAAACCGAAGGACGTGTCATAAATCAGGTCCTTGAAGATCAAATCTTGATCAATGGGCACCTTCCGGCTCAACACTTCCAGGGCTTGCAACGCATCTGGGAGCAACTCCGGTTTGGTGCGGTTCTTGGCCACATTGAAGTAATATTCGACGGCGCCGTGGGTCAGATTTAGCTGGTCCAGACTCAGGGCCATGAAGTACTCCGCATAGCCATAGTTCTTGGCCCCAGGAGCATTGCCGGACATATAGTCCCACAAGCGTTTGCTGGCTCCCACATAATCGCCCTCGTAATAGAGCTTGACCCCTTCGTCGAACACTTCGGGTCCTACCCGGTCCAGATCTTCTTCCCCACCTTCCAATTCGGCCAACTCTTCATCGCTCAAACCGTCATCATCGGCCGGTGGCGGAAGATCGCCGGCAGGCGCCGGCACCTCCTCGCCTTCTTGTGCCACCGCCAAACTACTTTGCCCCGCCAAAGCCAAGCTCAGGGCCAAGACCCACCCCAGCCCAATGCAGTTCACTTTGTTCAGACGCATCGAATCTCTCCTAGCCCAGCCAAACAACGTCAAAGATTGACGGCAAAGGTCAAGCCAATCATAGCCGAATTCTTCGCGCGCAATTTCGATTGATTGAGCGTGAAGAGAATCACGGTGTCTCTCATATCGACCCGGACAGACCAATCGGGGTTCAGCCAAAAACGAAAACCGAATCCGCCGTTGACGCCAAATTCGTAGTGGGCGTTGGATTGATCCCCATCCCAGATAGGATAGGGATTGCGGAACACAAAGGCACCACCGGCAGTGGCAAACAACTCAAAGTGCAAAACGGTACCATTGAGAAAAGACTGCTTGCCGTAAAAAAGTTTCAAGAGCAGGTTGGTGTGCTCCCACAACACCACCGCCGGAAATTCACCGGGCGAGATATCGGGCATCTGATCAATGAGCTTGTTCTTGAGCTTGGTGTCTATGTTGTAGGACCAACCCACCCGAAACAGCTCCAGCGCCACCAGATCACTGAAGTGAATGGTGTAGGCAACCTGGAGGCCGTAGCCCTTGTAATAGGCATCGAGGGGCAGGTAGGCCCAGCCAAGCGATAGTTCGTGCCCTAACTCATATTTTCGTCTCTGAATGGGACTGGTCGAGCCTTGCTCCTGGTACTGGGCCTGGTCGACCGCCAGGGTCGGCTTTGGTGACAACAAAAGACCCGCGGCCACCAGTGCTGATAGCAGTACCCTTCCCCCACCGTGTCTGGTGCCGAGTCTCATTGTCTCACCCCAACTCGTTGGCTATCCCGGTCGATGAACCGGTCCTCGGCAAAGGCATTGTAAGAGAAACCGAAGCCCAAAAAGAGAGTCGAATCCACGCCACCCTCCTCTATGTAAATGTACTCCCGGGCTTCGAAACGAAGGGATAGGGTATTGGTAAGAAAAATTCTCATGCCGGCCCCGACATCCACGGCCGGAAACCAGGCGGTTTGAAATTTCTCGGCGCCGACTCCCAGTAGGAAATAGGACTCTAGATAAACCACCCATTTATTGAAGAGGGCCACCTTGCCGTACATGGGCTTGATCATGAGATTGGTGTCGATAAAGTAATCGATTTTCTCGGTATCGGTTGCGCTCACATCCCAATCACTGCTCATTTGCGCTTCCAGACCAGTATTGATGTCCATGAATTTGCTAAAAGAAACATGGATGGCCTCCCAGGCCCATAGGTCATTGAAGTGCAGCACATAATGTCCGCTGAGGGCAAAATACTTGTAGAAGGCATCCAGAGGCAAGAAGGCCAGACCCACCGAAAACTCCTGGCTCATGCGAAAATCCCGGTCCTGGATGGCATACACTCTGCCTTCACTCAAATCCCCGCTATCATCGGCGCTGAGCGGTCCTCCCATCAAAACCAGGAGACAGGAGACAAGTAAAAGCGAGGTAAACTTGCGTTGGACAGAAGGGTGCATTCAACCCTCCCTTATCTGTTGTAGGCTGCCCCAGCAAGGTGAAACCATACGGGAACATTGCCTAACAAGGTTTGCAGATGGTTTTGAGAGTTTATGTCTCACGGGCATGTTTTTTATTAGAACCCAATGGAGTTGAATATAAACGGGTAGGAGACGACCACAATCCCGCCCTTGGGCTTGGGGAACTTCCATCCCTTGATTTTGGACGAAATGCACATGGCCACTGCCGGCGTGGCCATGGTGTTCTTCTTGGTCTTGACCACGGTCACCGAACCCGAGGTTGAGATGGTCCATTCCATGATCACTTTACCGGTTAGATTGGGACTAAGCAGCAAGTTCTTCTCGTAACAATACTGCACTTCGCGCAAATGCTGCCGGACCACCTTGGCGATGGCCTCCCGGCTTAGATGGCCGCGAACCTTCATCTTGCGCTTAGGCGCCTTGAACACCACGCCGCCGACCTTGCGTTTGCCGATGCGGCCGCCGCCGAGAGCACCCGGGCCAATGCCGGCCTTGCCGCCGCGGCCCTTGCCGCCGCGCAACAAATCAATCCCAGCCTTGACGCCCGCCCCGCGGCCACGCGATACCACCACGCTGGAAGTGGGCAGCTTGGTGACCAGGCCCGACACTTTATAGCGTGAGCGTCCACCCGGCACCCGGACCGCATCCAAATTGGAAACCGCGGCCACAATGTTGGTCGAAGACTTTTTCTTGCTCAGGTTGCCCAGCGCAGCCATCATGCCCACTCCGCCGCCGTCACCACCATCGCCACCTTTGGCTTTTTTCTTGCTGCGCTTGCGGCTCTTGGTCTTCTTTTTGGGTTCTTTCTTGGGTTCTTCTTTCTTTTCCTCTTTTTTCTCATCTACTTTCTCTTCTTCTTTGGCGATCTCGGGCTCCGGAAGCATGTCCAGAGGAACCTCAGCCTCTTCCGGGGGCAACTCCATTTGTATGTCTTTGATGTCTATCTTGGCAAAGCGATCAATATCGGCATCGTTGGCGGCCCCGGCCTCTTTGGCAAAAAAACCCAAGACCACAATCACCAAAACGTGCGCCAAGAAAGCCGACCCAAAGATTTTCATACTGGTTGGATCAAAGATCTTCCCCCGCGGCGCCGGCGGCATTTTGGGCGGGTTGACGAAACGCAGGAACGAGCCACCGCCATCGTGAATGAGATTGGCGTAATCGCCTTTCATGAGTTTGTAGCGATAGATGTTCTGCCCTTTGCGGGTGGCCACTTGATTGGTGGCCGTCTTCAGTTCGTCGACCGCAACCGTTCTACCACCGGTGATCACACCGCCGGCAAAATCGTCGGTAAACATCACGTTGCAGGCGGCTTGATCGTTGTACTGCACCAAAACGAACTTTTTGGACCCAAAGCGAAAACGCTTGCCCCGGGCAATTTGATCGTAGGTCAGTACCTGCTTCTCCTGCGAGTAACCGATGATCTCCACCACCGGCGTGGTATCGGTGGCCACCTGCGGTTGGGCAAAGTTCTCCCGAATCAGGTTGTTGAGCAAAGAAAAGGGCTCGACAAAATCGCGCTCGTATTCGTCCTCTTCTTCTTCGCCTTCTTCATCGCCGTCAACCGGCGCGGCAACATTCCCGTCTAACGCCGGCTCGGGCTCTTCCAGGCCATGTTCGACCGGGGCCGCGGCTTCGACTTTTGGCTCGAAACCCGGCAGCATCGAATCGATGGCCGGCTCTTTGGCCTGCGCGGGCAAGTCGAGTTCGATGGCAGCATCGACCGCAACCGCCGGTGCCGGCGCAAACTCTTGCTCATAAACATCGGGCTGGGCCGCTGTCGGCGGCACAAATTCAGTCAAGATGGTCTTCTGCTCGCCCTCTTCGGGCTCGGCACTCGGGGCCGGATCCAACCACTGTGAGGAGGGATCTTCCGGACCGCCGGTGACGCCAAAATCGGGCGGAGACTCAACCTGGGTCTCATCGACGTACTCTTCGACCGTTTCCGGCACCTGCTCGACGACAATCTCTGGCTGCACTTCTGCTATTTTTTCGGTTCGGGGCCGTTCAAAACCGGCGTCGCCACCCAATTCCTCTCGCAGGGCGGCCGCGATTTCCTCGCGCCGAGCAGAGCCTCTTCCTCGAACCGGGGTAGGCTCAGGCACCGGCTCGGCTGGTGCTTGGTCGACCATATGGAAAGTGTCTTCATGATCGGGATAACCAATTTCCGCCGGCTCGGCCGAACCACTGCCCTCGACCAACATGCCCTCATCGACGTCTTCGGCTTGGACAATTTCCGTGCGATCGTCCTTGACCACACCACTCGAACCCATGATCCGGGTCTCGTCCTTGAAACGCGCCTCGGCTTTCTTCTTGCCCAACAGCTTGATCTTGAGGGTGTATTCGCCCAGATTGATTTCGTCTAGGCTCTCCAAATAGCAGCGCTCGATCGGCTCGCCATTGACGAAGGTTCCATTGGAGCTACCCAGGTCCTCGAGGACAACTCCTTCGGAGCTGACCGACAGGCGCGCGTGGGTTCGCGACACCACGTCGTCTTCAATTTGCAGGTCCACATCCGGGCTACGGCCGATGACCATCGATGTTTGCGAGAAACACTCCGTACCCCAAAAACGTCCCTCGTGAAAAATGAAAACTTGCAGCACAGATGTTTCTTGGCGTTTTTTTGATGACCGCTGAACCATGCTTGCTCTCCCGGACTACTTTTCAGGGAAAACCGAGTGGATAATTTCCTCTCGGAAACTTGTTCTCCTTTTCACCATGCTTTTCAGGGCGGTGTCTTTCCGCTCCAGAATCTGCACTTCTCCCGCCTTGGTGGTTTGGCCCTTGATCAGTTGGGCATCAAACTCAATGCGGGTCGTACCTCCGAGGCCGCGCCTCGCCGGGGCCGGCGCCACGCCGGGATCCGGAGCCAGCGCCGGTTCTTCGGCGCTTGGGGCCGGCTTGGCCTTGGGCTTCTTCCGCCGGCGCCGCTTGCGCCGAGCAATAGTGGAACTGCTTGCCTCCGACAGGGTCGGGTTCTTGGCCGGCACGGGTACAAAAGGTATGGCCCAGGCAAGATCGGTCAGTAAAAATGTCACTGCCAGCACCGACAATAAGCACCGCTTGAAAAGCACCGTTATTCTGACAGGCATGGCACGCCCTCCATTGAAAATTAGGTTTTGAGCACCACGAAACGAAAATTCGGGTACCCGGCCTGCGCTGCCGTTTTCATCACGAAATCCATGATCTCAAAAGGCGTGTTCTTATCCGCCTGAAAGCTTATGACGGTTTCGTCTCCCGTTGGGTTTACTTTTTCTCTGGCCTCTATGTCTTTGGCCTTTTTCAACCAATTGAAGAGCGGAACCACTCTTTTCTTGTCGCGGTCTACTTTCACGCCGGCAAACTTGCCGTTCTTCACCTTGGCGATGGTATTGCCCTCGACCCGTAGCTCGGTGGGGGTCAGGTTAATATTGATGGCCCACTTGAATTCGATGGCCGCACTCGACTCGGGCAAGGTAATATCCGGGTCCAGCTTGAGATTCTGATCCTGATTGGAAAACGAAAAGATAAGAAAAACTAAAATGATGGTAAACATATCCATCATCGAAGTCAGATTGAGGTCCATTCCCTCAATTGGCTTTGTCTTTTTCCCAAACATGACCGCGTCCCCTACAAAATCGACGAAACCACTGCGTTGGTAAACAAATGTTCGCGAATATCAAGCCGTTTGTCGGTAATGCGCTCGCGAGAGGCATCCATGGCCTTGACGATGGTGTCGTACAGAATGTCCTTTGCCGGCAAGATAATCACGGTGTCACTCTTGTTGTACTTGTCATGGATGGCCTTCATGCGTTCGGCCAGCTTCTCGAAATCGTACTCTTTGGCCTTCTTGGGAATCTTGCCCCCGATCTTCTGCAACTCTTCCGGCGACTGATCTCCCATCGCGGAAAGAGAAAAACCATCTTGGCCAATTTGCAGGTTGACGGTGACTTTCTTCAGCTCTTTCTTGGGCTCATCACCGGCAGCGTCGGTACCGTCGGACAAGGCCGGCACCGAGGCATTGATGACCGAGACCTGGAAAAATGCCGCACACATAAGCAGAAATGGAATCATCGCCAGAAACAGGTTCATGATGGGAACCATGTTTAGCGCAACTGGAGGCGTCTCTTCTCGTTTCGACTTCATACCCGCTCTCCCTTATCGACCCGGCACCGCCAACGCTAGCGCTTCATGGTGCCCATTCGGTTTTTGGCCGAAAGGTGATTGAACAAGGTAGCCGCGCTGTCTTCAATACTGTCGAGCAGAACATTTTGCCGCGCCGAGATGATGGCATGAGCAATGGTGGTAGGAATCGCCACAATCAGCCCGAAAGCAGTGGTGCCCATAGCTACCGAAATACCGGCGGCCAAAACCTCTTGTTTCTTGGCCGCTGATGCCATGCCCACGCCCTCGAAAGCCATAATCAGACCGAAGATCGTACCCAGCAGACCCAGCAAGGTAGCCACATTGGCCAGCGTCGCCAGATAAGGCGTCCTTTTTTGTAACAAGGGGCTGACCTTCATGGTGGAGTGTTCAATGGCACGTCGTATTTCCAAATCGCTGCGGTTGGCTTTGAGCAAGCCCGACTTGAGCACCATGCACATCGGATGAGATTGTCTGCTGTTGCACACCTCAATCGCCCGACTATAGTTATTGGAATCCACGAAGGAGAGTATCCGGCTCAGGATCTGATTGGCGTCGATCTTGAAACGGATCCACAGTGACACTGAGCGCTCGACGATCAGGGTCAGGGTGTATACCGACACCATTAGGATGAGAAACATCCAAATGCCGGCACGGGAGAATGGATTGAACTGGCTGAGAAAGTCCATGTGGTTCTCCTATTTGGTCGAACGAGGCCCCAAGTTCTACGAATCAGGGTCACGCCGACACATAAATTTAGCCCTTCAGACTGATGCCCATTTATCCTCACCAATTTGGGCAGAACTCGCCCGATTTCGGTGATTTCCTTCTGTTTTTTCAACAGTAATCGATTTTATACGGTGGTCGGTTGAGAGTCAAGAACTTCGATTTTTTGCGGGTCTGTAACAGAGTTTTCGCTTAATCGGTCGGTAGAAAAATCCCAAGCCCAGCAAAAACAACAAAGGCGATAGCGGAGCAGCCCGAGATCCCCCGACAGCGGCACAAGCCGTTTGGGTGTCTTCACCCAGAGCTTCGAGCATCATAACTGCCGTTGCTTGGCGTTTATCTGGATATAAATCATCGGCAAAAATAAGAGTTGCGGTCAGTTTGAAGGCATAGAGTCCGGGCAAATCGGGCGTAAATTCCACCCGTCGGCCCTCTTTATAGTGATAGTTGTAAGGCGTGGATAAAGTCGAAGAGCCCTTCGGATTGCGAATCACTGCCTGCGATCCTTCCGGGCGTTGTGACACCGTCCACCGATAGCGAATGGCGCGATTCATCCGGTTGGCCCACAGCAGCAAGACCGCGGCCTCCCCGGTGCGCAAAAGTCGATCGGTGGACACCGCCACCGACAGGGCGCTCTTGGGATCAAGACACTCTTCCAAGCGGTGGACCACATAGCAAAAACTCGCATCACAGGCATCGCCCAAGCCATCCCGATCGCCGTCTTGTTGGTCCGCGTTGACCACCGTGGCGCAGTTGTCCAAGCCATCCAGGATGCCATCGTCGTCATCATCGGTATCGCATGGATTGCCCGTGCCATCCCGATCGTCATCGGCCTGGTCAGGATTGTGATGCAAGGGGCAATTGTCTTCGAAATCCTGTCGGTTGTCGCCGTCCTGATCCGAGTTGCAGGCATCGCCGTAGTGGTTCGGGTCGGTATCGAGCTGATCGGGATTGGCGACAAAGGGACAGTTGTCCTCGATGTTCAACCAGCCGTCATCGTCGATGTCTTGATCACAGGCATCGCCCTGCTGATCCGCATCGCTGTCGACTTGGGTCAGGTTGGGCAAGGCGGGACAGTTGTCCAAATCGTTGCTTACCGAGTCCCCATCCAAATCGGAGTCACAATCATCTCCGGCCATATCGCCATCGGTGTCGACCTGATTCGGGTTGGCCAAATAGCCGCAGTTATCGCAAGAATCGCCCACATTATCGCCATCCCGATCGCCCTGGCCAAGGTTGGGCAGAAAGGGACAATTGTCATAGTCATCCTCGATGCCATCTTCGTCGTAGTCGTCCGCGTATTGGTAGGTCTGACCCAAGTCGGTGTTGGCGATGAGAATGGACCCGCAGCCACAACCGCAACCCCCACCAGATTCATCCGGTGTGCCGCAAAGTTGACCAGTACACTCACCCGGCAATGGTTCAGCATGCACGATCCAAGCACCCGCGCTGAAAAAAATGATGACCACCAGGTTTCTTATTTTCTTTGTCATATCGCATCCCCCCTCTGCTTTTTCTGTCTCCCTATGGCAGCCTAAGAGCAAAACACTTAAAAAGCAACGAGCCGTGGCTAAACGCCACGGCCCGAGGCCAGGGATAGGGAAAGGAAGCCAAGAAGGCTTCGGTTAGCGCTGTCTACGCAAGACAGCGAGGCCAATCAATAGTCCGAACAAACCAGCCAGTGAACCGGTGGAGGCGCCCGTGGCACAGCCGGCG
>JAUVBB010000374.1 GCA_030591445.1 Deltaproteobacteria bacterium | reverse complement strand
TTATTCCGCCCGCCTTCCCGGGTCACAACCCAGTGGCTTATTGGACGGACTTGACCGAACACCGTGACGGGTTCGCGCCGGAATCTCACCGGCTTCCTGTCTTACGTCGCACCCCATGTGCGAACCTAGACGTCAACTTTTGTATAGAAAAAGGCAGACCGTTTGTCAAGGGTGACTGTTTCTTTCTTGGCAAATTGTGTAGCCCATTGATTACACTCAGGAAGGATTTCTACCCCTCAATTGGAGGTGTGGATTTTGTATCCCATTGATAATAAAAAATAATCAAAATTTTCCTCTGTTGGTATGAAATGTGCTTATGTCTGTGCTGCCATGCTTTCCAAAGTGGAATTTTGTGGGGCTTGTGAAGTTCATCACAGATTGACGCAATTGTCTGTGCTCTAGTCGCGTTTGTGCATGTACAAACAAGAGGGAAAAAGAGTACATGCAGGGTTCATGAAGGACGAGAAGTAAAAATTTGAAATTATTTGCATGAAATGAAAGCAAAAAGGGGACACGCATGTTGAAAAAATTGATTCAGGTTTCGATCGCTGTTTTGGTCTTCACGCTAAGTGTTAGTGCTTGTTCAACCGGGGACATTGCCCAGCAAGAATGGACCTATCAATCAGCTTCGGTATTGCCCGGCGATCCGGCCGCGCAATTGGGATGGCGTCTGATCGGCCGCAAGAGAATCGGCCTGGAAAATGCTGCTTGCCCGGCCATTGCCGGCTGGAAGCAAAAACACTTGTTCGGCGATCTGTTTGGCGATTTGACCGGAGCCCAGTGGTGGAAGATTATCCCGGTGTTTCGACCCTATTGTGAATACCGTCCTCGCTCCATGCCGGTCAACGCGGCCATGCTGGCTGCTGCGCTTGGTTCTGGCTCCAATGTCCTGCATCGAATCGACCCCGACGCCCTGGCGGTGAAATTGGCCGGTTCCGGTGAACTGCTTGAGAAACTGACCTGGCAGGAGTTTGAAGCCCAGGCCCGGGCCGAGGCCAACGGCTTTTCCGACCTGGGCAAAGCGCCGGCGCAAATGGCCCATCTGGTCATCGGTGATACCGCGCCCGATATGTTTTATGCCACCCGCCCCGAACTAGCCCGGCCCAATGTCTCCGGCCACGGCCATGCCCTGGTCACCTGGGCCAAAGAACTTGCCTGCAAAGATCCTGGCGATCTGTCCACCTGCATGGCTTGGGTCTCAAGCGCCTTGTTCCAAAAATATACCAGCTTCGACAAATGGGATGAGAACGGAAGCAAAAGCGACGCGGCCGGTGGCAAGGCCGGCACCATTGCCGATGTGGGTTACGACCTGACCCGAGTCGTCCAATTGCACATGAATAAAACCCCCAAACTACCATTGGTGGTCAATTTGTCCCTGGGCTGGTCGCCGGCTTTTTCCGGTCAGGAGTCTCACTTGGACATGAGTGGCCCGGCGCAAGCAACCTACGCCGCCTTCCAATACGCGGCCTGCCATGATGTACTGGTCATCGCCGCCGCCGGCAACGCCAGCCCCTCCGAACCCGCCGGGCCCTGGTTCCCGGGCGCCTGGTTTGATCGCTCGGCCCCCAGCCTGAAAGAATGCTACGCCCTGCTTAGCAAAAGACCCACCAAGCCGATTGCCACCATGAGTGTTCCCCTGGTCTATGCCGTGGGCGGCGTAACCAAATACGATAGCCGGCTGGCCAACTCTGCTCCCGGCGCCGAGCCACCCCTGGTGGCCTATGCCGATCACGTACAACTCGCTTCGAAATCCGGCATCGCGGACCTGACCGACGTCATCACCGGCACCTCGGCATCGGCGCTATTGGTATCAACCACCGCCGCCTCGACCTGGAGCTACAACCCTTCCTGGCGCCGCGATCAAGTCATGGCCAATATCTACGACGTTGCTGCCACCCTCCGGACCAGCCCCCGCACCGCCGAGTTCTGGTTCCGCGCCGGCAGCCGCCTCCCACCCAAAGTCCGCCGGGTCAATTCCTGTGACGTCATCAACTCCCTGGCCCCCGGGGCCGGCCTGCGCTGCTATGCCAGCACTGCTTTTGCCGGCATCGATGAAGCATCCCTGGGCGACGGCGGCAGCACCGGCACCGAACTGGCTCCCGGAGCCTTGACCGCCATTTACGATCGTTTCTCCCCCTTAGAAATCAAACCCTGGGTTACTGTGAACATGCCGGTAGACGCCGGCTGCAAGAGTTGCTCCGGTTACGGCGGCTACGTTTTCAAGGCCCGCGGCAGCTTCGATCCCAGCCGAACCGTGAAGTTGACCTCCGCCAACCGCCTCTACATTGACTACCAGGATGTTCCTGAAAATGTTGTCCAGGTCTATTTGCAAGTCGGCTTCGGCGGACCCATTCTGCCCTTGGACGCAGTCGGCAAAAACGCCGTAGTATCGCGCACGCCCGTACCTTTCCAACCAGGCCAGGCTCTACAGCTCATCTTCAACCTCGAAGATCCGGCCGGCAATCTATCCTCCACTACCAGTCCGCTCTACGTTTTCTAACCAGGAGCGAATTTCTGTTCGGAGTTTCTTCCAGCCTTGCAGACGGGCAAACCGGGCTTCGGCTTTGCGGGCCAACTCGATCGCCCGGTTTCGCTGGCGAGGGCTATGCCAAAGGATGCGGGCCAAAGAGAATTGCAATTCGGCGTGAATTTGGGCGGAGCAGGTCTTGGCAGAGCAGATCTGTAAGGCTTGCACAAAATACTGCTTCGCCTTGCCTACCTGTCCATTGGCGTTGTGGGCCTTGCCCATCATCAGGAGAATCGAGGCGTAACTGGGATGATTGATGCCGACAGTTTCTTTGGCAATGGCAGCAGCTCGCCGGGAGTGGATTAGTGAGGACCGAGTATCATTCTTCTCCTGATAGGCTTCGGCAAGGTTGATGAGTCCGAACATGGCAAAAGGACTGTTCGGTCCGCGGGTTTCTTCGACAATGCGCAGGCAACGCTGGTAGTAGTCGATGGCCCGATCATAATCGCCCATAAGAAAATAGGCAGCCCCGAAGGAATTGAGACTGGCGCCGACATCCGGGTGATTGGGTGTTAGGCTTTTCTCCCTTATCGCCAGCGATTGTTGGAATTTCTGGATCGCTTTTTGGTAGTCACCCTTGCCCACATACACCCAGCCCAAGGTATCGAGAAAAGCTGCCCGCAAGGGATGCTGGGCAGAAAAAGAGGACGCGGCGACGGCAAGGGCCTGCTGGCAATGGGCCAGCGCCCGGTCAAGGTCGCCGCTTCTCTTGTAGGCATTACACAGCACGTGCAGGGTTACCGCCGTCTGCGGATGATCCTGGCCGAACAATTCTCGGTATAGAGCCAAAGCCCGGTCCAAGATAGCCATAGCCTTTTCGCCCTGCCCATTTTCCATCATGGCTAAACCCAGTTCGGCCAGAATGAAGGCGATTTGCGGATTCTGGCTGCGGCCCTGTTGGCGGGCAAGCTCCAGTGCGGTTTCCAGGTGCCGAACCGTGCCGTCGAAGTCATCTTGCTGGCGAGCAATGACCCCGGCTTCGCTGTGCCATTGCACCATCCACTCTTCTTTGTGCCCCAGTCTTTCGATAAAGGCCCGGGCATGGCGCAGATAATCTTCGGCGGCTGTCATCTTGGTCATGGCATGACCGAAGGTCTCAATAAGGGCAAAAGTCGACAGCACCGCGATTTCAAAATGTCCGGCGGCCTCGGCTTGCCACCAGGCTTCTTTCAACATCTTCTCACTGGGTTCGACTTCCCCGAGGGCCTTCTGAATTCTGCCTTGCCAGTAGTAGGCTTCGGCCAGCAATGGCGGATACGCAAGCTCGCTGGCCGCCGTCAGCACCTGGCGGGCAAGTTCGTTCGCCCGATCGTGCTTGCCGGTGACCAGATGGGCCCGCGCCTGAGCCAGCTGCTTGCGTACTTGGGCTACCCGGAGGCGGGTAGCGGTGTCGGCCGGCGGCTTCACCAGCGCGGTCAAGGCAGTGATATCGGCACAGCCGCTCAGCGGCGCCAAAGCGTGGGCGGCTTTAGCAGCTTCGATAACAATTTGCTTGTCGGCACCGGCAAATACCGTGACCAGGGCATCGAGTTCGCCCAGGCGTTCGGAAAGACAGAGCATGCGCCGGTCCATCAGGTCTGGGGATTGTTCGCCTAGTACTTGGGTGGCTCGGCAGGCCTGCTCGTGCATGGTCACCCAGTCGTCGGCGTAGCGTTGGAGGGTGGTGCGGGCTTTTTGCCAGGCTTGGCAGGCATAGGGTTTCTCAATGGCGGCAAAGGCGGTCTGGATGCGCTCTTGCATTTCGGGGTTCCAGACGGCGGTCATTTTTTCTTGGGCGCCTTGGCAGGCTTTTCGATCCCAGTAGGCTTTGCCGGCCACTGCCGACAAGCTGGAAGCCAGCAAGATCAACATCAGGCTGGTCACCCAGATCAGTCGGCGCTGCGACTTCTTGCGCTTTGCTTGGTCGAGAAAGCGCTTGGCGCGGCTGCCTAGTTTGGCACCAAACTTGGCCACCTGGGTGGCTTCGCGCAAGGGTTGGCCGCGCCACAGGTCGGTATCGCGGCGGCCGCGTTTTTCCCACCAGTCGGCGGCGACGTTGAGCTGGTCGACAATGAGCAGCTCTTCCTGGGCTTCATTGATCCAACGGGCCAAGCGGCTCCAGTTCTGGATCAGGGCCTCATGCACCAGCTCGCATTCGCTTTGTTGGGTTTCCTTCGATTGCCGGCTGATGATCAGGCGGGCACTTTCCAGGCGAAGCAAAACCTGGTCGGCGCCACGGCTCAGCCGATCGAGCAATAGGCTGCGGGCAAGCACTTGCCGGGTGCCTTCGGGAGTTACTAGGCGCAAGAAGATCTGGCGGGCCAGGCGGATTTCATCGACGTTCATGGTGGCCAGCACGCCATTGGCATGCCGGGCCATGGCCCCGGCCGAACCGCCCAGGGCCACGTAAACCGAACGCAAAAGCTCCCTGCCCTCGGAATCGCGCCCTTCCCATAGCTTCTGGCCCACGAACTGCAAAAGGGGCAAGCAGGCGGCCTCGTCTTCTACCTCCGCCACCATATCGCGCACCAGATTTGGATCGTCATAGTGGTAACCCAGCGCCTCGACCGGCCGCAGCAAGATCTCGTGCATGGACTCGGTCTGCGGTCGGGTCAACACGGTTATGTGCGCCAAGGCCCTCCGCGCGCCTTCAACGGTAGCCAAGCGGCCCAAGAACTCATCGCGCACGGAGAAAATAACCCGAACCGGACTCTCGGCTTCATCGGCCGCCGCAAAGATCGCCAGGGCAAAATCCTCGCGCTGGTTCTCCTCTTTGACCAGAGTAAACAGCTCTTCGAGCTGGTCGATATGCAGCAGCACCTGACATTTTTTTGTCTCGGCCAGCTCCTGCAGCACTACATTGAGCCGCTGGGGCGCGGCCAAAAGTCCTTCGGCCAGCTGATCGGTCGCCCCGACCGACCCAGCCGTCACCAGGGCCTCGGCCAGCCGGGCAAAAGGCTGGGAACCGGGGCGCATGTTCAGCACCAACAAGTCTCCCCGTTCCCGCAGGCGCGGAATCACGCCCGCCTGGATAAACGAACTTTTACCGGCCCCCGATAGGCCCACGATAGGCATGATGGGCCGCTTGCGGATTTGCTCGACAAAGGCCGCGATCTCGGCGTCGCGACCGAAAAACAAATGCTGGTGCTCCTCCAGGAAAGGCTGCAGGCCCCGAAAGGGATTGACCAGCGTTTGTTGCCGGCCCCGGACCTGGAGTAGCAGGCCTTGCAGATCCACCGCCACTTGCCCGGCCGTCGGCCGCGCATCGGCTTCGCCCTGCAGACAGTCGTGAAGCAAGGAGACAAACTCTGCCGGTAGATCCAGGTCTGGCTCGAAAGCCAGCATGGCCGGCTTCTTGCCCGCGGCGAAGCCGAGCTGAAGAACCTGTTCTTCCGAAAACGGCAGCCGCCCGCAAAGCATCTCGTACAAAACCGCCGCCAGTGCCCAGACATCAATGGCCGCGGTGTGCGCCCCCACCCGCCACTGCTCGGGCGGCATATATCCCGGCGTGCCCGCGATGCGCTGGTCCCCCTCTTGCTCCTTTTCACTCACACAGACTTTGGCCAGACCGAAATCAACCACCTTGATCCGGCCGTCGGCGGCCAGCATGATGTTGTCCGGCTTGAGATCACGATGCAAAATCTGCTGCCCGTGGGCCTCCCGCAAAGCCTGGGCTACCGCCACCCCAATCCGCAAGCACTCAGCCAAGGAAAGCCGCTCCCGCTGCATGCGCCGGCGCAAAGAATGCCCTTCGATGTACTCCAGGGCCACATAAGGCACGCCTTGATAGCGGCCAATGGCAAAGATGGTGACAATGTTACCATGATTGAAGCGCGCGGTGGCCTGCGCCTCGAACAAAAAGCCCTCCACCGCTTCTTCCGAACCCAAGGCCTCCGGCCGAATCAGCTTCAGCGCCACCTTCCGCCCCAACAAGGTGTCCCGCGCTAAATAGACCGTAGCCATCCCGCCCCGGCCCAAAAGCCGAATCACGCGAAAGTGGTCAACCAGGCTGCCTGACGAAAGCTCTTTCATTCAACCCACGGACAAGGAATACGAGAAAAGTCCAACCAACCAGCTAAGCACGTAAAACAAAAAGATTAACCAGTCAAGACCAATCGGCCTCCCGCAAGCAAACTCAGAAACAAGCCGTTCAATTTGCGTTGGACCAGACCTTGCGTTTCGACCTTGCCAGTCTTAATGATCTTCAAGACTTGGCGACCCTTGCTTGCGTTGGGATCGCCTCTCGTGAGATACCTGCTAAACGGAATTTTGCTTCAAAATTACGTATAAAGTGAGGCATGGGCATGAAGCGTTTTTGGTCGGGATTGGTGGTGTTGGGAATCTTGGGGCTGGGGGTAGGTGTTTACTACTTGCTCATTCATACACGTAAGGTACCTCAGCGACATGCCATTCCCAATCGACCGACGGCGGTGGAAGTGGTTGCGGCAAAGACGACCACCGAGCCAATGACGGTTTCGGCTACCGGGGTGGTGATTCCGGCGCGCACGGTGACCATTTTTCCCGAAGTAACTGGGCGCATTGTCTACCAGAACCCCAAATTGATCCCGGGCGGGCGCTTTCGCAAGGGCGAGGTGCTGGTGCGTATGGATCCGCGCGACTATGACCTGGCCTTGAAACAACAACAGGCCCGGGTGGTGCAAGCCAAAATGGAGCTGGCCCGGGAACGGGGCCTGAAAGAAGTGGCCACCCGGGAGTGGAAGCTGATTGCCGATGAGGTCAAGCCCACCGAAGAGGGTCGTAAGCTGG
>JAUVBB010000004.1 GCA_030591445.1 Deltaproteobacteria bacterium | reverse complement strand
CCGGGTTGATAGCCCCGGGTCTCATAAAGCCCGGAGCAAGGAGTATATTGGGTGGATATCCGATAGGAACACTATTGTTCGGCATCGGGGATCCACGGGTTGAATTGGTTCATGGTGGTGACCAAGCCGGATTGTAGCCACAAGGCCACGGCCTTGCCTGTCCGTTCGATCAAGTCCTCCACGAGTGGTTGATCTTTTTTGCTGAAGCAATCCAGTACATAGTCAGAGGTTTCGTCCTGGTCGGGACGGCCCACTCCCATACGGAAGCGCACAAATTCACGGCTGCCGATAGACTCTTGAATCGAACGCAGACCGCGATGCCCGCCGTGCCCGCCACCTTGACGGGCTTGGATTCTCCCTATGGAGAGATCAATGTCGTCATGAACCACGGCGATGTTTTCCGTGGGAATCCGGTAGAAGTGGGCCGCGGCGGAGACCGCGTTGCCACTGAGGTTCATGAAGGTCTGCGGTTTGAGCAGCAAAACCCGCTGGCCCGATATGGTGCCGGAACCTGAATGTGCCGAGAACTTCGACCGGCTCCAGGCGATGTTGTGATCTTCGGCCAAACGGTTCAAGGCCCGAAAACCGACATTGTGCCTGGTCGATTCGTACTTTTTGCCGGGATTGCCCAGCCCTGAAATGAGAAAGAGCATTGATTGACCATCTGGCCCAAAGCCCCGAAGGGCCAGGGGCTACTTCTTGGTCTCTGCCTTCTTGTCGGACCCTTCTGGTCCCTTGGCGCCAGCAGCCTTGTCTTCGCCTTCCTTGCCGGCACCTTCCGCACCTTCGGCTCCAGCCTCTTCGCCCTCGACCTCTTCGCCCTCGGCGGCTTCCTCTTCCACTTCTTCTTCTGCCGGAGCTACCACTGCACAAACGGTGAAGTTTATATCAAACAGCGCTTTTACGCCTTCGGGCAGTTTGACTTCTTCCACGTGAATGGATTCGCCGATCAAGAGCTCGCTGACGTCGATTTCGATTTTGGTCGGAACCGTGGACGGCAGGGTCTCGAGCAAGATCTCTCGGTTGGTGAACTGCAAGATACCGCCAAGTTTGACACCCTCGGGACGTCCCACCAACACCATGGGAACCTTACGAATCACCGGTTTGTTGGGATCCACGTGAATGAAATCAACGTGAACAAGTAATCTGCTGACCGGGTGTTTTTGAATGTCTTGAACAAAGACGGTTCGTTCTTCTTCGGTACCGTCCAACTGAATCAAAGCATTCACGCCGTGGGGACCCATCAAGATCGACGTCAACTCTTCAGGATCTACCGAAAGGGAAAGAGTTTTCTTTGCCTTGCCGTAACAAACGGCGGGAATCAGGCCCTGGTGCCGGAGCTTGGTGGTAGACGTTTTGCCTAGTTCTTGTCGTTGTTCTACTTTCAACATCGGGATGTCCATAATGCACTCCTTACTTGAATTCTATCGACTGCAACTATACGAACAGCGCACTCACGGAATCTTGCATGTGAATGCGACGGATGGCCTCACCCAAGAGCGGAGCCACAGAGAGAACTCGAATTTTACTGCATTTTTTAGCGTTTTCTTTTAGGGCGATGGTGTCGGTGACAACTACCTCGTCTAGCGCCGAGTCTTCGATGCGATCGATAGCCGGACCGCTCAAGACCGGATGGACGCAGTAGGCCGTCACTTTTTTGGCGCCGGCATCCAGCAGGACCTGGGCGCCCTGGGTCAGGGTCCCGGCGGTATCGACCATGTCATCCAACAACAGGGCTTCTTGTCCCTTGACCTCACCGATTAGGTTCATCACCTCCGAGACGTTGGGGGCGCTGCGTCGCTTGTCGACGATAGCCAGGGTGGATTTGAGCCGTTTAGAATAGGCGCGTGCGCGCTCGGTTCCGCCGGCATCCGGGGAAACGATAACCGGCGGCTTGTCGATGTGTTTCTTCATATCGATCAAAAATACCGGTGCTGCGTAGAGGTGATCGAAGGGGATATTGAAGAAACCCTGGATTTGACCCGCGTGTAGATCGATGGAGACCACCCGATCGGCGCCGGCGGCGGTAAGCATGTCGGCCACCAATTTGGAGGTGATCGGGGTGCGCGCAGCTACCTTGCGATCCTGGCGGCCATATCCGTAGTAAGGAAGAATGGCGACGATTTGACCGGCCGATGACCGGCGCAGGGCGTCCATAATCACCAGAAGTTCCATGATGTGATGGTTGACCGGGTGGCTGGTCGACTGAACCACGAAGCAATTCTTGCCGCGTACATTCTCGCCGATCTCCACCATGGTTTCACCGTCAGAGAACTTCTCGACTTTGGCCTTGCCCGGCGAAGTGCGTAAGTAATTGGCAATACTCCGGGTAAGATCTTGGTTGGAGTTGCCCGAAAAAATCAAAGGTGCGTCTTCCTGGTACACTTGCTTCCTCTCAAATGAAGGAGTTTACGGCAAAGAAAATATTTTAAACTGAAGACTATTGCTCAGGTATTTGTGGGTTCTCCCACGTCTTCTGGCTCCGCGTCTGGCTCAGCGTCTGGCTCAGCTTTTGGTTCAGCGTCTGGCTCAGCGGCAGTTTCTGTCTCCGGTTTGATTTTTTCTTCTTTGTTCTCTTCTTCGCCACCGGCTTCCAACTTGCGGTCACCTACTTCCGGGGGAGGTGCGCCGGTCCGCTCTAATTCTTTGCGGTACTCAGCCAGCACCTTTGCCTCGATCATTTCCCTGGTCTCCGTGTTCAAAGGATGGGCGGTGTCCTTGAACGTTCCGTCTTTGCGCTTTTTGCTTGGCATGGCGACAAACATGCCGTTGTTGCCCTGAATCACTTTGAGATCCCGGACCACAAAACAGCGGTCAAAGGTGATGGTTGCGTAGGCCTTCAATTTCTCCTCGTTTACCGGGAATACTCTGACTTCCGTGATCTCCATGGTGTGACCTCCCGTGTCCCCCCGGGGCTTACGCGGGTGAGACGCATGCTGCGTCACTCAGTGGCGCATTTTCAAGACGGACAATCCTTCAACCACGAGATACTTCCAGTCTGTTTCCTTTCGCATTTTTGTTCGCGCCCTGCGGGCTTCCTCTCTGGTTTGAAACAAACCAAAAACGGTGGGGCCGCTGCCAGTCATCAATGTCGCGGCAGCTTCCACACGAACCATCTCCTTGCAAGCCTTTCGAATAACTGGGAAAAGCACCTCACTGGTCTCTTGCAGATCGTTCCATAGTTGTAGTGCCAGTTGATGAAACCCCAGCGACGAAAAAAGGCGAACACTTTTACCATTCGATGTCGGTGATGTCAATGGGAAATTTAGACTTTCATAGACTTGCCGGGTGGACAAGGAAAAAGGCGCACAGGCGAGCAGTAACCAAAAAGAAGGAAGGCCGTCGACCGGATCGAGCTGGGTGCCAATACCGCGAGCCCGGGCAGGTCCATGCCCCAAAAAAAAGGGTACGTCGGCGCCCAATCCGGCGGCGATCTGGTGAAGTTTTTCGGCGCGTACCGGAAAGCCCAACATGTGATTCATGCCTTCGAGGACCGCGGCCGCATCGGAGCTGCCGCCACCCAGGCCGGCCCCAATGGGAATCTCCTTATGAATCATTATGTTGAATCCTCTTTTGGTCTCCGAACATGCAGATAGCAGCTCAGTGGCGGCGCGATAGGCAAGATTATGCTCTGCGTCCAATTCCGGGTGGCCGGGACAGCGAAGATTGATACCGTGTTCGCCCGGGCTGATTTGGATAGTGTCAGCCAAGGACAAAGGTACCATAAGAGAGTCAATTTCGTGGTAGCCGTCTGGTCGCCGATTAAGTACCCGCAGCACCAGATTGATTTTGGCCGGTGCCATGAGGGTGAGTGCTTCCATGGCCGGCATCATGCCCGATGGCGCGGCCGAAATCCAGCCATTCCTCATCCCCAGGGCCATATGGACCGGCACCGATTTGCCAATGCCAATCGAACGTGACATCATGCGCAACGAAAGTAGGAGGATAAATATGGGAAAGTGGCAACCAGAAGTTGCCTACAACGAAGAGGTTTTGCGCCGAGAGGGCAGCGATCTCCTCAATTCGTTGACTACGGCCAAGAGTTTGGAGGAAGCGAGACGCTGTCTCTTTGATTGGCTGACCGATCAGGATTTTAAGGAAGACGGCTGGGTTGCCTCCTTGCTGTCGGGAGCGAAGATCCGGCGCCAGGATTGTATTCGGTCTTTTCGCAGTGTCATTCGTAAAGAGTCGGACCAGTTGGCCGGTCATAGTGTTACCCAGGCGCTCTGGGATCTGGTCCGCGGTGAACCCCGGCCTGATTTGCAGCCTGGTTTTTTTGCCGAGATCATCCACCTGGTCCAGGGTATTGAGGGTCGGGCGACCTACAGCGTACCGGATGATTCTAAACTTTCCGCTGGCCTCCGCGGCCGCCCGGCCGCCCTGGCTCGCTCGGACGAACTCGATCGGATCTGGAACGGAGCGATGGCCAAGATGGCCAAAATTGCCCATGGTTTGACCGACGAGGCTCGGGCGCGAAGACAAGATCGCAAACGGCGCATCTTGAAAGTGTTGGGGGGCAATGAGCAGGATTGGCACAACTGGAAGTGGCAGGTAGCCCAGGTATTGACCAAGGCTGAAAAAATTGCCCAGGTGGTTCGGCTAAGCAAGCAGGAAGAGGATGCTCTGGCTCGTGCCAATCGCAATCAACTGCCGGTCGGCCTGACTCCCTACTACGCCTCGCTCATGGACGAGGAGAGTTCCGATCGTGACCGGGCCGTGCGGGCCCAGGTATTTCCGCCCGCAGGCTATGTGGAGCAGATGGAGAGGCATCGTGGCGACCGCGATCATGCTTTTGATTTCATGGGTGAAATTGACACCTCGCCCATTGACTTGATCACCCGACGCTATCCCGCGATCCTGATTCTCAAGCCCTACAATACTTGTCCGCAGATATGCGTGTACTGCCAGCGCAATTGGGAAATCGACCAGGCTATGGCCCCGGGGGCGATGGCGTCCGCGCAAAAACTTGATGAGGCGATAGCTTGGATTGAGCAGCACCCGGCCATCCGCGAGGTGCTGGTGACGGGCGGGGATCCGCTGACCATGAGCAATGATCGTCTCGAGCAGATTTTGTCTCGCTTGAGCGCCATCGACCATATCGACCTGATTCGCATTGGCTCGCGGATTCCGGTGACGGTGCCTATGCGTATCACCGAGAACTTGGCCGCCTTGCTGGGAAGCTACCGTAAGCCTGGTCACCGCGAGATCTGTGTGATTACCCATGTGGAACACCCCTACGAGATTACCGATGATGTAGTGTGCGCGGTCGATCGTCTCCGCAAACAGGGAATCGGGGTTTTCAATCAGTTGGTCTATACTTTCTTTGTCTCTCGGCAATTCGAGGCTGCCAGGCTGCGCATGCTATTGCGGCGCGCCGGCATCGATCCCTATTACACCTTTGTGACCAAGGGGAAGGAAGAGACTAGCGACTACCGGGTTCCCATCGCGCGTCTGCTCCAGGAGCAGAAAGAAGAGACTCGCATCTTGCCCGGCATTCGCAGAACGGACGAAGTGGTCTACAACGTGCCCCGCTTGGGCAAAAACCATGTGCGGGCTTTTCAGAATCGAACCCTGCTCGGCTTCGACCCTGAGGGCGTTCGCATATATGAGTTTCACCCTTGGGAGAAGAACATTGTGCAGAAGGACAACTACGTTGGCGCCGACGTGTCCATCCTGGCCTATCTCAGCCGTCTGGCCGCCATCGGCGAGGATCCGCTCGAGTACCAGAGCATTTGGTACTATTATTGATGCCATGCGAATCGGTGTGGGCCCGCGCGTCCTGCTTCTGTGCTTGCTTGCCATTTTTCTTCCGGCCTGCGAGCGTCAGCCGACCGATGTGGTGGATACCTACCGGTCCTTTTATCAGGCGGCGACCCAAGGCGATTGGGAGGGCTTGACCGCGCTGATGTCCCCGCGCACGATGGCGCATTTTCGTGGCTTGGGCGGGCGCCTGGCCCGTCTTTCTCACTACCAGGGCGAGGTTTTAGATCTGGTTTTTTATCGTGACATCAAGTTACACCAGCCCCTGCGAGAGGTTTCGGTTCTTTCCCGGCAAGAGGGAAAGGTGATCCTGAAAGTGCGGGCCGGGCCCTGCGGAGAAAAAGGGCCTTGCCTGGAGAAACAGGTTATCATGGTCCGGCAGGCAGAGCGCTGGTGGGTAGAACCTGAAGTTCTGGGCGGAATGGGCAGCACGAACCCAAAAGAAAAATGAGGAGGGAACCATGCATCGATCCTCTAGCTTCATGGCGGGCTTGAGCGTAGCGGCGCTGCTGGCGGCAAGCTGCGGACCGGCCAAGCAACCGGTCCCGGCCAAGAATGTCGAAACTGCTGCCGTGGCGGTCCCGGCAGCCACTCCGGCGCCGCGTGATTCGCTTATTCAGGTGTCGCCGGCAAAAATGGCCGATCTGCTTCATCTGGCCGAAGAGTTGAGTCTTTGGCGCCCAGGGATGAGACGGACATACTTCCGCGCTTTTGACGACGCCTATGGTCTGGAAAGCTCGGATAAGAAACGCCTGCGCAAATTTGCATTTTTGCGTACCGAATTGGTGGAGCGCGAGCAGAAATCTCGTCCGGCGCCGACTTTTGAGCATCCTTTTGGTCCGGCCGGTTTGATGCCGGTGATGGATACCCTGCCGGATAAGTTTTGGCAAGCGATCCTGGGCGTGTCGGAACCGGCCGCGATTGCCCGTGCCATGACCGGTATTCTGACTCCCGCCGACGCCGAGATTGTCGCCGATACTCTGGGCAGCTTGGCTGCCCGGGTCGAGGAAATCACGGCGCAGGATCCCGTCTTCCAGCAATCTTCCAAGCGTTTGGCTACGCTGCTGCAAAGCGAAGCCGTAGAGCAGTTGCTTGGGAAAATGGCCAGTTTTGTCGGCACTCAACTGGGCGGCCTGCGCTTCCAGGTTCATCCGGTTTGGGCGCCAGTCGGTGCCGATCTCGAGGCCGTGGCCTACGGTGACCGGGTGTTGGTAACGGTGTCGGCGGACAAGCCAGTGGGCATCGAACATGCGGCGCTGGTGCTGCACGAGATTGGCAGAAGCTTGCTGGCTCGATTGTCCACGGAACGTAAGGCCTTGGTCAGCATTCGTTTTGCCGAGAAAGCCGGAATCCGCGGCAGTCTTTTTCCTTTGACCGAGGGCATTTTGGATGCGCTGAGTCATGGTCTGGGCGCAAAGTTGCTGACCAGCGCGGGTGGCAAACTGCCGGGCTGGCCCGGGGAAGCCCGACAGAAGAACTTTGCCGAGGCCCTTTTGCCTTTGCTTACCGAGTTCTTGAACCAGGGGAAATCCTTCGATGGCGTGTTTGCCCGCAAGGCGGCCGAGATTCATTTTCGGGTCAATCCTCCCCGTCCCGCCGATTTTCTCGGCGGCGCCATGGTCATTGCCGAAGATCGCACCATCTTGCCCTTCCGGGCCAAGGTAGTGCGTTGGACCGTGTGGAAATTCCCGCCTTCAAAAAAGTACAACTATCTACGCAAACTGGGGAACCAACCCGGTCGCTCGGTCTTGCTGTTGTTTACCCCGCACGAGCTGAGAAGCTTACGCGAACGCTTCCATGGGCAGGATGATTTGTTGGCGGCTATGAAGCAGGCCGCCGGCTACATGCAGCGAAAACAACCGGTGATCATCGCCGTACCCAGGAAATCGCGAGGCTATATGTTTGTGGTCGCCGCCCCCTCCCCGAAAAGCATGAAAAAAATCGCCCAAGCCTTCTTTGCCTTGGAGCGCATTCCTGACAAAGCCGTGGAGATAAACTGAGTATCAAAAGAATCTGGACGACGCTGGTACCAAGTTCGCCCTGGGCTGGTCTCGCTGGCCTGTTGTTGCTGGCGCTATTATGGCGCTTGCTATTCTTATGGTGGGTGAATTTCGATCTGGATGCCGACGAGGCGGTTGTGGGCTTGATGGCCAAGCACATCGCCGAGGGGGCGGACTGGCCGATATGGTTTAGCGGTCAGGCCTATATGGGGGCCTTGGAAGCCTACTTGGCTTCGGTGCTCATGCTGTGTTTGGGTCCGGGCGTGCTGGCGGTCAAGCTGACCGCCTTGTTGCTGAGTTTGTGCTATTTGGTAACCGCCTGGGCATTGGCCCGGCGGGTGCTTGGCCCCGGTGCCGCCAGCTGGTTTACTTGTTGGTATCTGGCCGTGCCTCCCCTCTTTTTGACCCTCTGGTCGATCAAGCTCAGGGGCGGTTTTTTGTCGGTGATGGCGCTGGGGCAAGCCATATTGTGGTTGGCGCACGTGATTGGCAACGAGGGGGGGACTCGCCGCCGGTTTTTCTTTCTGGGCCTACTCAGCGGGATTGCCCTCTGGACCAATTTGCTAGTGACGCCCTACCTTTTCTCTGCCGGGCTGTACTTGCTGTGGCGGCGCAAGCTCTTCGGCCGACCCGCCCAGCTGGGCCTGGCTGTGCTTGGTTTGCTGCTCGGGGCTGCCCCTTTTTGGATTTACAATCTGCTGTATCAGGGGGCGACCTTTCAGCAACTATTGGGCGGTGCGCAGGGCAGTGCGGTCGTCAATCTGATCAATCTCTGCCAGCGTCACCTGCCCGTGCTGCTGGGTGAATTTCCTCCCTGGCAGATCGACAACAGTTCTGGGTCAGCGGCTTGGCTTATTCGTTCCCTGTTTGGCGCCTCGATGGTTCTCTTGCTCTGGGTCTATCGGGAATCCTTATGGGCATTTTTGCGCCGTTCACGGCAGCTCGGTAGCGGGGTAGAACTCTACCTGCTAACCGGCTTGGGCTTTGTCTTGGCCGCGGCCCTGACCCATTTTGGCAATAAACCAGAGCCGCGCTATGCGATGGTCCTTTATACGGTATTGGCCCCGGCTCTCGGCTTGGCCTTGGGCGGATTTTGGCGCGCCGGGGGCAAGGCCCGTCTGGTCAGTCTGACCTTGGCCCTGTTGGTGTTTTTGTTCAATGCGGTCTCCATTTATGGCCAAGATCGGACCTTGCCCAACCAGCCGATTCACTATGTGAGTCAGAAAAAACGCATCCCCATTGATCGGGCCCCGCTGTACCGCTTGTTCGAGAACGAGGGTATCGAAGCGGTGGTGGCCGATTACTGGATAGGCCAGTTGATTAGCTTCGAAACGGCCGAGCGCGTGGTCTCGGTCACCCGGCCCCAGCGCCACCCCGCCTATCTCGAACGCTACCGGCGAGCACAACGCCACGGCTGGATTCTGCATGGACCAGCCCACGCTCGTGCTGCCGCTAACAAAGTGCACAGGCTGGGCGCCCTGGGCCTGGCCGTCCGCTCCGCTCGCTTCCAAGATCTGTCCGTGGTTTGGAGCGAAGACGAAGGCATCGCGCCCGAGAATTGGCAGGCCCGGGCTTCCTCCGGACCGCGCCCCGCCCATGCCTTCGATCGGCTAGAGGATAGCCGCTGGACCACCGGATGCAAGCAGCTGCCCGGCCAGTGGTGGGAAGTTGATTTGGGCAGCCTGCAAACGATCCAAAGTCTGGGCCTACTCTCTTCGCCCGGAGATGCTCCGCGCCACTTGCGCATAGAGGGATCGACCGATGGTCAGGTGTTTTCGACTCTCCTGGAAGCCACCGCCGTCGGCACATTCTGGCAGGGGCATTTCGAAGCGATGCCGATTCGATTCTTACGCCTTACTCAGTTAGGGACGAGTGATCGCTGGTGGTCGATTAAGGAATTGTTCTTATATAGCCGCTTAAGCACTCGGTAGATGGATGGTAAAGCGAGCACCTACGCCGGCATCGCTGTCGACTGAGATCGTACCTTTGTGATCGTCGACGAAGCGTTTGACGATTGACAGGCCCAGGCCGGTGCCGCCTTTCTTGCCGGTGGTGACAAAAGGCTCAAACATCTTATCTTGAATCTTCTTGGGGATGCCCGGGCCACTGTCGCTGACCAGGACGTCGAGGCTGCCGTCTTTGCCCGTCAGCTGCACCTGCAATTTGCCCTTTTCGCCCATGGCGTCGATGGCGTTCTTGCTCAGGTTGAAAACGATGCGCTTGGTGCGGGCCAGATCGACGCGCGCCGTTTCTCCTTCGGACTCAATGTTTAGCTTGATGTCGAGATGACTGCATTGGAGCCGGAGTGCCTCGCGGACGTCTTCGGCCAGGTCGGCAAGATTTACGTCGCTGGGATGGATCTGACTGTCGCCCCGGGCAAAAGCTATCAGGTTGCCGATCATGTGGCTCATTTCGTCCACCTGGCGCAGGATGATGGTGCAGCTTCTTTCCCGGGTGGGCCCGTCTGACTCAATGGGAATCAGTTCGGCGTAACCGGAAATCACCGCCATGGGGCCCCGGATGTCATGGGCGACCCCGGCGAGCATCTGTCCCATCGCCGCCATTCTTTGTTTGTTCAGGACTTGTTGGGTCAGCCGATCACGCTCTAAGCCCAGGCCCAGCAAGTAACCAATGCTTACCAGAAGTTCCAAATTGACATCGTCGAAAGGATCGGCGTCCTCGCCTTTGCGGTCGATGGCCAAGGCGCCCAGTACGGTTTCGCCGGCCCACATGGGCACGCAGGCCGCCGTGCCCATCTCGTCTTCTAAGCCATCGGCTTCTGCCGCATACAAGGACCCCATGCGCATATTGACACTCTGCTTTACCAGCGAGGACAAAATGGGTAGGGAGTCCAAATTGGGTTCTTCGCGGCCACAGGCAGCAACGCAGATCTGTTTTTGGTCTTCGGTGACCAGGACCAACAAGCCGCGATCAGCATCCAGGCCCTGGATGACCTGGGTCAGGCAATCTTGCAGAACGCCTTCTTCGACCGAGCCCCGGGCCACCGCGGCGGAGATACGATACAACATCACCCGGGCGATGTCTGGTATCGAATCGGTCATTGAAGATACCGAGCTTTGTCCGCCTATTTCCAGGGAACCGAGCAGGAGACTGTCGGCTCGAATCAGCTCCAGGGTGCGAGAGGCCATGCCAGGCAAGGGAGGGGGCGGAGTTTTGTGTCTGCCGGAACTTCTCGAACTGGCGTCGTGCTTACTGGACGAGGCGGCCAAGCGCTGGCGGACATCGATCGAACCCAGTATGTCGGCTACTTCGATCAAGTTGTTTTCCACCTCCTTGGCGCGTTGGGGGCGGTCTTCAGGTTGTTTGCTTAGCAGTTTTTCGACCAGCTGGGTTAACTCACTCGGCAAGTTTTCGACGCGATCGGACAAGGGTGGAATATCTTCGTAGATAATGGCGTGCAGCACCGCGGCTTCGGTGCCGGCAAAGGGGGTCTGACCGGCCAACAGTTCATACAAAACTACGCCCAGCGAGTAAAGGTCGGAACGGGCGTCGACCGGGCTGCCCTTGGCCTGTTCTGGTGACATATAGGCCATGGTTCCCAATACCGACCCGGCCCGGGTCATTTTGGAAACATCCTTGCCTTTGGCCAGGCCGAAATCCATCAGCTTGATGGAGCCTGGGGAAAATTTTCTAGGCGGGTGGTCCAAGGAGTCATCATTGGAATCGTCGGATGCGCCGACCACCATGATATTGTCGCTCTTGACATCACGATGGACGATGCTCAACTCATGGATGGCCGCCAGGGCCGAGGCCAAGTGAGCTGTGATCTCCACCGCCTGTAAGGGGTCGGTGTAGCGGCGGGTTCTGGCCCAGCGCCACAGGGTCATGCCCTCGATGTACTCCATGGCCAGATACAAGCGGCCGGTTTGTTCTCCGTAATCGAGGATCTGAACGATGTTGGCGTGACGCAGGCTTTTGCCCAAACGCGCTTCGCGCAGGAAGCGCCGGCGGCTTCGTTTGTTTTCTGATAGTTCCGGGCGAAGCAGTTTCAGGGCCACCGTATCGCCGCGGACCAGGTCACGGGCCTTATACACCATGCCCATTCCACCACTGCCCAGCTTTTGCATCAATTGGTAGTGGCCCACATATTCGTGGGACTCTTCCAGAACCGAAGCGATGGTATGGTGCCGGCCTACCCACTGCAGGAACAAATCTCCGCGCAAGCGCAGCGATTGTTCCAGTTGCTCGACCATGTTTTCTTTTTCTAGGGCCAGCATTGCCCGGCGGACCTCTTCGAACAAGAGCTTGCCCCCGGCGGCGTTGAGTTTCTCCAGCATGTTTTCTAAGGTGTAGCCGATATGGCCTTTTTCCATCTCGGCCAGTCCTACCACCACCAGTCTTTCTTCTCGCTCCAGCTCCGTCCAGGTCTGACTGAATCCGGTTTGGGGATCGGCCAGCAAGGTCTCGG
The DNA here is from genome assembly GCA_030591445.1 of Deltaproteobacteria bacterium. Lineage (GTDB taxonomy): Bacteria > Myxococcota > B64-G9 > B64-G9 > B64-G9 > JAUVBB01. The sequence goes on along the minus strand of JAUVBB010000004.1, from coordinate 40,776 downwards.
TGGCCTCATGCAACAAGTCCTGGGTGCATAAGTTAGTTTGGCGCCGGTTCAATTCCGAGACCAGGCGATGACCGATGAGTTGCAACAGGAAAGGATGACCGCCGGCCAATCGCAGCAGGGTCTTCATTTCCTTGTCGCCGACCAGGGCCCGGTCACGGAAGGCATCGCTGAGCAGTTTGTGGCTGGTAGCCTCGTGGAACCGACCCACCGCCAGCGGGGTGGCAAAGCTGAACAATTGTTCGAATCGCTTGGAGAGCTCGAACCAACGCCCTTCCATGGCCAAGACCACGGTCACTCGGGTACGCTGCTGCGCCAGGCTGCGCAGGAAGGGGAACAGGTACGAACCATAACCGGCGTCTGATTCGACGGCCATGGACAGGACTTCGGCATTGTCCAACAACAGCAGTACCCGGTCATCGGGCAAGCCGACTTCGAGGCGGCGCAAAACCCGGCTCAAGAAATCAAAAGGATTTTGTTCTCCCGAAGAAGTGGAAGAATCAACCAGCGAAGCCACCAGCGAAGATGTGATGGAGCCGGTGGTGCTCTCTTTGGAAAGCATGGAATCGTCGGTAAGTGTTCGGGTGAAGTCGATGTCGATGTCGGCATCTACCAGCACGTCCACTAACGACTGGACGATGCTCTTGACCAACTGGGCCACGTCGCCGCCGGCAGTGGCGGCGGCCAGGTCGATTTCGACCGCATGGGTGGTCTCGGAGCGAGCATCCTGGGCCAGTTTTTTCAGCAGGGAGTGCTTGCCCATTCCGCGTGGTCCCCACAAGACCGTGACGCCGCCGATAGACTGAGTGGTTTTGCGGAGTTTTTTGAGGTGCTTCGCGCGGCCGTAAAAGTTGCTTCTCAGGGCCGGACGATTGGGCGAGAAAGGCGAAGGTGAAATCTCGCGGAAATGCCGGTGGTGCCAGCGGAGCCATAGCCACAGAAGTTGCTGACGGCTGGAGTACAGCAGCAGCAGACCGAGAAAACCAAAGCCGGCCAGGTAGGCTGGGGACAAAGGCGTGTCGACCACGAAGCGGTAACGGGTAGGGGTGGCATCTTGTTGCAATCGGCGATCGGTGGCGCGTAGCTCTAGGAGCTGGGGTCCATCGCTGAGATCAGAGAGTTTGATCACCCCGTCGGCTGCTCGTTGCCAGGCACCACCGTTGAGCCGAAAATGGTAGAAAAAGTCTTTGGGTCGATCATCCCGATAGGGAACGGCAGCCTTGGCCAATAGCGTTATCTCTGGCGTTTGAAAGGTGTCGGGGCTTTTGTTGACATCCTGCGGTTCACAGGGAAAGCGGGAAAAATCCTGCGCCGATGGGGGCAGAAAAGCGGGGGCTGATTTTTCGGACATTTCAAAATTGCCGGCCAGACCGTGCAGTTGGATCCAGCCCTTTTTCTCCACGCCGGACGATTGGCGCAAGCGACAGCTTTGATCGGCTGCATTGTTGAGATAAGCGTGGTTTTGAGCCAAGAGAAAGGTTTCGGGTGGATCTTGCTTGGGCCAGTTCCATTTCACCACGCCGCCGTTGCCGGCAAACCACATATGGTCTTGATAGCGCATGACGGAAAAGGTGTTGTCACTGATCAAGCCGTCGGCGACGCCCAGGCGAGTCCAGTCTTCCCCGTTGAAGACAAACACACCGCTTTCGGTGGCAAAATACAAGCGCCCCTGTTCATCGGCGTCGATCGCTTCGACTCGGAAATTAAAATGCTCCGGGTCAAGCGGAACCGTGTGCCAGGCTTGATCCAGATATCGATAGATTCCTCGTTCCCCCAACAGAAACTCACCCGGAGCGTAGCTCTGGATGAAGTTGACCGCTTCCCCTTGCAGGCCGATCACTTTGGGGTCGACCTGGGTCAGCTGTCCGTCCACCCGCTGGTAAATCTGCTTGTCTTCGGTAAAGGCAAACAGCGACCCTTCCGGTTTGCACTGTACTTGTACGATTCGCTCAGCGGCGAGTTTTTCGAAGGCAGGGTCGCGAACTGCCTTGAGGGCCAAGGTGTCGAGTTTCCAGACTCCGGACCGATAGGCAATGAGCAATTTGCCCGGTTCCACCTCGCAGAAGGTGAATAATTTTTCCTGGGGCAAGCCGTGCTCTGGACCCAGGATTTTGCCCTGTTTGCCATCGAAGAGAATCAGCGAACGGCTACGGGTTTCGCTGTCTTCTCCTAGCAAGACCAGTTGCTTGGTGCTGACCGGCAAGGCGCTAACCAGGGCCGTCTTGGTCAGACCCTCGGCGCCGGAAATGAAGTTGTCTAAGCGCCCCGTTTTCGGATCCAATCGGGTTAGCCCACGAGGATGGCAAAAATACAGATGGGCGCCAAACTCAGCGATGGAGTAGATATTGGGCTGGGGAAAACCATCGCGGGTGCTGTATTGCTGGTAATGGGGCGGAGCAAAGCGGTTGAGTCCGCCCAGGTAGACCGATGCCCAAATGTTGTCGGCAGGCCATTCGAGTAGATCCAGGGCCCATTCGGCCGGCATGCCCCGCTTGGCATTGATGACCTCGCAGCTAGCCCCATCTTGGCGGCAGATCCCATCGGCCGTGGCTACCCACAAGGCCCCATCGTCGGCCCGCAGAATGTGATTCACGTTGTTGGTGACCGCATTGGTGCGCCGGTCGATGGTACGGGAGATCTCGGTGCCGGTGAGCTGGTGCGCGCCCCCCAGACCGTGGACCCAAACCTTGCCATCTTCGTCGACCAACAAGCCGAACAATTCATCCCGCGATTTGCCGGAGACAGAAGGGAAAACGAAATCACGAACTTGCCAATGGCCGTCTAGACCACGGATGGCGTAGGCATTTCGCCAGGCAAGCACCAAGCTGCCATCCGGGGCCGGCGCCACCCGTTCGATCAACTCGGGAATGGGTGCGTCTTTGGAAGTGATGTGCTCCCAGGCGCTGGTGGACAAATCGAAGATGGACAGGCCGCGGTTGGTTGCCAGGTACAGACGTTGATCGGGGCCCTGTTTGACCTCGTTGACGATGTTGGACCGGAGTGGAACTTCTTCGCTCAGCACCTTAGCGGGGGTGCGTTGGCGTTCCTTGGCCAAGTCATTTCCATCTTCGTCGGCCAGATCGGGGTTGAAAAAGTGGGTGAAGACCTTGCCATCATAGCGGTATAGACCGCGGTTGGTCGCGGCCCATAGATGATTTTCTTGGTCGACCAGGGTGCCCCGCAGTCGGAGGGTCTTGCTGGGAAGTTCCAGTTTGCGGTTGAACACGCCGTCAAAACGGGTCCATACCGCGGGACCTTCTGGCATTTGATCGTCCGTGTCTTGGCTCATGAGTAAGACGCCATGGACGAATGCCACCAAATCGGCCATCCGCGGAATATCGATGGCCGGCGGAAAGATTTGCAGGCGATTGCTGGCCCGGCCGAAATAGTCGTCTACTACCTCGATGCCCCGGCGCCAAAAATCATATAGCATGGTGCCCTGGTCTAAATACTCGGTCATACCGGTGCGCTGGGCTACGGCCATCAACTCATTGATGTAGGGCAGCGCGGTGCCCGGTTTCTTGGATGATCGGGTCAGGATCTTGCACAATTCGAACAAGGACCGCACCAAATTTCGTTCATCGCCAAGTTTGCGCAAACGTGCCACGGAACGGGAAAGGTTTTCGACGGATTCCTTATTATGTCCGAGCTTAAATTGCCCCCGGCCAATGACGAAGAGTAGTTTTGCCGCCAAGCGCTGAGATTCGAGCTGTGGTTTGCCGTCGGCCTCCCGAAACAAGGCCCACAGGATTTTTTCGGCGGTTTGGCCGTCCCACACCGCGCCCCGTTGCATGTCGGCCACCGCCCGGGTATAGCGGACCACTGGCGTGTAGTCGCGCCGATCCAAGTCGGCGCGAATGGCCTCCCAGTCTGGTGATGCGCCAAGATCGTGCAGGAGCTTGTCGATGGCATTCATGCTGTCTGGGCTGAGCTTGTGGGGCAACGACCCCAGTGGAGAGTCCGCGGCGGTTCCGGCCCTTGCTACCGGAGCCAAAAACACCAGCGTCTGCATAAGCACAGCGACAAGCAAGGGCTTAGTCATGAAAGCTCGCACGAAGAACCCACCATTATAAGTACGGATACAACCCCAATGTACCACGGTAAGCTACTGAATCAAAATAGATTCACTATTTTTTTACAGCTGTTTCTTGTTCGTGAATTTGTCTTAATCGGGGCACAGTTAGGCCGGCTTGTTTTGCCTGTTGCCAGGCCCGCGTCAAGCGAGCCGGCGCCGAGCGTCCGGTGGTTTTTTGCTCGGGCCGAGCGGCGATAGCCGTGGCCAGGTCCTGCAATAATTGCTCTCTGGGCAGGGCCGCGCCCAGCAGTGACTCTTGAATGTCCAAAATCTCCTGACTTACGGCCAGGGCCAGATCCCGGTGGTCGGACCACAGCTCGCCGGCCGTCTCGCCCACGACCAAGCCGGCGATATTGAGGGTCAGGATGTAGAGATTCTTCTTCACCAGTTCGAGAGTCAGATCCCAGGGTTCGGCCAGAAGGCGGGTCGGTACCGCCAGGGCCGCCAAGGCAGACTGAAGCAACTCGGCCTGGGGCCCGTAGATCGGGGTGGGCAAAGTGACCTTGATCCAGTTGCCAGCCTTCTTTTCAAACCAGATCGGACAAACGGTGGGATTGTTAAGTCCTTGATCCTGCCAGATGTAGGGTAGCAGTTCATTTTGCAAGAGGCCCACTCGCTGGCGCCACTTGTTTGGCAAATGTTGCAAAACCGCCTCCAGATCAGTCTCGCTAACCGCAATCAGTACCAACGCCGGATCGGGAAGGCGGGATGCCTCCTCGGCGAGATTCGCGTTTCGTTGCATGGGATAGACCGGGTGGCCACATTTGAGGAAGCCACGCGCAAAAACGTGGCCGAGTTGGCCCAGGCCGATGATGACAAGAGGTGGTTTCATGGCGAATCCTTTCGGTTGCTTGCGCCCTAAGCGGCAGTGATCGTATGATAAAGAATATCTGATGACAGACGAACAAAAAAAAGCCCCACAGCTCGCCACGGGGGATTTCGGCGAATTGGACGGCGCCACCATAGCGTCGATAGGCGATGATCCGAATGCTGCTGGGGCAGAGCAAGAGCTGCCCCCAGGAAGCCAAGCCGGTCGCTACTTGATTCTGGAGCAGTTGGGTCGCGGGGGCATGGGGGTTGTCTATAAGGCTTATGACCCCGAGTTGGATCGCCGCATTGCTTTGAAACTGTTGCGGGTAAAGCGCGATAGTCTGAGCCGTGCGGATCGTGCCCGCGATCGGCTGTTACGAGAAGCCCAGGCTTTGGCACAGCTTTCTCATCCCAATGTAGTTTCTGCTTTCGATGTGGGGACCATCGGCGCCGATGTCTTTGTGGCCATGGAATTGGTGGAAGGAAAAACGCTTTCCGCTTGGATCAAGCAGGCCCGGCCCGACCACCACCAAATCGCCGCGGTCATGCTTGCCGCCGGCCGCGGAATTGCGGCTGCCCATCGGGCCGGTCTCATTCACCGGGACATCAAACCGGACAACATCCTGGTTGGAGACGACGGCCGGGTGCGGGTGCTGGATTTTGGCTTGGCCCGCGTGGCCAAGGCCCCGGAATCCATGGTGGAGGATCTTTCCTCGGCCCGGCCGGAGAACTCCGATTCAAACTCCTCGCTAGATGGCGACAGCCTCAGCGGCAGCAGTCGTCTCCACTCGCACCTGACCATGGACGGCGCGGTGGTCGGCACCCCTGGGTATATGGCACCAGAGCAATACCTGGGTGGCCGGCTTGATGAGATGGGCGATCAGTACAGCTTCTGTGTGACCTTGTATGAAGCGCTTTATGGGCAACGTCCCTTTCGATCCCGGACCTTCCGTGATCTGAAAACCAAAGTGACGGCCGGCAAGATGGACCCCCCGCCTCCCCAAGCGCGGGTGCACAAGCACTGGCGCCGGATTGTGCAACAGGGCCTGGCGGTCGAGCCGGCCAATCGTTTTTCATCCATGGACCAACTGCTTCAGGAGCTGGCGCGGGATCCGCGGGTGCGGCGACGGCGCCTGGTGGCGGTAGGCGCCATGGTGTTGCTGGTGGTAGCTAGTTTTGGGGCCGCCTATGCCTTTCAGGCCCAGCGCCAAGGATTGTGTCAGGGTGCCCGCGACCAGTTGGCCCAAGTATGGGATGCGCCGGTCCGGGACAAAATTCGGGACTCGTTCATGGCCAGTGGGCGTAGTTACGCCCCGGATACCTTTTCCCGGGTGGCCAAGAATTTGGATGCTTATGCCTCTGCCTGGATTGCCATGCGCACCGAGGCTTGCGAGGCGACCCATGTGCATGGCGAGCAGTCCGAGAGCCTGCTGGACAAGCGCATGCAGTGCCTGGATCGGCGGCGGGGCGAGTTGCGGGCGCTGACCGGCCTTTTTGCGGACCAGGTCGACGCCAAGGTGTTAGACAAGTCGGTCCAAGCGAGTTTTTCGCTCACATCATTGGAAAGTTGTGCCGATACCGAAGCCCTGACCGCGGCCATTGCTCCGCCGACTGACCCCCAGGTCAGACAAAAGGTCCACAGTCTGCAAGCAAAGCTCGACCAGGCCTGGGCCTTGATCAAGGCGGGCAAGTACCGTGAAAGCGAACAACGCGCGCAGGCGGTGGCAGCGGAGGTGGCAGAGCTGAGCTATCTGCCCATTCGCGCGGAAGCCAGCTATTTTCTCGGAATCGCCCATTTCAAGACCGGCGCCAGCAAAAGCGCCGAACAGAGCCTACGCCGCGCCATGAAGCTGGCCGCCGAGGCGGGCGACAGCCGGACCTTCATAAAGGCGGGGGTGGAGCTGGTCTATGTAATTGGTTATCACCTGGCCAAATATGAGGAAGCGCTTTGGACCGGTGAATTCGTCGAATCGGTGGTTTTGTTACATGGGCGGGATTCTGATCTCTTGGCCAAGCTCCGAACCAATTTGGGTGTGATCCAGTGGGTCCAGGGAAAATACGCCGAAGCTTTGCCCCGTTTTGAAAAATCCTTGGCCTATTACCACCAGCGATTCGGCCAGGATCATCAGCGGGTGGCTTTTGTGCTCAACGCTCTGGGCAATGTTTTGGCCGACATGGGGCGCTGGCAGGAATCAAAGCAGAAATACGAACGGGTGCTCGCTATTCGCGAGCGCCTCTATGGTTCTGATCATCCCAGCATCGCCAGTGCCCTGAGCAATTTGGGCACCGTGTTGGCCGAGCAGAAACAGTTTGACCAAGCCATCGCCAACTATCAGCGGGCCTATCTCATTCTCAAAGGCGTCCATGGCCAGAAACACTTTAACGTGTCTCTGCCCCTATACAACCTAGGCGAGGTCTATCTTTCCCAAAAGAAGTACGCGCTGGCCATCGAGACCTGTGCCCAGGCTCTGGCCATCGCCAAAGCCTCCTTGAAGAAGGGCCATCCTCTTTTCGGACATTTCTATACCTGTTTGGGCCTGGCTCATCGAGGGCGGGACGGGGCCGCCAAAGGCATTGCCCCTTTGGAGCAGGCCCTACAGATTCGGCAAGCTAACAAAGTGGATCCCAGCCTGCTGGCCCGCACCCGTTACTCCCTGGCCCGGGTGTTGTGGGAGTCGGGCCGAGATCGCAAGCGCGCCCTCGTCCTGGCCCAACAAGCCTGTGCCTCTTTGCGCGCGGCTGGCGAGGGCAAGCAAGAGAGTTTGCACGAAGTCGAAGCCTGGCTGCTTGCGCACAATGGGGATTGATTTCGTTACCGGCTGGACAATATCTACGTTTAAAACTTCCCATTATAGTGTAATTTTTGTCATGTATGAGGCTGTCTGTCCTCGCGGCTGTGCCAAACTCGCAGGATGACAACAATCTCACCGTCCATCTTGTACCGCAACACATAGCCGAAACCACCGAAGGCTACCATCAGTTCGCGTCGACCGGTCTCGTCGTCCATGGGTCGGCCCGCCTGGGGGAAAGCTGCCAACTGTTTTGCCCCCAAGCGGATTGCTTTGATAGCGTTTCTTGCCGCTTGCGGATTTTTTTTGCCCAAGAACACGCAAAGCCTCTCGATATCCAGCTTAGCGCCCGGGAGCCATACCAACTTGGCCATGAATCAGATCTCTTTTTCCAGGTCGTCTAACCAGGACATCATGGCTTGGTTGGAAATGCTTTCCCCATTGAGTTGGTATTCGCGCCAGCGCTCCATGTCTTCTTGCTTTTGTGCCTCAATGCTTTCTTCTCGCTTGAGATATTCGATGATGGCGCTTTTCATTAACCAGTGCGGACTTCGTTTTCGAGTCTTGCCCAAGATCTTGAGCCTCTGCCTGGTTTGCTCATCGAGTTTCACTCCCACTGTTGATGAGGCCATTGCTCTCTCCTTGGGTGTCAATATTAACAACTAAGTTGCACCTATTGAAACCATGCCGGCTTCCGGCCAAATAGGCAATAGATAAGCTGGGTTACTTGTTCTTTAGCGCGGCTAGGATTTTTTCGGGGGTGATGGGCAGGTCGTGGATGCGGACGCCGATGGCGTTGTAGATGGCGTTGGCGATGGCGGGGGCGGTGGGGACCAGGCCGGGTTCGCCGATGCCTTTGGCGCCGAAGGGGCCTTCGGGGTCGTTGGTTTCGATGAATTCCAGGTCGATGGGGAAGTTCATCTCGGCGACGGTGGGGATCTTGTAATCGCGGAAGTTGGGGTTGAGAATGCGGCCCTGTTCGGACAGGACTTCTTCGTATAGGGCGTAGCCGATGCCCTGGGCCAGGGCGCCGTAGGTCTGGCCTTTGAGGGTCTGGGGGTTGAGTACTTTGCCTACGTCGTGGGCGGCGACCAGGTGCAGGATTTTTACTTCGCCGGTCTCGGTGTCGACTTCGACTTCGACGCCTTGGGTGCCCCAGGTATAGGTGGCCGACATGTTGCCGTAGCCTTTTTCCCAGTCGGGTAGCTCGTTGGGCGGATCGTAAAAGGCCTCGGCGGTGATCATCTCACCTTGTTCGCGGAAATGAATGGCGCGCAAAAGCTGGCTTAAGTCTACTCGTAGCCAGCTTTCGTCGGGAGCGGCGGGCAAGAAGACGAAGCCGTCTTGCAGCTCGAACTCACCATTGCGGGCTTCGGCTTCGACATCGAAGTCGGCGGCTTTGAAGTCGGGGTTTTTCTTGTGCAGTTTCTTCAGGTTTTTCTTGGCTTCGTTGGCAAACAGAGCCCGGGCGCGCTCGAAGATGCGGGCGCGAACTTTCTTGCTGGCGGCGATGGCGGCGTTACAAGCCATGAAGGCGCCGCGGCTGGCGTGGGTGCCGACGTCCCAGGGACAGGTGCCGGTGTCGGTGGGGTTGATAAATATTTTCTCGGGTTTGACGCCCAGCGCTTCGGCTACGGCCAGGCTCAGGGCCGAATACATGCCCTGACCCATCTCCACGCCGCCGAAGTAGACATTGACATTGCCGAAGTCGTCGAGTTTGAGAATCATGCCGGTGCCGTCCGAGCGGTAGATGCGCCCGCCCCCGCCCACATGAAACAAAGAGGCCATGCCCACGCCGCGGCGTTTGCCCTGGCTGCGTTTTTGGGGCCAAGCGATCTTATCGGCGACGGTCTGCAGGCATTCTTTCAAGCCACAAGTGGTGACCTTCAGGCCCATGGGCGTGGTTTCGCCGGGCTGGTTGCAATTGCGCAGGCGCAGCTCGAAAGGGTCGATGCCGGCGGCCTCGGCCAGATCGTCTAAGTTGCTCTCTAGGGCCCAGGCCAATTCCGGATTGCCATAGCCGCGCATGGCCTGGCAATAGGTGTTGTTGGTGTAGACCAGCTTGGCGTCGAAGAAGATGTTGGGCACCCGATACAAGGAGGTGGCCGGCAACATCATCACGGTGGGGAAGGTTGCGCCCCAGGAGGTGTAGGCGCCGTTGTCCTGCCAGACCTGGATCTCACGGAAGGTCAGCTGGCCCTCATCATCACAGCCCTGGGTGATGGAGACTTGCGAGGACTGTCGCGGAGACAAATAGGCAAACTCTTCGTCGCGGTTGTAGACGATTTTGACCGGTTTGCCGGTGCGATGGGCCAGCAAAATGGAGATGAATTCGTAGGCGTGGGTGTCGAGCCCGGAGCCAAAAGCGCCGCCCAGGGCGGACACGATGACCCGCGCGTTCTTGCCGGCCAAGCCCATATCGGCCAGGGCCTGGTTGAAATCGCGTTGGGCCAAGAATGGGATCTGGGTCTTGGCCCAGATGGTTAGCTGCTGGTTGAGATCGAATTCGGCGATGCAGCCGGCGGTGCCCATACAGCTTTGCTGAATGACGGGGGTGGAAAAATCGCCGGAGGCGATGTGCTTGGCTGCCGCCCGGCCCGCTTCCAGATCACCGCTTTCGTGATGGAAGCGTAAGGGCAGCCGGTTGTCATTGCGCGGCCGTCCCCGCGGATCGATCTCGTGAACCAGGGGCGCGTCGTCGGCCAAAGCCTCTTCCGTAGTAAAGACGCCGGGCAAGGCTTCGTACTCGACTTCGATCAGATCGATGGCTTCGGCGGCGATATCGGCATCGATGGCGGCCACGGCGGCGATCTCATCGCGAAACTGCCGCACTTTGCCCTTTTTCAGGGCAAAATTGTCGCGAATAAAGCCGATGCGTACTTCGGGGGTATTTTCGGCGGTGATCACGGCCTGCACGCCGGGCAAACGCTCGGCCTTTGAGGTGTCGATGCGCAAGATGCGGGCATGGGCGTGCTCACTGAATTTGACCTTGCCGTAGAGCATGCCTGGTCGGGACAAGTCGTGAATATAGTGGGCGCGACCGGCGGCCTTGTCCGGGCCGTCGGGTCGGGGTGTTTCCTTGCCGATGTATTTGAGCTCAGTCATCGGAGTTCTCCCGGGCGGCGGCGGTTTGGATCGAGTCGACGATTTGCACATAGCCGGTGCAGCGGCACAAGTTGCCGCCCAGCGCCTCTCGAATCTCATCCTGAGAAGGGTTCGGGTTTTCGTTCAACAAGGCGCGGGCCGATAGAATCATGCCCGGAGAACAGAAACCGCATTGGATGCCGCCCTGATCAACGAAGGCTTGCTGCAACTCGCTCAAGCGATTGTCGCTTTCGCCCAGGCCCTCGATGGTGATCACGTGCTTGCCGTCGACCTCCGGGGCGGGAAAGAGACAGGAGTTGACCGCCTGGCCGTCGACCAGCACGGTGCAGGCGCCGCATTCGCCTTCTTCGCAGCCGATTTTGGTGCCGGTCAGGTCCAGCTCATCGCGCAGCAAGTCCACCAGCCGGCGATCGACTGCCACCGAGGTATTTATCGGCGATCCATTGAGAGTAAAACTCAGGTCGATTTTCATTGCACTATACCCGCTAACTGATCGATAGAGCGCCGCAAGTAGACTTCGATGATTTGGCGCCGATAATCAGCGCTGGCCCGGATATCACCGATGGGAGCGATCTCGGTGGTGGCTACCCGGGCGACTTCGGCGCTCAGTTCGCTGCTGAGCTTTTGGCCGGCTAGCACTGATTCGGCCAGGGGCAGGCGCAGGGCCACCGGGGCTACCGAGCCTACGGCCAGCCGGGCTTCTTGGCACAGCTCGCCGTCGAGTACCAGCACGACCGAAGTGCTGGCGATGGCCAGATCCATCTTGACCCGGCCTTTTTTCATGAACAAGGTGCGGGCATCGGCCGGGGGCGGAGGCAGGATAATCTGGCTGAGGATTTCCTCCGGGCTCGAACAGGTTTGCCCCGGGCCGACAAAGAACTCGGCCAGCGTTACCTGGCGGCTGCCATCTGGTCCTTGCAATTGGACCTGGGCGTCATAGACCAGCAGGGGAGTAGCGGTATCGGCACAGGGCGAGCAGTTACACAGATTGCCGCCCAGGGTGGCCACATTGCGAATTTGGCGGCTGCCCAGGCGGCGGGCGGCCTGGGCCAGCAGCGGGTAACGTTCGGCGATCAGCGGATGCCGGCAAAGCTCGTCGATGGTGGTCAAGGCCCCGATGCGGGTGTGCTCACCGTCTTCAATACCGCCGAGTTCGGTAACCGCGCGTAGCGAAATCAGCGCCGGCGGATTGAGTACGCGGTTCTTGATGCGAACCATCAAGTCGGTGCCGCCGGCGATGAAGGTTGCCGCCGGCAACACCCGTTTGAGACCGAGCACTTCCTCGACGGTCTCCGGTCGATGGTAATCGTAATGGGTCATGCTACCACTCCATGGTTGTGCAGGTCGGTAATTTCCTTGCTGCTCAAGCCGGACTCGGTGAGCAGGGCGTCGGTGTGCTCGCCATAAGCCGGGGCAAAGGGCAGGGTTCGGTTCACTTGTTCCAGATACTCGGTGGCGGCGGCCGGGGGCGGCAAGCGCACAACGCGGCCGTCGGGGGTGACGGTCTTTAATGCCTTTTCGGCCACAAAGTCCAAGTCGGGCACCTTTTCGATGGGGGTGATGGGCGCATGGGGAATGCCGGCCGCGACCAGCACCGCGGTTACTTCGTCGGTCGGATGAGCGGCGGTGATGGTCTCGATGGCGGCATGTAGTTCCCGTTTGTCTTTTCGGCGGCCTTCGTTGGTCTGGAAACGATCTTGGGCCAGGCCGGCAAACAGCGCTTGCTTGGTGAGCCGCAACCACTGCACGTCGGAACCGATGGCCACATAGACGTAACCGTCTTGGGTGCGATAGGCGTTGACCGGGATGAACTGGCGGTGCTCGTTGCCCGAGCGTTTCAACTCGGCCGGCTGGCTGTCCATGTCCAGCATGGGCAAGAAGGTATGCAGCCAGGAGACCGCCGAATGGGCCATGGAGATGTCGATTTGTTTGCCGGCGCCGGTCTCGGCCCGTTCCATCAGGGCCAGCAGGATTTGGCAAAAGGCTTCGTCACCGGCCTTGAGGTCGACCAGCGGGGGGCCGCATTGCAGAGGTGGTCCGTCGGCTTGACCGGTGAGATCCATGTAGCCGCACAAGGCCTGCATCACCGGATCGTAGCCGGGCACATTGGGATGCGCGAGGCCCATGGCCGAGATGCAGCACCAGATCAAGTCTTCTTTTTGGGCGCGCAGGCTCTGATAGTCGATGCCCAGACGGCTATGGCGTTCGGGCATGGTGTTGGTACAGAAGATGTCCGGAGAAAGTTCGCGGGTCAGGTGCTTGAGCAGGGCCTGGCCCTCGGGCTGTTTCAGATCGATGGCGATGGCCTCTTTGCCCGCGTTGGGGGCGACAAAATAAGAGTGCCGATCTTCGCCCGCCACCGGCCGGCCAATGTAACGGTTGGGATCGCCCTTGGTCTTGCGTCCCGGTACCGGCGTGGGCTCGATCTTGATCACCCGCCAGCCCAGATGCACCATGCGCAGAGTGGCATAGGTCAAGGTTAGGGCTTGTTCCACACTGAGTACGACTTGTGATTTCAAAGATTTGCTCCCAGCTGAGAGAAGGTCAGAACCGTACTGGCTCGCGGTAGGTGCCGAAGACTTCCTTGAGCACGGTACAAATTTCGCCAACGGTGGCGTAGACTTCGACCGCGTCCATGACCGTGGGCATGAGATTGCTGCCGCTCTCGGCCGCCTGGCGCACGGCATCCAGCGTGGTGCGCACCTGATCGGCGTCGCGGTCGCGGCGCACCTGGGCCAAGCGTTCGATTTGCTTGCTGGCTTCTTCTTCGCGATAGGGGTGGAACTCGACCTCGCGTTCGTCTTCTTCTTCCTCGAAGCAGTTGACGCCTACCTTCTTGAACTCGCCCGCAAGGACGCGCTTCTCCAGCTCGTAGGCCTGCTTGTTGACCGACGCTTGCACTGTGCCCTCGGCCACGCCGCGGACGATGCCGCCGGCCCGGTCGAGCTCGCGCATGATTTGGACCATGCGTTTTTCCATCTCGTTGGTGGTGCTTTCCACAAAATAGGAGCCGCCCAAAGGATCGACCGTGTCGCACAGGCCCATCTCGTGCATGAGTATTTGCATGGTGCGCAAAGACAGCTTGGCCGCGTGCTCGGAAGGGATGGTGTAGGCTTCATCGAAAGAGCAAAGCGCCATGGTCTGGGTGCCCGACAGGGCGCTGATGAGCGCATAGTAGGCCCCGCGCACGATATTGTTTTCGGGCTGTTGGATGGTCAAGCCGCCGCCACCGCCGCCGGCGATCATGCGCATGGTCAAAGCGCGCGGGTTCTCGACCCCGTATTGTTCTTTGAGGATACGGGCCCAGAGCCGCCGGCCGGCCCGGAACTTGGCCACTTGCTCCCAGATGTTGCCGTGGATGTCGAAGTTGAAAGTGATACCGGCGGCCACCGGATCGGCCTTGAGCCCGCGGGCCAGGGCGTGGTCCAGATAGGCCTTGGCGATGGCCAGGCCGTAAGCCATCTCTTGGGCCGGGTTGGCGCCGGATTCGCGGATGTGATAGCCGCAAACGCTGACCGGACTGTACTTGGGCACTTGCTGGGCGCAAAACTCCAGGGTGTCACCCACCAGGCGAATCGAGGGCTCGACCGGGAAAATCCAGGTGCCGCGGCCGATGAACTCTTTGAGGATATCGTTCTGGCTGTTGCCGCGCAGGGAGGCCAGATCGAAGCCGCGCTTGCGGGCCATGGCGAAATACATGGCCATGATGACAATGGCCGAACCGTTGATGGTCAGCGATACCGTGATCTGGTTCAGGTCGATGTCGGCAAAGGCTTCTTCCATATCGGCCAGGCTATCGACGGCCATGCCCACCCGGCCCACTTCGGCTTCGGCCATCTCGTCGTCGGAATCAAGGCCGCATTGGGTGGGCAGATCGAAGGCCACGTTTAGTCCGGTCTGACCGTTCTTGATCAGCCACAGGAAACGCTCGTGGGTCTCTTTGGCGGTGCCAAAGCCCGAGTATTGGCGCATGGTCCAGGGCCGGCGGCGATACATCTCCGGGTGAATGCCCCGGGTATAAGGAAACTCGCCGGGCCGGCCGATGCCGGCCGAACCGCCCGACTGGCCCACGTCGTCGGCTTGATACAGGGGATGGATTTCCACGCCGGATTCCCAAAAGAGGGGCGGCAATTCTTTTTTCTTGTCTGTCACCGGGTCACCTTTTCTTGCAGGAAGCTCACTAGAGATTCGAAGGAAGAGCCGGTGGGGAAAATGCCGGCCACGCCCATCTCGCGTAGTTCATCGTGGTCCTTGCGCGGGATGTTGCCACCTACGAACCATACTACTTCCAGGCCCTGTTGCTTGAACTCGACGCCGGCTTTGCGGCACAGAGGTACGTGAGCGCCGGAGAGAATGGATAGCCCTACCGCGTCTACTCCTTCTTCCAACGCGATCTTGGCGATGGCCTGCGGTGATTGGCGCAGGCCGGTATAGATCACCTCCATGCCGGCGTCCATCAGGGCGCGGCAGACCAGCTTGGCGCCCACATCGTGGCCGTCGAGACCGGGCTTGGCAATCAGCACGCGAATTGCTTGGGTCATAGTGATGGTTCCTTTCGAAGCTAGCTGCGCAGACGCTGGGTCTCGTCTTGGTCGAGTTCCAGACTGTCTGCATCCAAGGCGACGCCGTAGATTTCCCGGGCGGCCTTCTGCGAAATGATACCGTTACGGACTTCTTGCCGGACCAGTTCGGCCGGTCGCAGCTTGGGCGAGCCGTAGCCGCCGCCGCCGCCGGCTTCTTGCACGTAGAGCGTGCCGGCCGGCACGTTCTGGACCAAGTCCTTGCTGGTAGGTCGGTAAGTGGATCCGTCGGGTTTGTTGAGGTCGATGAAGTTCAGGGTGCTGCCTTGGCCGCCGTTCAAGCCGAAGGCCGGTTCTACGTCGCCGTCGCCGAAGGTGACGATTTGGGTTCCTTCGCCGCCGACCCGGTAACGTGACTCTACCCCTAGGCCGCCCCGGAATTTACCGGCGCCGGCCGAATCGGTGATGTACTCGTGTTTGATCAGCAGATGCGGGGTGGTCTGTTCGAACATCTCGTAGTCCTGATCCAGCACGCCGCCGGATGCGTCGATCATGCCGATGTGGTCGTAACCATCGCAGTCGGAAGTGGCCCCGGAGCCGCCCTTGAGGCCCAGAAAGAAGATGTCGACGTAGGTGTCGTCTTTGCGCGGATCGTGGCCGGTAGACAAGGAACACAGCAGCTGATTCCAGCCGGCGGTGACCCGCTCGGGAATGACCGGCGCAAGCGCCCGAATGATGGCATCGGCATTGGGCGGACACAGGTGATTGCCGAAGGTGGTGGCGGCCGGATAGGACGCGTTGAGCAGGGTGCCCTCGGGAATGACGATTTTTAGCGGCTGGACCATGCCGTGGTTGTGCGGGATATCCGGATTGACCATCTGTAAAAAGGTCAGCACCGTGGCCGAGGCGCTGGAGGTGTAGGTGCCGTTGACAAAGCCGTTGGTCTGGGCATCGGTGTCCGAATAGTCGAAGGTGATGGCCTCGTCCTCGACGGTGATGGCCACCCGGATCTGGTATTTCGAGCCGGGGTTCTTGCCGTCGAAGTAGACCGTGGACTCGCCTCGGTAAGTGCCGTTGGGGATTTCGCGGATTTCGGCCTGCATCATCTTGCGGGTGGATTCGAACAAGTACTCTTTGTGGGCCTCGAATCGTTCCAGGCCGTATTTATCGATCAAGTCCAGCAAGCGGCGCTCGCCCACGGTACAAGAGCCAATCTCGGCTCGCATGTCCTCCTGGACGATGTCTAGGCGGATATTGGCAAAGATCAGGTCCCAAACGTCTTTACGTAGCTTGCCCCGTTCGTAGACCTTGACCGCGGGGATGCGCAGGGCTTCCTGCCAGACCTCGGTAGCGTTGGGGTTGTAACCGCCCCGTACCGCCCCACCGATGTCGGCCATGTGTCCCTTGCAGGCCGACCAGCCGATCAGTTGATCGTCCACAAAGATGGGTTTGAACGCGGCCACGTCGTTGTTCTGGTTGCCCAGGGAGAAAACGTCGTTGTGGAAGAAAACGTCGCCGGGGTAGATGTTGCCGGCAAACTTCTCGGCGATATGGGCGCAGACCGGGCTCAAGGAGAATGACAAGATGGGCAAGTTTTCGGTTTGCTCCAGCATGCGGCCCTTGGCATCGTAAAGGCCGGTGACGAAGTCTTTGGCTTCGCACAAGATGGGCGAGCGGGTGGTTTTTTCCATGGTGAGGCTCATCTCATCGGTGATGGCTTTGAGTGCCCGACCGATGATGGAGACCAAGACCTTGTCGATTTTCACTGGACTCATTGCGCACCTCCGGCGGTCGAACGCGCTCTAAGCAGCACCGAGCCAAACTCGTCGACCCGGGCATCGAAACCGGCGCTGATGAAGGTGGTGGTATTGACCCGTTCGATGAGGGCCGGGCCGCTGATTTCGTTGCCGGCCCGTAGGCGATGGCCATCGAAGACCGGGATTTCGGCGAAAGATTCCTTTTCCGGGACGTAGGCGCGTCGCTGTCCTTTCAAGGCGGGTCCGGGATCACTGTCTCCAATTTCGAGCCGCGGTAGCTCGGGTTTGGCGGTATGGCCCAAGGAACGCACCCGGACATTGATCAACTCCAGGTCGGTGCCTTCCTGGGCCAGATCGTAGCCATAGAGACGGTTGTGCTCGGTATGGAAAGCCACGGCAATGGCGACCAGATCGGCACTTTCCACCACGGCCAGGGGCACGGGCAGGGTGACTTCGTGGTACTGCTTGAGATAGCGCAGATCTAAGAATACCCGTTGCTCGATTTGGTCCTCGGCCATGCCTTCTTGCCGAAGTTGGCTTTGGCCCTCGGCACTCATCTTGTCGATTAGGCCGCGCAGGGTGTCAGGGTCGAGCTGGCCCAAGGGGCAGATATGGGAACGGACAAAGTCGTGTTGCAGATCGGAGTACAACATGCCGGCGGCACAAAGAATGGAAGAGGTGGCCGGTACCACCAGCAAGGGCATTTCCAACTCGTCGGCGATCATGCAGGCGTGCAAGGAACCGGCACCGCCGGCGACCACCATGGGGAACTCGCGGGGGTCGAGCCCGCGCTTGACCGTGATTTCGCGCACCCCGTGGGCCATACTGGCGTTGATCATGCGGTACATTCCAGCGGCGGCCTCGTCGATATCGAGGCCCAGGGGCTCTGCGATTTCTTTGCCAATGGCTGCCCGCGCTTTTTCGAGGTTCAGTTGCATCTTGCCGCCGGCAAAGAAGTTGGCATCGAGATAGCCCAAGACCAGATCGGCGTCGGTGCAAGCCGGGCGCGTGCCGCCGCAGTCGTAGCAAGCCGGGCCGGGCAAGGCGCCGGCTGACTCGGGGCCCATGCGCAGCAGGCCGCCCTCATCAATCCAGCCGATGGAACCGCCGCCGGCGCCGATGGTGGTGATATCCAGCATGGGCAGGGCGATGCGCAGTCGGTCGATATCCCCTTCGGTAGCCAGGGTGGCTTGGCCGCCCTGGACCAAAGAAGCGTCAAAGCTGGTGCCGCCCATGTCGACCAGCACGCAGTCGTCTTTGCCGAAAGTGGAGGTGATTGCCACTGCCGCCCGTGGTCCGGCCGCTGGCCCGCTAAGCAAGGTGCTGGCCGGCAATTGCCGTACCACCGCGGGCAAGGCCACCCCGCCGTTCGACTGCATGATTAGCAGCACGCCACTGAAGCCGGTTGCCGCCAGATTTTTGGTCAGGTTATCAAGATAGCTTGCCAGCACCGGGCCCACATAGGCGTTGAGCACGGTGGACGAGACCCGGTTGTAATAGCGAACGATGGGCAGCACTTCGGAAGAGACACTGAGATAGCTCTCGGGCAGTTCGGCTTGCACCAACTCGCGGGCCGCGCGCTCGTGGGCCGGGTTGGCAAAGGCATTCATAAAGCAGATGGCCACCGCGGCTACGCCTTCGGTCTTTATCTCTTGGATCGCCTGCTTTAGCTGCTCGGTATCGAGGGCGGTCAGCTCCTGGCCCTGGTAATCCAGACGCCCGGTCACCGGCAGGCGCAAGTAACGTGGCACCAGCGGTTTTACGTTCTGGTAGCGGTTGTTGTATTGCTCTTCCCGGATCCCGCGCCGCATCTCCAGCGCATCACGGGTGCCCTCGGTGGTAATCAGCGCCGTCTTGGCCCCGCCCCGGGTCAGCACCGCGTTGGTGGTGACCGTGGTCCCATGCACGATGGTCGAGACCTGTTTGGCAAACTCGGCCAAAGTCAGATCATGGGCCTGGGCCATGATTTGGAGCCCTTCGCTGACCCCTACCGATGGATCCTTGGGAGTGGACAGAACCTTGAAGCTCTCGGCTCCACCCTCTTCCGACCAAAGAAAAAGATCCGTAAAGGTACCGCCAACATCGATTCCAATCTTGAATTTTGTCATGAACACACCTGACCAAAAGTTGCGTAAAGCGCCGTAGCGCAAGACCCTTTTCCTATCGCTACCCGCTACTTTTGTCAACCGCAGATCGAGGTAAATCAGGGTGAAACAGGGCAAAACTGGAGGGGATATCGACTTCTAGAGCTGGTCGATCTCGTACAGGAACGATTTGTGGTCGCGGGTGCCGCAGCTGCTGACGTTGGCGGCGGTGGGGCAGGAGCTGGTGCCGCCGCGCTTGCAACCTAGTTTTTTGCAGTATTTGTCGCCGTCGGAGCTGCCCATGCTCGATGAATAACAGCAGTATTTGCGGCCTGAACAGGCCCCGGTGCTATCGGACTTGCAAATAATGGCCGGGTCACCAGCGGAGGCGGCCGGTAGATAAACCAACATCAGAGAGACAGCGGCGAAGACTACCGTGAGCAGTTTCATGTTCTTTCCTTTGTGGAGGTTATGGTTCATTTACTCATATACGGAAAGCCATGAGTTTTTCAACTGTGATTCGAAATTAGTCCAGACATCCCTGAAGCAAAAACGTTACACCTTTGAATATAATTACTTAGTGAGATTGAGACTAGTAACCAGGGTCAAGGCGGGCTATGATGGCCGCCGAGATTCGCAACTGATTATCATTTACTACGGGGAAAGGAAGACTGTCATGGCCAAGGTGACTCAATGGATGGCTTTGTTCTTCTCGCTTAGCTTGGTTACGGCTTGTGCCAAGAAAGTGCCGCTGGTGGACCTGAGCGCGATCGATCAGAAAATCGTCCAGCGTTGTACCGAGGAAGTGGGGGTTATGGTGGGGCTCGACGAGCGCTACCACGAGTACTGGAACCGCGGCTACGATGATTCTAGCTATGCCATTTTGGGCGGGCCGATGACGCCGGCCAAGCGGCGCTTGCTGAAGGTCTTGAGCGAAAAGGGAATCGAGAAAGCATCGCGTTTTTCGGTGATTCATTACCGCAAAAAGCCGCCCGAGGTGGAAGTCCAGGTCTGGAAGAAAGACGGCAGTGTGCGGCCGGTGAATGTGGTGAAGACGGGTACCGAGGCCTTAGCCGATTGGCCCTGTGAACTGGGTTTTCCCCGGCGTAGCAGCTTTCGGGTGTCTACCCTGATGGTGGGAGATACGGTGGAGATAAAGACGCCGCTTTCCGGGCCGGACAAGCTGGTTTGGCACTTTGGTAGTTCGCGTTTTTGCCTGGCGAAATCGCTGGCGTCCTTCGGTCATGATACCGATGACGATCGTCCCGATCTTCGCGCCGTGGTTGTCGATGCCAGTGGGGGCGTGGCGCGCACCAGCGAGGGCGAGGCCTATCCCATGGTTTTCGAGCTGAAGAAGGTCTTGATGCCGATATCTCCGGCCCGGCTGCCCTTTGTGCTGACCGCCTTTCGCTGCCCAGGCTGGGAGAACTTGCGTGGCCAACTCCTGCAGACCGCGCTGTGGATGGCGCGCGCCGGCAGTGTGTCGGGAAAAGGGCTGGTGCACCCGGTCTTGTTGAAACCGATAGCCGCCGATGAGAAGAAGCGCCGCATTCAAACGACCGCGGATTGGTTGACTCGCAGTCTGCAAGTGGTGCCGGCCGATGTGCCCATGTGGATGCGTTGGATGCCTTTGGAGCCGGCGCACAAGATGGCCAAACGGCGTCAGGGCAGCAGCGGTACCTGGGCCGCCTTGGCATTTCGCGTCTTGGAAGATGCCGGCCTCAAGCCTCGCTTTGCCCTGATCCATACCGATTCGCGCAATCCCTTCGTCGAGGACTTGCCTTCCTTGAGCCAGTTCGACACTTTGGCGGTGGTGGTCGATGACGAGGATGGTAAAAGTCATTGGTTGGTGCCGGGCCTGGTTTATCATGGGGAAGATCAGCCGCCGGCCAAGATCCGGGGTCGCAAAGCCCTGGTGCTAGAGCGCTGGTGGATCGACCGCGAACAAGGTGCCGGCACTTGCAAGCCGGTGGCCACCTTGGGGTTTTCCTGCCAGATGACCACTCCGGAGCCGGTGGAAGTCAAACTAGTGACAGTGGGTGAGTGAGTCGTTCGGAACCTATCATGAAACGCAGGATCAAAGCCTTGATGCTGATGATGTTTGCCGGCGGGTTGGCAGTGAGTGCTTGCGCGAACCACTCACCGGTTTTCTTGCCCATCTATAACCAAAGCGTGGAATCCGGCCAGCTCTTGGATTTCTTGATTGAGGCCGTAGATGATGACGGCGACCGCCTGACTTTTTCGGCTAGCGATAAGCCCGAGACGGCCAGGCTAGAGGCGGTCAACGCCAACACGGCGCGCTTTACCTGGACCCCGCTGGCCTCGGATGCCGGTGCCGACGGCCAAGGGCGGAATCATTCGGTCAGTTTCGCGGTCACCGATGGCAGTTCTACCGCCACCGAGACCATCTCCATTTTCGTGAGCCTGGGCGGAGTGGGCAGTGGGGCGCCGGTTTTTATCAGCCCATCGGATTACACCCTGGACCTGGATCTCAAAAGCAGTATCGAGTTTGCCATCGAGGTGCGTGACGCTGATTCGGCGGAGGTGGAACTACGGGTGGTTGAGAACATCCCGGGTGGGATTTTCGATAGTGTCCTGGGGCAGAAGCATGCTCGCTTCGAGTGGGCGCCGTCTATTGCCCAAGTGAGCGAGAGGCCGGTGTGGAATCTGCGCGTGGGGGCCAACGATCGGATCAACCCCGAGGTGTTTCTAGACATTACCATCTTGCTCAAGGGCGGGCAGAAGAAATGCGAGGGGACACCGCCGCTGTTGACCCACACGGCTTTGGCGGATCAATTTGGCGGCGAGGACTATCCGATCTCGGTCAAGGTCGAGGATTTGGAATCTGAAATCACTTCGGTGGCTTTGTACTGGCTGAAGGACGACGGGACCGGGGATGCCTTTACCAAGATTGCTCTGACCGCCGCCGGTGGGGATGATTGGCTAGGCCACATCGCCAATGCCGACCTGCCGCCGGATCAGAGTGTCGACTATACTTACTATCTTTGTGCCACCGACAACGATGATGCGGCCGAATCGACTTGCGATTTGCGTTCTTGTCTCCCGGCAGACGGTCGCTATGTTTTTACCGCTTACGCCGATGTTGGTACTCCTTGTGATGACGATTCGCTCGAGGGTGTCTCCGGCAACGACAGTTTTGCCCAGGCCAGCCCGGTGGAATTTGATGTTCAGGGTGATTGGCTGGGCGATGATTTGAACATTTGCCCGGGCAACCAGGATTGGTTCCAGCTGCCAGTGCCCAAGGCCGGGCTGCGGCTCGATGCCCTGCTGGAGCATACCCAGGCCAACGGGCAATTGGAGATGAAGCTCTTCGGCCAGGATGGTAGCAGCTTGCTGGTCGCGGGCACGGCCGAGGGTGATCTGATTGACTTTGGTTCGCTGGTTTTCGATCAGCCCCAAACCGTCTACCTGCTGGTTGCCGGTCAAGACGCCGAAGTCAGAAACCGATACACCGTGTTGTTGACCCTGGTGCCGGACATTGCCTGCGCGCCCGATCTTTTTGAAGCGGGAGCCGGCAATGACAGCCCCGCCCAGGCCGTGGCTGTGGCCGAAGATCTGTATGTCGATCTGAGCAGTTGCAGCGATCCCGATTGGTATCGAATCAGCTTGGACCAGGGGCAGCAGCTGGAAGCGGAGCTGGAATTTGCCCATGACGACGGTGATCTGGACCTATGGATCTTCGATGCCGAGACCGCGCTCGGTGGCGCCAGCCTGGACTGTGCCCACGCGCTTTCTTGCTCCAACACCTACACCGACAACGAATGGGCCTGGATGGCGGCCGCGGCGGCCGGGGATTTCTATCTGGCCGTGGTGCCCAAGGGCTCCAGCCACAATTCCTACCAGATGTTGCTGACGGTCATGGCCCAAACCTGCCAGGATGATGCCGACGAAGCCAATGATGAACCCGGCCAGGCGGTCGCGGCGGATGTCGATGTGCCGCGTCTGGGCCGGGTTCTATGCCCAGGCAACGAGGATTGGTACCAGACCTTGATGTATCCCGGCGAAAAGATGCTGATCGATTTGAGCTTCGTGCATGCCGAGGGCGATCTTGAATTAAAATTGTATCGACCGGAGGTAAACCTCGAGCAAATGGCCCAATTTCAGATGGCCAGCTCGGTCAGTAGCGACAACAACGAACATATCGAGTACGACATTACCGAAGAAGGGTATTATTTCATCCGGGTCTTCGGATATGAAGTCCAGGCCCGCACTACTTACGACCTGTTGGTGAGCTACTGATGTGGGGAGACGAGCTACGACTGGTGCTATTGCTGGGGTTTTTGGGTGCAGGCTGCGCCGATCAAGTATCGCGCCTTCCCGATGCGGGCAGTTTTCCCCTGGCTATCGACCGGGTTGAACCCAGCACGGTTTTGCCCGGAAGCCAGCTGCGCATATACGGCGAAGGTTTTGACGCCCTGTTGGCTTCGAGCCTGCAAGTGAGCCTGGTCGGCCACTCTGCGCCACCCATCCTGGCCGCCCAACGGATTTCCGCGACCGAAATACGTTTTTCTCTTGATGAGCCGGCCTTTGCCTCATTGGGCGGAGCCGGTCGCTTTCAAGGCATGCTCGAACTCAGCGCCGACACCCTGGGCGGAGATCGTCGCCAGGGCGAGATCGTAGTGGACTGGGAGTTGGCGGCCACCCTTAGCCCGCGCTTAGATGCCATCTCCCTGGATAAGTCCGCGGTTCCCTTGTACCTGGGCAGCGATGTGCTGGGCAGCGGGTCCGGTTTTTTACTGGGCGCCCGGTCCGCGGACGGCAAGTTGAGTGGCGAGGGCCTGAGCGAGTTTCGGCTCACCGGTGTTTTCAACCCGACCGACGGTGGTCCTGGCACCGACTGGGATTCTGTCTTTGTGCTCGACCAAGCGGCCCTCAGCCGCGACCAGCTTCTCGGGCCTCTGCCGCCCGCGTGCATGGGGATTTTGCCCGGAACCTTGGTGGGCCATCTTTCCGTGCACAATATCCATGCCGATGGCCAAGAGATTGCCGGCAACAGTCTGCCGGTGACAATCGAATTGAACCGATCGGTGCTCAATCGTTTGTCAACCACTGCCGCTTCGCGCGGGCAGATGTTTTTCTTGACCGGCCGTGGTTTTGCCGGTGGCCGCGCCAAGACCGTGGTCAGTATTGACGGTACTTTCACCACCCAAGCCGGTCAGATAGTAGACTATACCGGCGCCAATGCTCTCAACATCGTCCCCGAAGTGCTGGCCGGCGATACCTTGCGCTATGTCATGCGCGTGGTCAGCGATGGCCAGGGTGGAGTGACCGGGCTAGGGGCCCGGCCCGGGGTCTTGCGCGGCACGGCCACGCCAGTGATTTATTGGCAAGATCAGCAGCAAGACGGCGTACCACTGCCGGCCGCTATCGAGTTCACTATTTTGCCCCAGAAGCAGATGGTTTACCTGAAATACCTCCCCGGCTTTACCGACGCCCTGCGCGAATTTGGCTTGCGTAACGTAGAGCATCTGCTGCGGGAGCGGATTTTGCAGGTGGTCACGCGCGATTACTATGCCCAAGGGATCAACGTGGTGTTTCAAGAAAGCCGACCCAGCGAATTTGTCGAGTACGGCGTGGTTGAGATCGGCGGGCAAGATCCCAACGGCCGCGGTTTGATCGGCTTAGATGCCACCATGAGCGAGTTGGGGCTCAAGGACATGGGCAACATCTATTTCAATGACGTGGTGGGCGGCTGGAACGCCGAATCGGCTGAAGCCGGCCATTTGGCCTACGGTGGCGTGTTCGTCTCGTCCTACCTGGTCCTGAGTCCCAAGTTTGAAAAAGCATCTTCGCTGGCCGACCCCCGCTTTGACCAAGTGTTCGAAACCTTCATGCCCGCGCGCGGTGGGGAGGCAGCGCGGGTCGACGAACTGCCGAGCGGTGAGCGCGCCGAAGCCATCGAGCGCGCTGTCCGTGCCTTAGGCAGCATGATTGGCAATACCGTTAGCCATGAGTTTGGCCATACTCTGGGTTTGGCCAACGGCCGCGGTCCGGCCGAAGCCTTTCATAATCTCGAACCGGGTCCGAACCAGATCATGGACGCCGGCACCGAACGCCCTTTCGCCGAGCGGGCCGAACTAGATCCGGACGGACCGGCACAATGGACGCCAGAAAACCTAACCTATCTACGGGAGATCTTGCCGCGCGACTAAATTAGCGCGTAATTTTTTGGGGAGAGGAACTAAAAAATGAGAGACAATATATTTCGGGTTCTGTTTGTTTTTGGTTTGTTTTTAGTGGCCAACGCTTGTTCTAGCGATGCCCCCGGCGATTTGCCGGCGGATGGGGACACCCCAGCGGCTGATGGAGACATCGTCGATAGTGATGGGTCCGCCGGCGATGAACAAAACGGTGATTCTGTCGATGGCGACACTATCGACGGCGATCAAGCGGACGCCGGCCAAGCCGACGACGATGAGGCCGATGGCGATGGACTCAACGGTGACCCGACCGACGGCGATGAGCTTGATGGAGACGGGTCGGACAGTGACGCGGTCGACGGTGGGGTGGCCGATGAGGATCCTCCGGATGGCAATACTGTCGATGGCGGTGCCGGCGACGAGGATGAATCGGATGGCGACGCCGCCGACGGTGGGGTTCCCGAGGTCTATCCTCCGGAGTATTGTGCCTATTTCTTGACCGGCGAGGTAGAGCTTGTGGGCACCGATGCCGATGGCGATGGCGTGCCGAATGGCTGGGACCATTGCCCCAACAATCCCTACGACTGGATGGACACAGATCGCGATGGCATCGGCAATAACTCAGATCCCGACCTGGATGGCGACGGAGTCCCCAACGATGAGGATTCCGATCAGGACGGTGATGGCATCGACGATGCCACCGAGCAAGACGCCGGGACTGATCCGGCCGACCCGTCTTCCATCCCCGACTTGCCTCGCTTGGACCTTGATGTCGGGGTGCTGAATCCCAATCCCGGCTGGTACCAAGGGGACTTGCACGTACACTGCGAGTACAGTCACGACAGCAGCGCGCCGCTGGCCGGTTATGTGCTGGCGGCCCAGGGCGCCGAACTCGACTTTTTGGCGATTACCGATCATCGGGTCTTCGAGGCCCCCTTCGATCCGGCTTGGGACCAGCAGGATGTGCTCTTTCTTCCCGGCATCGAGTGGGGCGGCCCCGGTCATGCCAACATCTGGGGGCTGCGCACCGACAATGTGGCGGTCTACGAGGATGTCGACGATATCCGCCGCGCCTGGCGAAAGGCGCGGATGCAGGGCGGGGTGCAGTCACTCAATCATTATGGCGCCGAGCAAGATTACTGGAACTGGGTATTTGCCGAAGCCCCTGACCTGGTTGATGCGCTCGACACCATAGAAATATGGAACCAAGTGTGGATCTTCGTGACCGGAACCAACGAGCCCTCGGTTGCCCTATGGGAAAAATTCATGAACCAGGGCCATCGCATTGCTGCCGTCGGCGGTGGCGATAGCCATATGCTGGTCGGTACCCTGGGTAGCCCCACCACCGTGGTCTGGGCCGAATCCCTCACCGTGCCCGGCATTCTGCACGGCATTCGCAGCGGGCGAACCTACGTGACCCAGGCAGATCCCCTGGTCTTTACCGGCCGGCCCTTACTCGACTTCCGCGTGGATGCCGACGGCGATGGCGTCTTCGAAGCCATGCTGGGCGACGAGGTTCCGCCCGGAGAAATTACCTTGCAACTCAATGTCCAGCAAGCCAAGGGACCGCTGGTGTTGATTCGTAACGGCGAGGAGATCGCCCGCTTTTCCGACCATACCACCGGCTCTGACATCGCCCACACCTTCGTCGATCAGGCCCCTCCAGGTGCCTGGTATCGAGTTCAGATGCGCGAAAATGCCCTGGAGATCTCCGGCATGCGGCTCATGTCTTCCGCCATCTACGTGGGTCAATAACCGGATTCAACCCCGACCTCCCACCCGATTCTGGAAAGTTGAGGAGACTCAGGGACGTGGATTGGAATCATGATCACCATTTTGGGAAAGATAAATTTGTTCAAGGCCCGGGATCGCCAAGCTGCCCTTTGTCGGTCGTAGTTGGCAGCAATTCAGGGTGGGAGATCTGGGTCAAGGGCAGTGCTGGCCCAGGTCGTCGAAGGTATCGATGGCTTCTGCGTCCCATTCGTCCGCGGGGCTGAACGAATCACTGCCGTCGGTATCACCTTGGACGACTGTGCACTGCCGGCGCAGGGTCTGATTCTGGGTGCTGACATCGGTACCCCAGATGAGGCGCTCGCCGATCTTGCCGATGACGTCCATGGTTTGGCCTTGGCAAATCAGCTCGACCGCGTCGTCGCCGTTGAAGTTGAGGCTGCCGGTGCTTTGTTGGCAGGCTTCGGTGGGACCGCCCCATAAAGAGTTGCAAATCACAAAGGTCGCGGCTGGGACCAAAGTGCCGGCGGCCAGATCGATGGTGCTGGTGGGTGCGCTGGCACCATTGCTGTAGATGACGATGCTGCAATGGCTCAAGTCGGCATCGGCTTCGGCGCCGTTGACTATCTCTAGCGCCTTGTTGTTGGACGAACCTTCGATGTACTCGCTGAAAAACAGATTGGTATCGGTGGGCTCAACCGGATCGCCACAGACAAATTGCAGGCTCCAGCGGTTGAGGGTGCCGGTGTCGTAACTGGCGTGGTCGATGACTTTCAGCACCCAGATGCCCTGGGCGTCTTTGCCGTTGAAGCGTTCTTCGACAAAGGTTTTTATCAGATCGGCCACCGCCTCTGAACTGGGCGGGGTAATTTGGCGCTCGCTGCCGTCTGGGTGTTGCAGGCGAATTTCCAAATCGCCCCGGTAACTGTGGCTGATGTCTACCGACAGCGAGAGGGACGCGATGGTGCAGGCCTCGGCCACTTCGATTTCGCTGCTTATGCCCTCGGCATCATTGTCGGGAATGTCGGTGGCCTCACTGTTCTCATAGCCGTCGGGGGTGTTTTGACATTGGGGTTCTTGCTGGCAGTCGGTATCGTCGCAGTCGGTATCGCCGTCGCGGTCGTTGTCGAGTTCATCGCCACAAATCTCTTGGGGTGGCTCGATCCGGGGCAGATCGGAAGTGCGGGCCGAGAGAAACTCTTCGACATAGCGGTAGGAAATCCAGCCGTAGCCGCGGCCCATCGGGTTTTCACTGCCCCAGCTACCGGTGCCCCAGCTATTCTTGAACAGGAAGAAGCCTCTCTCGTTGATTGGGTTGCCCAGATCGTCGCGCACCACTTTGCCGTTCTTATCCATCTGCGCCACTGCCAGATCATCGTCCCAGCCCACGATCAGGTAGGAGTGACCAACACGTTTTTCCAGGCTGATTCTCTGGTCTTCTGCATTGGGATAGAGCACATAGCCATTGCGCGAGTAACTACTGTTGACCGGCAATTCCGAGCGGCCGTGGTTCCAGGCCTGATAAAAGAAGGAGCCGCCCACCTGAACCGCCTGTTGTTTGTTGACCATGAAGGCCTTGAGGCTGTCGGTCTTGGTTGAAATGTATCGGCCCGTGGGCAGGCGCCATTTCTGGGCATCGACGGCCGCTTGGGGCGGGCTGCCGTTGGTGTAGCAGCGAGTCGGCTGCTCTGTGCCACCGTCGCAATCTGGATCCCGGTTTAGACCCCATTCGGAAACTTCATAGGGCCAATAATCTTCTTCCACGATGCCGTAGTCGGCGATGGCTCGTAAGTTGTTATGAGCATTGGAGCCAGAAGTGTTGGGGAAGGCCTTGACCTGGAACTTGACCGACCACTGCAGGTATTGCTCGGAAAAATCCGGATCGGGATAGCTGCCTTCCAGAATGTGCAGGTGCTCCATCAAGGCGGTGGAAGCAAAAATCGAGCAGATGCCCCGTCGCCCTTGGCTCTTGACCGGCGATTGGGAATCGATCAAATCAAACTGGGCCGGCGGGATAATATCGGTTTTTTCATCGAGCAGATCCGCCTTATCGGGAACCCCCTCCATTAAAACGTCGAGATCGGTAAGCTCGGGATAGTCGATGGTTTCTTCCGGGTCATCCGGGTCACTACTGCCCGCGCAAGCCGCCATCGCCAAGCATAAAGCCAAAGTCAGGTATCGTTCCATCCAGCGCATGCCCCATCTCCTTTTTATGAATTCATGGTCCTACTGTGTACCCAAGCCCCCGCTACTGGCTGACTTAAACCGGAGAAGTTGGGTAACACAGAGCTGTCGCCAAGGCAATAGTCAATGTTGAACTGTGGGGGGTGATGAGCAGCGCGGGCTCAGCAGTTGGTGCGGTAGTGAATCAGGTAGTGGACTTTGACGTCGTCGTCGGGGTTGAGGGCGCTGGCGTAGATCTTGAGGTACCAGGTGCCGGTGTTGAGAGAGCCGTCGTGCATGACTTTTTCGAAGACGCTGCCCGCGTTGTTGCTGGTATCGACGGTGCTGCCGGTCTCGTTCAGGTAGAGAATCATGTCGTTGTGGGACTGGGTGGCGCCTTGTTCCCACCAGATGCCGGCCCGCACGTCGCAGGAGCCGGAGGGGGGGTAGAAGTAGACGTATCGGCTGCTGCCGGCATCGCGGTAGGTTACGCCGCTTATCCAGGCGCTGTTGCTGATTTGGCCCAGCTCCAGGTTGCCGGCGCCGTCTTCATCGTCGAGATCGCTGCTGGCTTCGTCGCCAAAGGTGATCATGGCGGCATAGATGGCGCCGGGGTCGGAGGACCAGCCGCGGTAGTCGTAGTAGTCGCGCAGCAAGGTGGCGGCGCCGCCGGCAAAAGAGGTTGATTGGCAGTTGCCGGCGTTTCTGGTGATCGACCACAGGCCGGCGGTGGAGGCGGTGTAGATGTTGTGGGGGGCGGTCAGGTCGGGCTTGAGCCGATCGTCGTAGTAGGTCCCTTGCGCCTGATCCTCGAAATCGGCGCCGGTGGTGGCATCGTAGCTGCCGATGCCGAGAACTTTGTGGGCGATGGCCGGGGATTTTACGTAGTCTCCGTCGTCAATGGGGGCCAGCACCACGATGCCCTCGTCGAAAAGATCGTTGGCGGCGGTGGCCAGGGTGCCAGTGGGCGATTCGGTGGTGCTGACGTTGGCTACGATGATGTCATCGTAGCCGTCGAGGTGGTTGAAGGCTCGGAGCACGGCAGTGCTGGAAAGAGTGGTGTGTCCGGAGCCCGAGTATACATTCATGGAGTCGAGATAGGCGCCGTCCGCTACGCCACGGTAATAAGTACCCACATAATTTGTGCCCACCAGGATATTGGCCATACCAGTGCCATGACCGTAGGGGCTGACGGGATCGCCGGCATTGTAGTATAGGTACCAGGGCCAGTACGGGTAATAGCTACAGTCGGAGTACTGTGAGTACACGCAATCGCCCCACAGCAAAATGGGATCGTTAGGATTGGATAAAAAATAGTGGGCAGTATAGACCCCGGTGTCGACCAGGCCAAGACGATAACCACTGCCATCGTAGCCGGCGGACACAAAGGGGTCTGATATCTGAGCCGTACGACCGACACTCAACTCATAGCCGGCCGGGCGATCATCGGTGGCGGCTGGGCTGACGGCTACCACTTGGGGAATTTCGTCTAGCAGCTTGGTCAGGGTGCCGATGGTTAGTTTGACGGCGAGGGCGTTGCCCACCCGGAATTCTTCGGTGACTTCTCCGCCCAGCTTCGCGATAGCTTGGATGACCGGTAGTCTCTCGGCCCTACGCAGCAAATCGTCACCCGCGCGTATGATAGTCCGTTGCGCTTGGATTTCGAGGTTGGTGGCATCATCTGGATCAAGGTTGCGGTCGAACGGGGGCAGACGGGAGAGCCGGTGATCGCTGTGGACCGTGACCAAGACTTCGATCTCCAGCTCTTGCTTGCCGCTGGTCAGGAGATCTTCGACCACCGGATGGAGGGAGAGTTGGTCAGGTGTAAGCGCGCGTAGCGAGCGGGCCAAGCGCCGGTTTTGACTTTCTTCCAGGAGTTCAAAGCCTTCATCGATAACGACTCCACGTGCGTCATGCATTACCCAGGACTGGTAGGCTGGTTCATCCAATTCGGCCTGGGTCGATCTCATCAGGGTTGGATCTTCATTCCCACACCCAAATCCAAATCCAATCATACAGATCACGATACCGAGCGGCATCATACGCATGACACACCTCTCCTTCTCCCCCCCCAGGGAAACTTCAGAGCCTTCGTCACGAAGCGCTACCTAGATGATCGACTTATGTAGTTTACTTATAATGAGGCATCAACCGAGTGGATCTGATCGCCGCGGAGGGAAAAAAAACAAATAGATCGAAAATAAATCTATGGAACCAGCTGAATCCAGGAGATATGGACCGAGACGTCCGCTGGTTTTGGTTTACCAGCTTCGTTGCCATCTATCCGCAGAAGTGCCCATCCCCGCGTTTTTTCCTTTTCCTCTTCCTGATCGGCCAACAAGGCCGCTTTGAGTGATAACTCCGCCTGCAGGTAGATGATCAAGCGTTCTTCAACGGCTTGTACGAGCTCGATATGGGTGGGTACCAAGGACAAATTAGGTTGAAAGAGGACGAAAAGATCATCATCTTGCCACGTGGGCGAGGCAATACCGACACAATTGGCCGCAGCGGCAAGTTCCTGGGCGGATTCTAAGGCAGATAGTATTCCAGGGGAGCAGTTTTGAGAGGTGGACCCTGTCGATAGAATGTGTGCACGTTCCATGTGGTTCGATTCAAAGGCGCAGCGACCATTGACACAAAGAGCAGTAATTGGCGCCTGGTCCGGACATTGCATTTTGTTTGAGGTATTGGTGTTGGTGAACCTGGTCAGAACAGACAATTCTTGAAACAGAACTCTCAATTCGCCATCCAAGTAATTCTCGATTTGGTCATTCGGAATGGCCAGCGCACAAGGTGGAGTCATTGGATAGGCCCACCAATCTGGGACCAAACACGAGCTAGTGCAGGTACTTCGATCCGCGACTATATCGAAAATTCGTTGATAGGCATGGTATATTTGTGTTTCCGCCGGGCCGGGTATTAGCCTGATTTGGTAGCCCGATATCCATTCAGAGTTCTTGCTTGGGCAGGAGGAAATTTGAAAGGGAAAGGGGAAGTTGCTGCTTTCCACCTTGGGAGTGTAACAAGCAGTTCTGGGCACGCAGGGCAGTGAGATTCTACCCGATCGGTCGCTTACCCCTTCTAGGCCAGGGATTTCTTCTAGGTACACGCGGGCATCGCGGATGGGGAGATCGGGATCGGTTACGGTGATGCGCAGCGGTGGGGCTTCTTGGAGATCGAGAGGGCCCAGTTGGGTGGTCTGGTCGGAGACGGCGCGGACTGATAGGCGAAGACCGTGGGATTGGTCGATAGCGCGAATGATGATTTCTTTTTTGCCGGCGGGAACTTGGGTGAGATTGAAAGTGCCGTCGTTTTGGGAGAGGGCGGGGGCTTGGGTGAAGGGGGCGCCGACCCAGTTTACTTCGGCGCCGGGTATTGGCTGACCATCGATTAGGACGGTTCCTTTCAGGTTGCCGGTGCCGTCGAAAAAGATGGTGTCGTCAAAGCCGCAGGTGGAGATGAATGTCCAGCAGAAAAGAAGGAAAAGGCTAAGGGCGATGGGCGGAAGTTTGCGTGGGGGCATGGTCATGATTGATTACCAGTTCAGACCGGTGGTTAGGCTGCCGTTGATGTAGGGAATGGCAGTGTTTTTGGCGCCGGGAAAGAGGAAAAGGCCGCCGGATGCTTCTAGGGCGAGGCGGACGAGGCCTACGCGGGTGGCGACCAGGGCGAAGGCGGCCAGGCCGCCGCCCAGGGAGCTGTCTTGGGTGCTGACGCCTTGGTCATTGAAGCTGCGGCGTAGATAGTTGATGGCTAGGCGGCCGCCGAATTCAAACAGGGAGGGGCCGTAATATAGGGTTCGGCCTAGGGAAAAATCGGAGCCGAGTTGGAGTAGGCGGAAGCTGATGTTTTCGTTGTTGATGGGGAGAGAGTGCTGCCAGGCGCCGGCGGTAAAGGCCAGGCGGCTGCGGAAGCCGCGCCAGGGCCAGCCCTGGAAGCGAGTGGCCAGACCGATGGAGGGATAGGACCAGATACCGCCGGCTGGGGCGCGGGAAAAGGCGGTCCAGCTCATCAGGACATCGGTTTCGATGGGGCTGGGTTTCCAGGCGAAGCACAGATCCCAGCCCTTGGCGGTGCGGTGTTCGAAATCGGTGGGCAGCATTTGATCGTCGGTTACCACTAGTCGCTCGTGGTCGCGGACTTCGACTTTGGCTACCAGCAGGTTTTCGGTTTGGCGCTTCTTGAGTGTGTATTTTCCGGGGGCAACGGGGATAAGCCGGCGGGTGCCCGGCTTTTTGTGTAGTTCGGCTACTACGTAGCGACGGTTGCGATCGAACACCAGATAGTTGCCGGTCGATGATTCGGGCAGTACCAGGCCGGTGTTCTCGCTGTTGAGATCGGCCAGTACCAGATGGCCTTCGCCCTCCAGTTCGTACAAGAAGGCCGGGTGCTGTACTCCGGACAAGGTATTGGCGGTGCGGATGACGGTGTGATCGTAGACATAGCGATAGATTTCCGACAGGGTCACCCGGCCATCCTGGCTGCGGTCGGCGTCGCCTAGCAGCCCGGAGACGAAAAAATGAGTAAAGAAAGAGCTGCCGATGTCGTCGGATTCTTGGGCCATCTCCGAGGCCGAGGCCGAGGTGAGAATCACCCGGCCGCGGGCGCGGGGAGTGTCGAAAAAGCGGAGAAAAGCAGGGGCACTCTTGCCGCCCTTATGGCGGGTGGCGCTGCCCGATTTACAGGCGTCTAAAACCAGCACTACCACATCCATGTTGGTTTCATTCAGCGCTTCTTTGAGTTCCTGGATGCCCAGTTTGTCATTGCCCAGAATGAGATGGTTACCGTCACCGTGGCCGGAGAAAAAAACAAAGAGTACCGAGCCGCTGACCGGCGGGGCTTGGTTTGCCATTTGGGCTACTTTATGGATGGTGGCCAGGAATTTTTCCGGCGTAGGACCTAATAAGACTTTTACCCGCTGCGGATCAAATTGACCGGGGCGAATCAAGGCCTGGCCCACGCGGCGGGCATCCTCTTCGGCGAATTTGAGCGTAGTTCTTTCGGTACCCAGGTTGTGGCCGGCCACCACGGCCCAGCGCTGGGCTTGGTCGGCCGCTGACGGCAGCGCCAAGCACAATACCAAGGCTCCTAATAATGTTTGGGCGATGCGATGAGCACCAAACTGAGTCATAAGCCTGCCCTTTTGTCTCCATTTAGGGCTAGGAGACATACAGCCCTGATTATAATTGAATTCTTAGCAGTCTGGCAAGCGAAGGTGGCCAAAATCATTCTCGTACCAGCAGAATCGTTGCTTGCGGGAAGGAAAGCGGAATCTTTTCGATTTCACGCAGAGTAATGCCAGAGTCGTTCATATCTTGAAAAGCTTCTGCCATCACTTGTTCCAGCTGTGACATATCTAAGACTTCATTGGAGAAAACCGCAAAAACTCTTTCCAGGCCGCGGGTGTCGTCCAGCAGGATGCTGTGATTCAGCACCATGTCATTGCCCGGATCGATGCGCATGGAGATTTTGCTGCCGTCGTGGTTGAAGCTGGACATCAGGCCTTGGCTGTCAATGCTTATGAGGAAAAGGTGGCGGTAATGTCCCGAGCTGTACATGAACTGGATGAGATCGCCGGCACGAAAAACGTCGCCTGACTTGCCTTCGCTAACCTCTTGCCCACGCTTGACAAAAAAACGGATGGCGACATCTCCCTTGGTGCGTATGCTTGCTTCTGTCTGTTGGTCAGGCGCCGAGAAGAAAAAGATGCTTAGCAAAATAGCCAGGGCTGCGCCGGCGGGGGCCCAGAGGAGATGATGTCGTCTGCGGTGGGTTGTGGCTGTGCCCGGCTGCCAAAGGGGCCGGGCTTCGAGAAACTTTTCTCTCTCCTGCGCGAATTCTTGCAAGACGGCCTGACAGGGCTCACAGCTTTGGGCGTGCTGCATCAGTCGGCGGTTCTTTTCGTTGCCCTTGGGATCGGTCTCGGCTTCGAATAGTTCAATTTTTCTTGGGCAGCTTTTTTGATCCGGCATTAATTTCCTCATAGCTCGCCCCCCCTCTCTACTTCAGAGAGTCATCCAAGTGGCACATCTGATCGATTTTTTTCGAGGTAAAGTGAAATTTGTGATTTTTCGCGGGCAAGGTCGCGAATTCTTTTGATTCTCCTTTGGACGACTCCGTGGCTCCAACCGGTGTGTCGAGAGATTTCCGCCAGGGTCATCTCGTCGAGCAAGAGCAACTTGGCGATCATCATGGCTTTGGGGTCGAGAAATGGCCAGATGGCCTTGATGGCCGACCAGGCTTCCATCCGCCAGGCGTCCCTGGGTTCGATTGGCAAGGGCATCAGCCTTATCAACTCCTTGCGATGCCGAATTTGGCCGATCCTTCTCATCGCCAATCGGGTGGAGATACGCATCAAAAAGCTGTAAAGGGCATCGACCTGCTTGCCTTTTTTGAGGTAGAGAAAATAACGAAGGAAGGTCTCTTGCAGAATGTCGGCAACCTCGTCATTGCTGCGAAATATGGCCAGTAAGTGGGAATCGAGGCGGGCGGCGTACAAGCGGTAGGCTTCTTGCACTTGGGCATCCAGCGCTGCCGACTTGTCGCTGAGATCTACCAAGTCTATTGGCTTACCGAGGAAACACCCAGATCAAAGGCCCGGCGATTGACCTCAAGAAAGCGGGGGGGGATTTTTTTCTCGATGGCTTGCCAGAGCACTTCGTGGCCGAAGGGCAGCATATCGAGGCCGGCGACCGCACCCAGCATGGCTACGTTGAGGGTACGGGAAATGCCGGTTTGACGCACCAGGGCCGGGCCATCGACGGTATACAGATGGGGGGTGACGGTGCGGATGTAAGCCAAAATGGGCTCTAGTTCCGGATAAGACTCACCGCGCATGGCCAGGCTGAAAGGCACGATTTTGCCCAGGTTGACCACGCACTTGGTGTGCTTGGACATTTTGGCCAGGGAACGCTTGGCTTCTAATGGTTCTAATCCCATCACCACGTCGGCCTCGCCGTCGCCAATATGAGAACTGTGCCCCGGGCCGATGATGACCGAGCACTCTACCGCGCCACCGCGTTGGGACATGCCATGCAACTGGCCGACGATGACCGGCAAATTGACCGCCATGGCGGCATCGCCCAAAAAGCGGGCCGCGGTCAAGGCGCCTTGCCCACCCACGCCGGCCACTAGGATCTTCAATCGTTTGGTCGAGGCATTCATGAGCTTACCTTGTAGATGGCGCCGTTGGGGCACAAATCGGCGCAGACTCCGCAGCCGTTGCAGAGTTCGGGTTCGATGCAAATCTGATCATCCTTGACGTAAAAAGCGGGGCAGCCGAATAGATCCAGGCAGGTGCGGCAATTTCCACACAAGCCGCAAACCATGCATCTCGAAGCCTCGGCGCGGGCCTGCGCTTCGGTCAAGACCGAGACCACTTCGTCGAAACCCTCGCTACGGTTGGGGCCGGTAAGTTCAGCGGGACTGACCCGGGGCATGGTGTCGCTACGCTGCACGTCCGGTCTGCCGGCCGGTTCGGCGCTGCCGGGCCGCGGTGGTATGCGGTGTCCATCGGCAGCTTCTTGCCCGCGCAGGCTCAAGTCAATACCCCAAGCCGCGCGTTGGCCAAAGGCGATGGCATCGGTGACCGTGCGTTCGCCGGGGACCAAATCGCCCCCGGCAAATACGTTATTCATGGAAGTTTGGCCGGTCTCGGCATCGACGATAAACATGCCTCCCTCTTCGCGCTCGATGCCGGGTTCAGCCAGCAAGTCGGCGGCCGGGAATTGTCCGATGGCCGCGATGATTTGATCACAGGCCAGGGTGAGTTCTGAACCAGCAATGGGCACCGGCCGGCTGCGTCCGGAGCTGTCGGTGTCCCCGGCTTCAGTGCGCAAACATTGCAACTGCCGAGCGCAGAGTGCTTGTGGTTGCAGCTGGGTTTGAATCTCGATGCCCTCGGCTTCGGCCGCTTTGATTTCTTCTTCGATGGCCGGCATTTCTTGCCGGCGGCGCCGGTAGGCAATGATCACCTGCTCGGCACCCAGGCGCCGGGCCGTGCGGGCGGCATCCAGGGCGGCATTGCCTCCGCCGATTACCACCACCCGGTGAGCCTTTGCCATTTCTTTTCCGCTATTGACTTGGTTCAAATAGTCCAGCGCGTCGATCATGACCGGTGCGTCCGCGGCCTCACTGTTTTCCAAGCGGAGGGCAACGCCGCTAGCGGCTCCCACGGCCAGATATACCGAATCGAAGCCCTCTTTCAGCAGTTGTTCAGGATGTAAATCCCGGCCCAGGCGACGGCCACCGATAAACTCGACCCCCATGGCCAGAATTCGGTCGATGTCGCGGGCCAATGCCTCTTTGGGTAGCCGGTAATCGGGAATACCGTAGCGTAGTAAACCGCCGGGATGTTCGGCGGCATCGTACAGGCTTACCTGGTAGCCGCGCAGAATCAAATCGTGAGCGGCGGCCAGGCCCGAGGGACCGGCCCCTACCACCGCTACCTTCTTGCCATGCATTTCATCGCGCGCGGGTTGGTAAGTTTGCTCATTTCGGTGCGCCCAATCAATCACAAAACGCTTCAGCTCATTGATGGCTACCGGTTCGTCGATGTCGGCCCGCACGCAGACTTGCTCGCAGGGATGGTGGCAAACCCGACAAACGCTTTCGGGCAGTGGTAGCCGGCTCATGATTTGCTCGAAGGCGGCCCGGTACTCGCCGGCGGCGATGTGCCCGGTGTATCCCTGGATGCAAAGACCCAAGGGACATTGGGTGGCGCAAGGGGCTTCTTTCGGCCGGTTGGACGGAAGCTCGCCGCTTTCCAAGGAACGGGCTTGGGCCATGTGGCGTTCAAAACCCGTGCATATCTCTTGGCTGCAGCGCAGCCCGCAATCTTCCCGGGCACAAGTCTGACAGCGGCTAGGGTCTATGGCATAGACGGCTTGCTGATAGGTCGCGTGGGTCTCGCGGGCAAAGTGTACCGGGCAGGTGCGCTCGAAGACCACCACGCTGACGCCGCTGGCTTCATGGGCTCGTTTGAGCACGGCCAAAGAGGCGGGCAAGTCGTAGGGATCGACGGTTTCGACCTGACGTACGCCCAGGGCTTCGGCCACTTTGGCGATGGAGACCTCGCGCATGAACTGGTCGCCGACCAGGTTCACGGTGGGGCTTTCCTGAAAGCCGGTCATGCCGGTGACATGGTTGTCTAAGATGACGGCCACCATGTTTACGTTTTCTTTAACCGCATTGAGCAAGGGCGGCATACCCGAATGGAAGAAGGTCGAATCGCCCATGATGCCCACGGTGCGTTGACCGGTGGTGCGGGCCACGCCGGCGGCCAGGGTGAATCCGGCCCCCATGCACAGCAGAGCGTCGGCAGTATGCAGGGGCGGGCCGTAGCCCAAGGTGTAGCAGCCGATATCGTTGAAGTACAAACTGTCTTCACCGAACACGGTACGTAGCGCGTACTGAGAGGCCCGATGTGGGCAGCCAGGACACAAGGACGGTGGTCGGGGGGGGACGGTTTCGAATTCGAGGGCCGGGGGCGGCTCGGGCCCCAATTCCAGGCCCTGGTAGATCGCGCGGCGAATTTGGGCCGGCTCGTACTCGAACTCTTCCCGCAGATGATCGGTGCGTTTGCCTAGCTCTTCGATGGCCAAACTGTGCCGGGCACAGAGAGAGCGGACGGCGTCCTCTAGAAAAGACGAGAGTTCCTCTACCACCAGCAAGCGGTCGACGCCTGCCAGCGCCTCGACAATCCGGTCTTCGGGCAGGGGGTATACCCCACCCACGGTAATGAATTTGAGTTTTCCGTTCAGTTCTAAATCGGTCAGCAAATCGGCAGTGGTGCCGGCCGGAGCGCCCGAGGCCAGAATGGCCGTTTTTCCCTCGCCGGCCACCCGGATGAATTCCGAGTGGGCGATGAGATCGCGGGCGATCTCTACCCGATCTTTCAAATCGCTGCGCAAGCGGCGGGCATTGACCGGAATGGGTACGAAGCGGCTGGGATCCTTCTTGAAGCCGCCTATCCGGGGCTCTTGCAGCTTACCGTATTGCACCACCGCGCGGGAGTGACACACCCGGGTGGTGGGGCGCAGAATGACCGGCAGGCGGCTTTTTTCCGACAACTCGAAAGCGAAGCGGGTCATGGCATAGGCTTCGGCCGGGGAATCCGGGTCCAGAAATGGAATATGAAGCATGGGTCCGAGCCAACGCTGATCTTGCTCGTTGGGGCTGGTTCGGCAGCTAGGATCGCCGGCCGACACAATCACCAGCCCGGCCACCGGTCCCACATAGGGAATGGTGGAGAGCGGATCGCCGGCGTACATCAAGCCCAAATGTTTCATGGCCACGATCGATC
Source organism: Deltaproteobacteria bacterium (assembly GCA_030591445.1). Classification (GTDB taxonomy): domain Bacteria; phylum Myxococcota; class B64-G9; order B64-G9; family B64-G9; genus JAUVBB01. The sequence goes on along the minus strand of JAUVBB010000004.1, from coordinate 1,281 downwards.
GAGCCCCGGCCAAGGAAGCGGCAAAGGCCATCTCTACCGCGATTTTCTCATTGATCGAATATTCAAAGATGATCCCGGCTTGGTCCGCTATGCGGGCAAAGGAATCGGTCACTTCCGAAGAAGGTGTTCCGGGATATCCCGAGGCGAAGGCCACGCCGGCTTCCAACGCCCCTCGCACAATGGCCTCGTTGCCCAGCAAGCATTCGCTGTGGCCCGCGACGTTTACCAATAATGGATCCAAGGTTTTCTTTGACATGGCTCTCTCGTGCTCCCCCGGCTTGATTGCCAGGTAATACCTGGGATTTGAACGAATACCGGCTGAGACCCGCTTTGTCAATGGACATTTGGCAGTGCCGGCTTTCTGCTTCTTGACTTTGCTTTGCCTTCTCGCCTATGCTTTTTGCCATGTCGGATAACCAAATCAAAGAAGCGGGAGGGGTGAAGTTTCTCGAATTGGGCGAAATCGACGGCATTGAGCTCATTCAGAAACTGCCCATTTTTTCACAATTGACCTTCGATGAGACCACTCGCTTGGGTCAAATTGCCGAACACCAGCAAGTGGCCGCCGGCGAAGTGATCATCGAGCAAGGGTGCATGGGCGAGGCCCTTTACATCATTTGTGAAGGAGAGGTGGCCATCACCCGGGTGGGCGAAGAAGGACAAAAGCCCGAAGAAATCGGGCGCCTCCAGGCCGGAGATATCTTCGGTGAGATGTCCTTGGTCGACGATTTGCTCACCAGCGCTTCGGTTCGTGCGCAGCAGAGTTGCAGACTGCTCATGCTGCCTCGCGACCGTTTCCAAGGCCTGATCGACGCCGACGCCCAATTTGCCCATAAGGTGTACCGATCATTTTGCCGCACGCTTTCCGAGAGATTGCGCCGGGTCAACACTTTGCTCTCGGCCGCCCAGGCGTTTTCGCTTGGCGTAAAATAAGGAAGGGGAGACCCCAAGTGGATCAGCAAACCCTGGATCGCTTCTTGAGCACGGCGGTTAACGCCGGCGGCTCGGATATTCATTTTAAAGCCGGTGCCCCGCCGGCCTTGCGGGTCAATGGCGAGTTGGTTCCTTTCAAAGTGGCGGCAATGCAAGCCGAGGATATCGAACAGATCGTTCGCATCATGTTGGAGCAGGCGCGCTTTGCGGGAGATTTGGAATCGTTACTCGAAAAAGACAGCTCGTATTCCATCGAGGGCGTGGGCCGATTTCGGGCCGCCATCCACCGTAGTCGCGGCAATTTGGCTGTGATCCTGCGCGCCATTCCCTTTGAAATTCCCACCTTTG
>JAUVBB010000154.1 GCA_030591445.1 Deltaproteobacteria bacterium | reverse complement strand
TTTGGTATTTATCGAGACCCAGCATTTGAGCGGGGAAGCCAATAACAAAAAACAAAATCATCCCCAAGCCAACATGAATGGGAATGGTGCTAGGATCACAAAAGAACCTCCAGAAAGGCGGTTTTGAAATTTTCAACGAGAAAACTTTTTGTTTTTCTTCGATTTTCAATCGGGTCCTCAATTGATCCTCCTGGCTATTTTCCGAGCACGAACCGAATAGAAGTTTGCAACATTGAGGCCAAAGCTCTCATCGGGAAATTCCGCATCGAACAGCGAACCCTCGCCCGCAACTCCTGTACATTACAATACCTGTTCGACGTCGATCGCTGGTTCCATTGCTGCCCTCTTGGGTCAGAACCCTGCCGTGATTGTAAATGCGTGGGCGGCCTTTTTAAACCAAAAGCCAGAGCATTCTCTTTTGAGTTATGGAGTTTAGTCAATGCTCGTGATGCTCCAACATCTCTGAATCTATTCTCAGTAAGAATCTTTTGAAAAGCAGTGAAACGTTTCCTAATGTAGTTCCGTATTGTGATCAGAGAACTGACTGAATTGTCCAGAACTGAAAAAACAAGTAATGGGAGGATGCGATGAAATCCGAACGAGTTTATTTTCTATTCATGATCGCCGTGATGCTGCAGTTGGTCGCTTGCGCCAGTGGTCCCGAACCGAAGGGGATATTTGCCGTCTCCGCCGAGGATGCAAAAAAACCGATCGAGATCAATGCCGACGACGGTACAACCATGTTACCAAATTCGGAGGGATACCATTTCCTAAAGGCCGAAGGACTGCGAGGCCTGTTGATTGCCGGCGACCAGCCTCACTATCCGCCCGAAGCCCGCGACAAGGGCTACATGGCGGATCTGTCCGCGCAGCTATTCTTCAAAGCCGATGGGTCATTCGAAAAGATAAAGTTTAGCAAGACCAGCAAGCACTTCGAAGACGCGGTACGCAAAGCGGTAAGCACCTGGAAAATCCGGCCAGTCCTGCTAGACGGCAAACCGGTGCCGGTGTTCACCATATACAAATTCGGCTTCAAAGTTGACTGAGCCCAGAACGAACCCAGGCCCCTTTGAATTAAACCCAGAGCGTTGGTCATCCCGAATCCGCTTTTTGCCCTAAGCTGCAAACTTATTATCGGGCTAGAAATCCAGGTTGAGTTGCACAAAGATGGTGCTGGGGGCGTTGTATTCGACGGCTTGGTCTAAGAGACCTTCGGCTGAGAGAACTACCCGGAGGTTTTCGCCAAAGTCCAGGTTCAGGGCGGCGGCTATGCGGATGGCGGTGTTGTCAGCTAGCTCGCGGTTGGGGTCGAACATTTCGACCATGAAGGCGGGGGTAAGTTGCACAGCAGCGCATAGTTGCCAGCGATACGACGCGATGGCATGGACGCCGTAGAGGCCGGCGCCGTAGGCGTTGGTGATGATGGTCAAATCGCGGGCGTCGGGCAGCTGTTGAGTGGTGCTGGCGTTGTCACCAAAGGCGCCTTCGATATCCAGGCGAAAGTTGCCTAGGGTCCAGCGCAGATCGGCGCCGAAGAGGTTGCTGGTACGAGCGGTGAGCTGATAGTCGAGCTCGCCGGGCTTAGAGAAAGCCTGATCATACAATTTGTGGCTGGCGCTGAAAGCCAGAGTGACTCCTTTGAACAAGCGCAGTTGCAAGCGGGCAACATAGTCACGGTGGTAGACTTCGTCGTCCAGGGCGTTGTTGAAGGCGCCCAGGAAATAGCGGATTTTGATGGGACCGTCCCAGCGACCGGAAAGCATCAGACCGATATCGCGGCCGCCGTAGCCGCCGTAAAATGTGTCGCTGATGGCAAAGCGGTCGAGCAAACCACGTTCGGGAATCAGTAGCTTGAAGGGAGATTCGAGCTTGCGCCGCGAGAAGGGTTTTTTGAATTGGCCGGCGGTCACGCGCAGCAGGGGGTGCAAATCCGCCCGGGCATAGATATCTTTGGCCTCGACCCGCTCGGTCAAATCTAGCTCTAAGATCAAACGGAGCCAGTCTTGGGCTTGCCAGCGGCCATCGACCCGGGCCCGGCGCAGAGAGAAAGCATCGGTCCATTCGCCGGTCTGCAGATTGTCCTCGATGTTCAGGCGCATTTGGGCCCGGCCGCGTAAACGCAGGCCTTCCTGCTGCCAGGCCTGGGCCGCGGGCACGGATAGCAAGCAAGCCAGAAAAACTAAGATTTTCGATTTCATCTTTATAAACCTCCCAATTCCCCGCGAATCTTATCGTCCCGAGCCTGGATAAATGGCAAAAGGCCGGGTACCCGCACGCTCCAATCGTCTTGGAGGCCAATCTTGGTATCGTCGGTAAAGCTGCGGTCGAAGTCGACCTGTAGGTCGTTTTGATCGTAGGCCAGATCGCGCCAGACATCCTGCTGGGCCGGTTGGGCAAGCAGGTCCCGCAGCAAGTCCAGCCAGTGAATGACCGCGGCCGGAGCCAAGACGCCATCGATAAGCATTTGCATATGCTCCTGATAGCGCTGCTTGAGAGCTGGTACCGCCAGCACTGTTTGCACCAGGGGTCGGTCCTGGCTGCAGGCAGATGGCTCGCTGCCAAGATTAAGTAACTCATCGGTGCTATAGGCGCAGAGTTCACAGCCGGGATAAGGATCCAGGCAGGCGGTGGGTAGTTGCTCCCAGAATTCTAGCGGGCATAGTTCGTCGGGATGCTCGGCACAGAGCTCGGCCAGCTGCTCGGTGCAAGCTTTCTGGTTGGCCAAAGAGGCTTGCTGGCAACTCATTTTTGCAAATTGCAGACAGGCTTGCTCATCGACGGCGCGCCGGCAATAGCTGCCATGATAGTTACCGAAAGCCCGGTTCAGGTCCCAGGGTATGAAACGAAATCGTTTGTTGCGGTCGCGATAGAGGTAAAAGTTGCGGCCGCTGCCGGCATAAGAATCGAGATTGGCCAGCCATTGATTGATGGCCAAGACCTGCAAAAACCCGTCCAGGTCCAGGCTTCGATCCAGATCCTGTGCCAAGTTCGGACCGTCGGCTTGCCCCAGGATCTTCATCAGGCCGATCAGGTCGCCGCCATCGGCTCGTTGTTCATTGGTTTTGGCTTGATAGCTATGTTCCCAGTCGTAAGCAGCCGGGTCATCGCCTTGGTAGACCAGGTTGCCGCCGGTCTCCATGCCATAGAGATTGCCCTCGTCTTCGCCAAAGCGGTCTTCGAGAAAACGCCGATCGACTTGTTCCACCAGGGTATAAACGCCGCCGGCACCGCCCCAATCGACCCATACCAGACTTGAGCGCGGGGCAGGCAGGCCCGCTTGTCTCATTAGATGCAGGGCCAGGGCTTCGCGCACCAGGCTGGGATCGGCGGCGCTGTTGCGTAAATTCACCCGTTTGACTCCATGGAAACGATGGGCGGGATTGAATTCGTCGAAGCGAATGCGCATGCCCATCTTGGCCCGATTGAGATTGCCCACCAGCCGCAGGCCCACCTGATCGAAGGCAGTACCATCGACTACGATGTCGGCGGGTACATACTGGGAAGGGCGCAAGAGCAAAGCTTGCCAATCATCGCTGGCTAGCGATATCTGCCACTCTACCAGACGATCTTGAACAAACATGGCCTGATAATCGACCTCCGGCTCGGTCGGGGGTAGGCCACAGGCAAATAGCGGCAGGCAAAGCAGCAGCCAGATCATCGCGGGCGCTGGTTTCTTGGGGATGATAGGCATGCGCTCCTTTACTCGCCCCAACCGGAATGGGGGCGAGCTTGCTTGATCCACAAACGAGGTGACTCACCGGGCATGCCTTCGAACTTGAATTCGACATCCATGGCATACCAAAGCGATGAATCCCGACCGTAAATCCCCCTAAAGTGCTGGGCAATGGCCTGGAGCGCTAGGCCCAAATCGTAGACCTGTCGGCTGTTCAAGACCGTGCATCCGGACGGGATTAAATTGGAATGGGCAATAAACACGATGGGCTGGCCGGGAAATTCGAAGTGGTAGATAAACTGGTCGGTGCTGACCCCGGACTGGGGCTTGACCACCGAGGCTTCGCCGCGCTGAACGTTGATATAAAAACCGGGTTCGAGACCGGAGGTATCGTAGGGATTGGCGGTCAGGGCCACTCCGTTGGCTTCCTCATCGGAAAAAGAACGATGCACCAGTATGGCCATGCCCACCCGCTGGTGATCAATGCTGCGATAGCTGCGCTCTTCGAAGGCACGAAAAAACCAGACACTGGCCCAGACCTTGCGCACGGCAGCGAGTATCGAGCGGTCTTCGTCGCCCAGCACGCCGGTCCAAGAGATATAGAGGCCGGCGCCGGTAAAGCCGTCTAAATCCTCGGCATTGGTGCTAGAGCGAAAGCGCATGCGAATGGCGCCAAAGTCTTGGGCCAATTTGGCCTCCAGCCGGGCGGCAAAGTCCGCGTCCACCGGGGCCGATTCCATGTCCGTGCGCAGGCTTTGCAAGCGCTGTTGCCGTAGAGCGGGATCGTTGCCAAAGGCCGGGTCGGCCATCATCTCGGCCACCCGGGTCAGGAAACCGTTTTGCTCCATGAACTGCCAATAATAGTAGACCGGAATACCAAACGCGCGGGGCATGGGCACCGCGTCTCCAATCTGGGTGGTGGCCGCATAGTGGCTGGCCTTGCCGCCATAGGCGGGAATGGCTTGGTCCAAGGCGGCTTCCAGCTCCAAGCCCGGCGCCAACAAATGTTCCATGTCCGCCAGCGCGGTCTGGCTCAGATCCAGTTGCGGCACTTGCACCGCGTCCGGTTTGTTTTCCTGCCACCAGGCGTCGGCCTCGGCTTGGCTTAGCTCTTCGATACTATAGTCGAAGGCGCCAACCGAAAAACGCACCCACTTGCCCGCGAGTGCTCGCAGTTGTTCATTTTCCTCGGCACCACGCAGGGCCATGTTGGGCGTACCCCGGTTTTGCGACAACACATTGATGTGTGAAAGCGGGGTCTGGAAGGTGGCGGTGATGATACCCATCACCACCGAAATATCGTTGGGCACGCGATCGAGCACCACGATGTCCCTGAAATCCAGATACTCTTCTCCAAGTTGCTCGGCCTTGAAGAAACGCAGCCGGCCCAGGCTAGTGGCCAGGTTCAAGGGCTGATAGTTCACTCCTTCGAACAGCTCGTCGGTGGTGATGGTTTTGATGGCGCCGCCAAGATGAGCCGACTCCTTGGCGACAGTTTCGGAGGTCGGGTGAAAATAGAGCTCCGCGCCGAAGTAGCCGGCGGCGGCCACCGCGTTATAGCCCTCGGCAATCATATCGGCCGCGGCGGTGTCATAGGGCGCGATTTCGTAAACCCAGGCGCCCCGTCCCTGATAATAGGTAAGCGCACCCAGCATAAAGCGACGCGAAGGGCTATAGTATTCGCTCAAATTGAACTGGCCCAGATCGGGCACCATGGGCTTGCCTTCCCCCGACAGATGGGCCCGGGCAAAATCCCAGTGAATGGAATAGCGCTGGCTGTTTTGGAAATACAGCCGCTGGCCATCAGCCCGGTCGATAATCGTCTTGACCGATTGAGCCCCGGGAATGCTGGCATCGAGGGGCACGGAGGCCAAGACCAGAAAGTCATTCTGACAACCGATTTCGGCTAAAAAATCAGCATCCTCGCCAGCGGCCAGAAGGCAGCGCCAGGACCTAAGCTCTGCTTGGCTCTGGCAGGTACCCAACCAAGCAGCACTGGCCAGCAGCAAAGCCAAGATTGCCTTTTTCATTGTCGTGACTCCAACATGAACGAACGAGATCCTTCCGGTGATGGCCTATTCGCATTTCAGATCGTCCCGGCAAATCTGACCCAGCGGACAATCCTGGTCCTGATTGCAAGAAACAAGCCCGGGAATGGAGACTTCCTGGTTTACGGTCGAGACAATGGCCAAATCAACTCGACCCACTGAGGTCACGACCGATCCCAGCGCCTTGCGACTAATGGACAGATAAGGAAAACCGGAGCTGCCCAGTGCGGTGAGCGCATCGAGCATTTCGGCCGAAAGTTCCAGGGAGCCTGCGTCCGGAGCTTGGCATTCGATCAAGCCCTTGGTTCCGCCATGATGGCTGATATCGACCTTCACAAAAATGTCAGAGGCAGTGACCGCCGCGGGTGGAGTCCAGCTCAGGGTCACCGCCTGGCCGGTGGCAAACTCGATGGCTGGGTTCAACAATTCAAGGTCCGCAATCCCCTGCGCTTGGATGGCAAATGCCGACACCGCTCCGGCCCCGGCCGCGCTGACCCCAATGGGGTCACCGGCGGCGAAAGCGGGATAGGCAAGCTCTAGCCCTACCGGCTGGTAGTTGTCGACAATCGGATCCATGGAAAAGCTAGATTCGCCCGACTTGGTTTGCACCCCGGTCACGGTCACCGTGCCCACCGCCAGAGAGGCCGGGTAGGCTTGGCATTGATCGTCCTCGGCGCAGATAGCCGTTGCCCCACAAGATTCTTGGCAATGGGGTACCCGCGGGGTCAACAAGCGGCAATATTCATTTTTGCTCGCCTCTTCCCATAGGATGGGAGAAGGGGTCGGCCCGTCAAACACCTTGCCAAACATCGAGGTGTAACCCGACCGCTCTGCTTGGGGAGAGACCAGGCTAAGCAGAAATGTGCCCACCAACTGGTCGGAACCGCCATTGGGCTCGTCTGCGGAATCACCAGCGCCACCGCAGGCGGCCAGCATGGTCATGATCAGAGCCTCTGCCAATGCCAGCGACTTCATCACGGCTCCAGGGCAAAACAGTAGAAGCCGCCATAGCCACCGCCCGCGCCCACGGTATCCGAGCCAGGAGGAGGCCGGCCCTCGGTACCCACACCGGCGGCACAGCCCGAAGCCGAAAGGGAAGAAATCCAGTTGCTGCTGCTTATATCGCCGGGAGGTGGAGCCATTAAGTTCAACACCCGCGGCCATGCCAAACCACAACGGGGCTTGCCATTTTCGATCGCGCCATCGGCAATGGTCCAGTCCAGGCAAGTAGCGGTATCAGCGTACAGCAGTCCAGCCTTATCGCTTCCGGTCATCATGTGGTGGTTGTCCACCGGATCTTTGGTCGGGTCGGGCTGGTGGTTGGGCACCCCGTCCTCGTTGGGCAAATCGTCTCTAATGGTCAAGTCGCCGTTTTCAGGTCGTTCCGACAAGAGTTCGGCCAGGGTCGGCGCCAACAGCCTGCCCAGACGATCGTACCAGGGCCCCGGGCCAATGCGGTCGGCAGCATGGACCACATTGCCATTTTCGTCCGCGCTGACACTCAGAAAGGCCCGCCATTGCTTTACCGAAGAGCCCGGCATGCTGCGCTCGGCAATGGTGGCACAGATCTTATCGGCACCGCGCAGGCCCGCCCCCGGGCCGGTCTCGCCAAAACGCAAGTCGCCGCCAAAGCCATCCTCAGTTCCAGAGAGATCCCGCAAAGCCGCTAAGCTGGTGACAAAAAAACTAAAGTTGGTCAAAGACTCTACTTTTTGGCATTGGCCTTCAGGCGTGCAGATCTCGTCGGCGGCGGCACAATCACCACATTCGAGCAGCCATTCACAACCATCGTCCCAGTCCCCGCAAACTTTGCCTAGTTGCGCACAAGTTTGCGGCACACAACCGGTCACACAGCCAGTCTGATCCTCATTGCAAGAATCGAGGCAGCGCTCGAAGATCTCCTCCAGATTACCGCAACTATCCTGCCAATAGGTCACACCCTCCACACATCCAAGGTCCTCATGCGATTGACACTCTTGTGACCCACCGCTGCAAGCGGTCAAAACCATTGCCAAAACCATCGCCCAAGCCGCGATTCTGCCCAAAAATCTCATCCTTTCCTCCTCATAAATTGAAGATACCCTCTCGGCATCTTCCCCTAGCTCTTAACACAAAGATCTTCCTTTGGTTGCGAAAAAAATGAAGATTTTTAGAAAAACCGGCTACCGAGAAATCCGACAACAAGTAGAGTTGTGACATAAACAAATGTCACAACTCTACTTGCATTCTATGAATATTATTCTATAATCTATTGTTATGAATAGTGAAATTACAAACACTGGCGCATACAGTAAACTTGTTTCAGATCTGTCACAACTCATTGAAAAGGGCCGAGGCGACGCCTTGCGAGCGCTGGCCGAGATTCGTTGTCAGACCTATTGGGCTATCGGCCAACGCCTAGAAAAAGCCATCGCTAGCACCCCCGATAAAACCACCGCCTCCCAACTGGTCAAAAAACTAGCCCCCGACCTGCACATCCATCACACCAACCTTTACCGCGCCCTGCAGTTCTACCACAGCTACCCCAACGCCCTGCCCGACTCTCCCGAAACCCGGCGCCTGCCCTGGTCGGTACACACCCAATTGCTACCCATCAAGAACCCCGAAAAACGCGCCTTCTATTTACAACGCGCCATCGATTCCGGCTGGACCGCCCGGGTACTTAGGCGCGCCATCCGCAGCCGCCTATTCGAAAACGAACAAAAACAAACCAGCCCCGCCGCCCTCGACCGCCCCGCCACCCGCGTCTTCAACTACGCAGCCACCATCGAGCGAGTCATCGACGGCGATACCCTAATCGTCAAGATCGACCTAGGCTTTCGCACCTTCCGCGAAGAGACCATCCGCCTCCGCGGCATCGACGCCCCCGAAATCAGAACCCCCGCCGGAAAAAAAGCCAAAGCCTTCATCAGCAAAGCCCTATCCGGCCTCAAACAAGTAGTCATCCGCACCTACAAAACCGACGTCTACGGCCGCTACGTCGGCGACCTCTTCTACGACCCGGTATTGGACCAAAAAGATCAGATCTTCGAACAAGGAAAATTCCTGAACCAGGAACTTCTCACCCGAGATCTGGCCAGCCCGGGGTTCTGGGATTGAGATTGGGCTGGTCTGTGACATTAATCACATTGACGGGTAGGCAGCAGATATAGAGTACCTGTCTCCCCCGCTTGCCCGTTGATCAATTGGGTACTGAGTGCTAAGGAAGCGGGTTGATGAGGTGGATGCGAAATTTATGAATGAGATGACCTAGGTGGGAGACAGAAACAATGGGCTTGTGCGGAAAAAGTGGGGATTGGGGACTGGGAGTGAGCAGTTGGGGGATGTTTGCTGGATTGTGCTGTTTGGCGCTTGCTTGTAGTCGGGCCGATTATAGACATACCAATCTGGTTTGTGGAGAAAGCAAGGCCTGCCCTACCGGGTACAGTTGCTGCCCCGACCATTATTGCAAAACCGATTGCTCAGCCGACGACGGCAAGCCCGATGCCGCGGAGGAAGAAGATGGATTCGACAATGCAGAGGAAGATGGTGGGCTCGACGACGCGGAGGAAGAAGACGGGTCCGATATTTCTGAAAGCACCGATGAAGATGGCGGGTCTGATATTTCTGAAAATGCTGCGGAAATGGTTTGTAATCCGGACAGTCTTTGTTGGCAACTACAGGCAGACTTTGTGCCCATGACCTGGGTGCAAGCCGAATCCTACTGCGCATCATTAACTTGGGGGAAAATGGGCCGTTTTAGTTTTACCGACTGGCGTTTGCCCACGCTGGACGAACTGCGCAGCTTGGTCGATGGTTGCAGCTACAGCGAAACGGGGGGAAACTGTGGGGTGAGCGAGGCCTGTTCCCTTTGCGTTACGCCGACCTGTTGGTCGCGTGATTATTGTGATGGCTGCGGGGATGGTCTTGGCCCCGGACCGAACCACTGCTATTGGCAAGATGACTTCGGCGCTGATTGCGGCCTTTGGTATTGGTCGGCTACCAAATGCTCGGACGATAACTCCCAGGTTTGGTATATTGATTTTCAGGCGGGCGGCATGTACCACGAATGGCATGCCGAAGTTGAAAAAGTGACCGTCCGTTGTGTGCGACCCTGAGGGCAAGAGCAATGGCAAGGTGACGAAGATGAATGACAATCCCGACGCCAAGCAGGATACCGGCGAGACCCAAGTCGTCAAGCTGGAACCGACTGTCGATAAGACGGTCGTCGATGGCAGCCATCTGGCTGAAGATACCCAGGTTGTGCCAGTGACCGACACCCAGGTTGTGCCGGTGACCGATACCCAAATTGTACCGGCGGCCGACGATCAAGCACCGGAGTTTCCTTATCTGATCGTAACCCAGGGAGAAGAGGACCCACGCGAGATTGACCTTATTGCCGACAAGTTGTCCATGGGCCGGGGGGAAAACAACGATTTGATCCTGCCCGATATTGCTTGTTCCCGTTACCACTCGGTGCTGGAAAAACAAGACAACGATTATTTGGTGCGGGATCTCGAGTCTGGCAACGGTACTTTGGTCAATGGGGAAAAAGTTTTGCAACATGTGCTTCAGCATGGGGATGAGATCAAGATCGGCAATACCGTCCTCCAGTTCAATAGCCCGCACCAAACCCCGGCCGCGGCCATGACCAACACTATTGTCAATGGCCAGACCGTGGGTCCTGAAAGCAGGGAGAAAAATACCAGCAGAAAATTGTTATTGTTTGGTGGCGGCGGAGTGATAGGCCTTTTCATTGTCCTGGCGATATTGAAGTTCTGGATGGCGCCACCCAAACCCCAAGGGCAAAGCCCAGCGCAAATCCAGCGGCAAAAAAATCTGCGCACCCAGCAAGAGTTCAAGGGGCAAATGCAGCAGGTCGCAAAAACGGTCAAAGACCAAAACTGGCCCAAGGCAGAACTCTTTGTCCAGATGGCTTTAAAGATACGGCCCACTGATGAGATTGCCCTAGACTACTTGAAATTCATTCAGCGGGAGAAATCCTCCAAGCAAGCTCTGCTAGCGGCGCTCGAATCATTTACCAAAAATGAATACCCGCGGACGATGGCCTTGCTTCGGCAGGTGGACCAAGAGTCTGCGTCCTTTCCCGAAGCCAGCCAATTGAAAAAGCGTACCCGGCTGGCCATTGACAATGCCCTTATCGAAGCAGCAAACGAACTTCTCTCAGCCAAGGAGTATGAGAAAGCACTCGCTAAGCTAAAAGAGGTGCTCAAAGCGAATGCCAACCATGAATTGGCTAGCAAACTAAAGAAAGAGGTGCTGCAGGAACAAGAAGAGGAACAAGAACGGGAGCGGAAGCGACTAATAGCCAAAGCGCTAAGGGATAAACGCTTAAAAGATTGGAAAGCCAGACAAGAGAGAGAAAAAGATCCAAAAGTTATTGCCGAAAAAGAAGCACTGGCCCTCTACCAGAAAGGCGAGCTTGCCCAAGCCATTGCCTTGGCCCAGAAAGAAGACCTGCAGCAGAGAGTGAAGACCCTGCATGATTTCCAGGCTGCCTACGAGCAAGGAAAAAAACTGGCCAAAAACATGGGCCAGGCAAACAAAGCGAAAAAATCCCTGCTGCTTGCCTGGAAAATAAACCAAAAAATTTCAGAAAAAGATGGCCACTACTATCTGGAGCTAAGAAAAGAATTGGCCAAGCTGTGTTTTATCCTGGGCATGGACGCCATGATGGGCGAGCGCCTGCCCAGTGCCTATAAGAACTTTGTGGCCGCCAAAGGATTTGGCAGCAACAAGAGCATCAAACAGTTGTTAACTTTAGAGCAAAAGGCCAAAGAACTTTTCCGAAAGGCCTACATGATCAAAGACAAAGACCCCGATTTGGCGGTCAAGTACCTTGACATAGCGATGCAGATTGTTCCGGCCACCCATGAGATATACAAAAAGGCAAAAAACCTAAGAGCCTCCATTTTGGGTCCTTCCGATTACGAGACAGAAGGTGACTCCGGCTTCTGATTCCGCTAGCCAAATCAGTTGGTCTTCTTTTTCAATCCATTGAGCATCAAATCCACTATCTCTCCAGTGAAGCGCTCGATGGCTTTTCTGGATTTAAAGCGGTAGTAGGGCGGAGTTAAAAACTCGAACAGGCTGGCCAATAATTGGCCGGTGGCAGCGGGATCTGCCGAGACCAGCTTGCCGGCGACGCAGCCTTCACGCACGAGTTGGCCGAGCAATTCGCCGTGCCGGCGAACATAGCGGTCTAGTCTTTCGACAATTTCGGGCAAGATGGCGGCAATTACGTCTTCGCTGTGGGGGTAACGGTTGACCAGATCAAACAAGGTCATGATCCGGTAAAGCACACAGGCGCGCAGACGTTCTTCCGGGGGTTTTTCTTCGGCGGCGATGCGCTCGAGCTCTTGGGTGATGTGCTGATTGGTCAAATCGGTCAGGGCCAGCATGATGTCGGTTTTGGAGCGGAAATAGATATAGACGGTGCCCTTGCCAACCTTGGCGCGCTTGGCAATGTCGTCGATGGTGGTTTTGCTGTAGCCGTAATGCCGAATCAGCCCCCAGGCGGCCTGCAAGATGGCGTCACGTTTGCCGCCGTTTTTGGCTTTGGATTCTTTAGGCTTGGCCATCTCTTTAGGCTCGCTTGATGCGCTGTTGGCCGCACATGATGGCGATTTCAGATTCGCCGGCGGGAAAGACCAGAGTCATATTGAGGGCTTTGCCCATTTCGACGGCCAGGGCGGTGGCTCGGGAGTTGCTGATGACAATGGGTAGCTGGGCCCGGGCTGCTTTTTGCACCAATTCGTAGCTGTTTCGGGAAGACAGAACCAGGATTTTGGCTTTTGACAAGCTCCGGTCCATAAAAACTTTGCCGATGGCTTTATCAAGTGCATTGTGCCGGCCGACATCTTCGGCAAAAGAAATCACTTGCAGCTGCTCATCAAACAGAAGAGCGGCATGGGAGCAGCGGGTGCTCTGGTAGAAGTTCTGGTTTTCGGAAAGTTTGTCGATGCAATCTAGAATTTGGCTGATCTCAATTTCAAAACCGTCTGCTACCGGTGTTACTTTTTGATAGAGATCTTCGATCATCTCCTTGCCACAAATGCCGCAACTGGTTTGGCTGACAAAGCCCCGGCGCTTGAGCAGATCTTTGATTTTTTCCCGTCTTTCGGGTGTGAGCCAGATATCAATGGTATTGGGATCAGACTGCTCGTCATAGCCAACGGTTTTGAAATCATCGGCAGAATCGGCAATCCCCTCGCCCAGACAAAAGCCAGCCGCTTGATAGAGCTCATCCCCGGGGGTTCTCATCACCACCGAATAGGGCTTGTCATCGATGCGAATGAGAAGCGGTTCCTCCCCGATCAATTCAAAAGAACTGCTCAGGCAACCCCCGCTTTTGGTCTGCAGCGCTTGGTAAGATTTCGGCTTGGTTCGGACACTCACCGATTACTGTCCCTTTTTCTCTGACCGGGGAAAGGCCATGGCTTCAGTTAACACGAAAGCGGCCTGGAGATACGATGTGGGGCAGAGCGGGAAACATTCCTTGCAGTCTAGGCATTCCTTGGCGGCGATCTCCGGAATGAAGCATATTTCCCGTTTGGCGCCGTTGTTAACAAAACCGATCGCGTTTTTCTTTTTGACTTCCGCGCAGTATCTTTCACATAGACCGCAAAGAATGCAAAACGAGGATTCTTTTTCGAAACGGTCGGGGTCGGCTCCGTACTCGGCGGCCAATGCCAACATGGGCTCGGATACCGGGGCATGAGCCAGCAGCAGCTCCAAAATCATTTTGCGGATTCGGTCTACTTTCTCGGACCTGGTTCTTACGATCAAATCTTGTGCTACCGGATAAAGACAGGAAGCCACCAGTTTGGTCCAGCCGCGCACTTCTACTTCTACCGTGCAAATGCGACAGCCACCGTAAGGCTCTAGTTTTGCGTGGTGGCAGAGGGTCGGGATAATGATATCCGCACTTTGGGCTGCCTCTAAAACGGTCATGCCTTCCGTGGCCCGAACTTCTTTTCCGTCTATCTGTAAAAGAATTTCCTTCATCTTTTATACTCTCTCTGACTCTTCGATGGCTGCTTCATACTCATCTCTGAAGTAGCGAAGCGTGCTGAGCAGCGGGTCGGGGGACGTTTTGCCCAGGGCACACAAAGAGGCCGACCCAACCACCTCGGATATTTCCTCTAACAGCTCGATGTCTCCCGTTTTGCCCCTGCCTTCACTGATGTTGGTCAAGATCTTGAGGGTTTGGCGGATGCCTTCCCGGCAAGGGACGCATTTTCCGCAGGACTCATCGGCCAGGAAATTAAGGAAATACCGGATCAAATCGACCATTTTGCTGTCTTCATCCAAAACCAGCAGGCCGCCGGCGCCGATGGGTGCCCCCAGTTTAGCCAGCTCGTCGAAATCCAGCGGGGTGTCTAAGAAACTCTCGGGAATCGACCCGCCCATGGGTCCGCCGAAGTGAACCGCTTTGAGTTTCTTGCCATTGGGAACGCCACCGCCGATGTCATAGACAATCTCTCTGACCGTGGTGCCAAAAGGAACTTCGATGACCCCGGTATTGACCACATTGCCCGACAAAGACAAGAGTTTACTGCCCTTGCTTTTCTCGCTGCC
>JAUVBB010000493.1 GCA_030591445.1 Deltaproteobacteria bacterium | reverse complement strand
GATAGGACTTGGATACACACTCGGGATCCATGACTTCAATCCCCGCAAGCCGCAAACCGACCAGAGCAAAACACATGGCCATGCGGTGGTCCGCTTGGGGATCAAGACGGGCCGGGCCATGAAGGGGACCAGGTTTGACCAGCAAACCATCCTCTCGTTCGACCAAATCGGCACCCAGTTTGTGCAGTTCGCGAGCCAAAACCGCGAGCCGGTCGGACTCCTTGATGCGAAGGTGCGCCACCCCGGTGATTTCAGTTGCTTGGCGGGCAAACAAAGCACAAGCCACCACCGTGGGCACGATATCCGGTGAATCGACCAGGTTCATACGCGCGGGGCCCGGTTCATCCAACTGATGCAGCAACTCGGAAAACACCCGGTCTCCCTGCCTGGAGGTCATAGCCAAAATCGAGATGCCGACCTCTGTGTTTTTTAGCCAGGCCGCCGCCAGCGGATAGCTTGCGCTGGACCAGTCGGCCTCGATCCGAAATCGCGCACGGCCGGGTCGACCATTCGGCACGCGGAAAACATCCTCCCCCGGCCGCTCAACCGCTACCCCAAAATCAGCCAGCACCGACAGGGTAAGATCCACATAGGATCGAGACGGGAGATGGCCTTCGACTTCGAGTTGCAAGCCCGCCTTCAAACGACAACCTGCCATCAAGAGCGCCGAGAGCTGTTGACTGGATTTCTCAACCTTCAGTTTCAAACAGGGCATGGCATCAAAACGGTCAGGTCTCGACCCGGCCGTCAAGCGCAAAGGCGGGCAATGGGCATCACCAAGCTCCTCGACCTCCACCCCCAGAGTCCGCAAAGCGGTAAGCAAGCCGGGCATGGGCCGTCTGCGCATGGCGGCGATGCCGTCGATCACGTAAGCGCCGGGCACCAGAGGCGCCAAACCGGTCAAGAAACGCACCGCGGTTCCGGCGTTGCCCAATTGCAGAGTCTGGCTCGGAGCGTGCAGACTTTCCGGCGGCTTGACCAACCATCCGTCGGGCCTACGCTCCAGGCAAATGCCCAGCTGGGCCAACCCGGCGATCAGGGCCTTCGAGTCATCGCAATCCAAAGGATCTTGAATCAAGCAGGTTTGATCGGAAAGGGCCGCCACCACCAGGGCCCGCTGGGTCAGACTTTTGGAACTAGGAACTTTGATCTCGATCATGGCCCTTGCTCAAGCAAATCGCTGGTCACATCAAGGTTCAGCCAGCGCGCGAGTTGGCGCCGACCCTGCTCCGCCCACATAGCGCGGCCAGCAATCGCGGTGCCACCCGCTTTCCTGGTATCGCGCAGCAAACGGGTCTCGGCCCCGACCACCACATCTAGGACCGTCTTGCCTGCCAACAGGCGGGCATCTTTCACCAGGCTTGCCTCCCGGTCGTCGGCCCCCACCGGTGTTGCCTGAACCAAGATGTCAAAAGAAAGCGATGCCAGCTGGTCAAGAGCGGCCCATTTACCACCGCAGCGAGCGGCCAAGACCTCGGCCCGATCTGGGCGCCGGCCCAGCACGGTTAGCTCGACACCCGCTTGACAAAGTGCATGCGCTATGGCCGCCGCTGTATCACCAGTGCCCAAAATGACGGCCCGCAAACCAGTAAGCTTGCCGATTTTTCGCGTGATGGCGGCCAGCGCGCCAATACCGTCGGTCAAGTCACCGCGAACTTTCCCGTCAGCACCCACGCTGAGCGTATTGACCACGCCGGCAGCCTCGGCTTCCGGCCCCAATTCATCAGCCAACTGGGCCGCCTGTGCCTTCAAGGGCATGGTCACGCTGGCGCCTTTGAGCCCCAAGGTACGGAGAAACGCAAAACAGGCGGCCAAGTTCTGGGTGACAATCGGCAAGTAACAGGCATCGATATTGCGCGAAGAGAACAAATGGTTGTAGACCGCTGGCCCCGGCGAATGCATCACTTGCGGGCCACCGAGCAAGGCATACAAGCCCGTCTCAGGCCCAGGCGGCAGGCGCCAAGAGGCAAAGCGCGCGGCCGGCAACTGCCCGGGCGCCGTCTCCTTGCCGGCATCGGCACTGACATAGGTCCATTGCGATCCCATTCGCGAATAACATGCCCGCGAAATCAAGCCGGCCTCACCCATGGCAATCAACACCGTCGGCAGCTCGATGGCTTCCCCAGCCTGCTTGAGTTCAGCGACCTCGACCGCATCACTGACCGCCACCGCCAATTTGACCGCATCCCCGCCCATACCCGCCAAGCGAAGCAGGTTTTGCCGGGCCTTCGTCGCGCCGCCGGGCTCAAAATCATGCGCGGAAATCAAAACCCGGGTACCGGCTTGCCGAGCGATTTTACCCAACCGGGCCAAAGCCTCCGGATCGGTGGAGGCTTCCAGATCGAGCCAAGCCACCCCGCCTTGGACCAACAAAGATTCCAGATAGGCCAGGCGTTCGTTTTCCGTTCCGGTATAGCCGCCACCCTCGCGCACTGGCCGACAGGTCAGTAGGAGCCGATCGGGCTGGCATCCCAAATCATCCGCTCGGCGCAAGGGCTCAGGCAAAAGGTCCAATCGCACTTCATGCAAATCGGCCTCGGAATAATCAGCCATCCTGGCCCGCAGCTCGGCCAACCCGGTCTCATTCCCAGTTACACAGAGCAAGACCGGGTCTCCTCAATGGCCGCCAACACCAAGGCTTGATCGACCTGGTGTCCGAAACCCTCGGGGCCCTTTGCCATTTGCCCTATCGCTTGAGCTAGTACGAAACGCGGTTCGGCCCGCTTGCCCTTCTTGTCGGCACGACTGGCCTCGAAAATCACCGGGGCCGAAAGCTCTGCGGGTGGCGCCAACGGCAGGGCCAGCTGACTTAGAGCCGCCCGAATCCGATCGCGTTCGCTTTCAGGCAAAAAACCGGCCATACAAGCAATGCTCGCCTCCACCGACAAGCCGGCGGCCACCGCCCGGCCATGGCCCACCGCATAGCCACTGGCAATCTCGATGGCATGGCCGATGGTGTGACCCAGGTTCAACACCTGGCGCAGATTTTGCTCGCGTGGATCCTGAGCCACGATGTCGGTCTTGATCTCTACCGACCGCCAAATCAAGTCCTGAAGTACGGTCGGATCGAGCGCCCGTATTTTCTCGGCCCCGCGCAAGAGGGCATCGAGATAGGACGGATCGGCAATCACCGCGTGCTTGATCATTTCGGCCAGACCATGATCTAGCTCCGCCGGCGGCAGCGTTGTTAGCAAGTCGATATCAATACAAACCACCTGCGGAGAATGAAACATCCCGATCATGTTCTTGCCGGCCGGCGTGTCTACCCCTACCTTGCCACCCAGGGACGCATCCACCATCGCCAACAGCGAACTGGGTACGGCAATCCAAGCCAAACCCCGCCGGTAAGTGCCAGCCACAAATCCAGCCAGGTCAGTGGTTACGCCACCGCCCAAGGCAATGACCAGGCAATCTCGATCGAGATTTCGCGCCAAAAACTTGTCTTCGAGCTCTTCCTTGCCCGCCCTGGTTTTGCTGGCTTCTCCCGCCGGAAACCAAAAGCGTTCAACTTGAACCCGCTCACTGAGCAGCGCGGCTACCCTATCGCCATGATAGGAATCTACCTGGCTGTCGGCCACCAGGGCCACGGTGTGGCAATCATCGGGCAGCAGCGTCGGCAGTCGATCGAGACTGTCCCGACCCAAATGGACAGAACATTCCTGCCCCGCCCTGAACACAAGATTCGTCATGGGGGCTATGGTACCGCAAGCACCGACGATCTGAAAGAATGGATTTATCGCTATTGACTCACATCTCGTAACCATCTTCGTCTTCGATGGTCGCGGTATCCACGGAGATTTTATTATCCATTTGAATCAGGGACTCGGCGGCTGCCGAAAAGCGGGGGGCCGAGACGGGTTCGGTGCTGCCCTGGGCGGAATCAAAGTTGCCAGTGCCATGGACCCGCATGTGAGCCTGGGCGCAGCTGGTAGGGACCGACATGATATTGAAATAATTGGTGCCACCGCCGGCCTCGGTGTCGTGGCCGAGTTGGAGCGCGTGACCCAATTCATGCACCAAGGTCGCAGCCATCATCTCTTCGGCCAGGATCTCGGTAGGCGGCTGGTCGGGCGGACGATCACAATCGGGGAACTTGGCATAGATGACATCGAGGAAGAGAAAAATCCCGGTCCGTTCCACATCGCCTTCGGAATCGGTTACGGTCTCGCCGCCGCGATCGGGCAGATCTTGGCGCTGGGCGACAGCGACCATGTGCACCAGTTTGTCTAGCGGCAGGGGCGGTGTCTCTTCATCGCTAAAAGTCGGCCCGTGGTTACGAAAAAAGCCGTGCCGCTGGGCAAAGGAACCGTCAAAATCCTCCGGGGCAATATCGACCTCGTCCCAATAAAAATGGACCGTAAGCCCGGAAGTACCATCGGCGTTTTTCAGACCCGAAGCGGCGAAGGCCGCGGCCACCCCATCGAGCACTTCATCGGGAGGTATCCGCCCGGCCATGGCATCGAGCTCTACCAGCAAATCCAGACGAAAGGGATGCGGCCGAGTGTCAGGCTGGTGGGCGACCAGCCGGGAAGCGGCAAACTCCTCCAGGTTGTTCAAGCCGTCCCCGTCGTAGTCTTCCAGGCCATCGTCGGTGCCATCACCGTCGCTATCGGCCTCTGCCCAATCGAGTCGGCCCGGATCGCCGGCCGCCTTTTCCCAGTCATCGCTCAGGCCGTCGCCATCCGAATCCATGGCGGGCAAAACGCTATCTCCGTCCCCCGGAACCTCATCACCGCTGCCGCCATCGGCATCGCCATCAAGCAGCCCGTCCGGCTCTCCAGGGTCGAAGTAGCCGATGGTACCAGGACCACACGCCGCCCAGAAAAGGAAAACGAAGACCAACCAGTATG
>JAUVBB010000453.1 GCA_030591445.1 Deltaproteobacteria bacterium | reverse complement strand
GGTGGCAAAGCTCTTCGACGCGCGTGCCTCGAAATGGGTGGCCATGCGCACCGAGGCTTGCGAAACTACCCACGTGGCCGGCGAACAGTCCGAGGCCATGCTCGATTTGCGCATTGGCTGCCTCAATACTAAGTTGCTTGAGCTTCAGGCCCTGGTCGATGTGCTCTCGGTTCAGGTGGATGCCCGGGTGGTGCGAAAGGCAGTGCCGGCCGCGGCCAGTCTCTCCCGCCTCTCTGCTTGTGCCGACACGGCGGCCCTGGCGGCAAAAATCCCGCCCCCCGAGAGTGAAGCGGCGCGCCGGCAGGTCGAGGCCATTGGCAAAAAGCTGATAACCGTTCGAGCGCTGCACCGAGTCGCCAAGTACCCAAGAGCCCTAGAACTTGCTAAGCAGGTGAGCGACGAAGCCCAGGCAGTGGGCTACCGACCGGTCATTGCCGAAGCCTATTACGAACTTGGGGTCATCGAGGAGAGTCTCGCATTGTATAAAGATGCCGAAGCCAGCTGGCGATCGGCCGAGTTCAACGCGGACGCCGCCGGATATACCGAAGTTCGCGCCAAGAGTCTAGCCCAAATGATAAACATTTTGGGTCGCCGCAACTTAGAATTCAAGGCTGCGGAGGCGTTGGTCGAACGCGCCCAGGCTGTGACCGAAAAACTCGACGGCAATGTGGGCGCTGAAATCGGGGGCATGCTCCATCGCAGTTTGGGCGCCATGTACTGGGCTCAGGGAGACTTCGATAGGGCCCTCAGGCATGATCGTCATGCCCTGGAACTTCGCGAAAAGAGCCTGGGTCCCGAACACCCAGATGTGGTCGCCAGCCTCAGCAATCTTGCCGTCAACCTGGATGACAAAGCCGAGTACCAACAGGCCCTGGTGTACTACCAGCGAAGTCTGGCGATTTCTGAAAAAGTACTCGGTCCCGGCCATCCCACCACCGGGATGGTCGTGAACAATATTTCGGTAACCCTCGAGGCCTTGGGCCAATCTGATCGGGCCTTGCAATATCGGCAGCGTGCCCTAAAGATTTTTGAGAATTCTCTTGGTCCCGACCATCCGACCGTGGCCCTGGCCCTGGCCAACATTGGCAATTTTTTTGGCAAAGCGGCTCAATACGATAAAGCCCTTCCCTATTTAGAGAGAGCGCTGAAACTAATTTCGGTCAACCCAGAGAGCCATCAACAAGAAAGACAATCGGTCCTCGGCAGTATTGGTAGGCTATATTCGTTGCAGAACCGATATGATCAGGCTTTGCCTTATTATTATGAGGCGCTTGCGCTGAAAGAAAAAAACTTGGGGTCAGACCATGCCCAGGTTAGCTATTTGCGCGAGCGAATCGGCGAAGCGTTCCTGGCCATCCAACAACCCGCCAAAGCGCTAGGACCGCTCGAACGAGCGCTGAAAAATCGGCTCAAGACCCCCAATAAGCCGGCGTTGATAGCGGTTTGTCGCCTGCTATTGGCCAAAGCACTTTGGGTGACCCAGGTGAATCGAACCCGGGCCCGCACGCTTGCCCATCAGGCCCACAAAACTTTGGCCCAAGCCGGCCCTGATTTTGCCGCAGAGTTCAACGACGCTGAGGCTTGGATCAAAATCCACTGATCTTCTTGGACTAGAAGATAGGCAACCTCCGTCACGTAGCTTGCTGATGGAACTCAATCGCTGGTAGCAGGGACGGATTGGTTTTTGGGGAAGGATGCCAAGGGGAGGCCAAGGCAAGGAACATGAGGTTTGGGCTGACAGCGCTATTTACTGATACTCGGATTCTTCACGTTGCTGTTTTGCTTTTTCCTCGCGCTCGCGAATTTCATCCGCGAACAAAGAC
The DNA here is from genome assembly GCA_030591445.1 of Deltaproteobacteria bacterium. GTDB lineage: Bacteria > Myxococcota > B64-G9 > B64-G9 > B64-G9 > JAUVBB01. The sequence goes on along the minus strand of JAUVBB010000453.1, from coordinate 3,845 downwards.
AAATTCAAAGGGCAAGGCAACTCATTTTTGTCTACGTACTGACATTCACTTTGATCACATTGAACAAAGAAATCAGCTTTGCTTCTAAGCCCCGCCGAGGGTTTTTTGATTAAATGGATCAGCACAGTTTCGTTGACCACGGAACACTGGTATTCCTGTTTTTTCGATTTGGCCACTGGTTCTCCCGTGTAGCAGGTATAGGCTGGGGCAGGGGGGCTACTTGCTGAGTATCTTGTCGATGTTTTTGGAAATGGCGGCGAAGTCGGTCGGGTTTTGCACACGCTCACCATTGATGAACATGGTGGGGGTTCCTTTGACCGTCACTTTTTTTCCCATTTCGATATCGGCGTCGACTGCCTTGGCGTAGGTCTTTTGGTCCAGCGCTTTCTTGAACTTGGCCATGTCTAGGCCCAGCTTCTTGGCATGTCCATCAAGATCCGCTCGCTTGATTTTTTTCTGATTGGCAAAGACCAGGTCATGATATTCGAAAAACTTGCCCTGGGCTGCCGCGGCCATGCTGGCTTGGGAAGCCAAATGGGCATCCTTGTGGAAACCCAAGGGGAAGTGTCTAAAGACCATGCGAATCTTGTCTCCGTACTTCTTCTTGATTTGGGCAACCACGTCGGCTGCTTTGGAGCAGTAAGGGCATTGGAAGTCAGAGAACTCGACGATGCTTACTTTGGCGCCTATCTTACCAATGGAGCAGGGGGAGTCGCCGGCGATCAAATCCTGTTGTTCTTTGCCAAGTGGTTTGTTGGCCGCTTCCCTTTTTTTCAACTCGGCGATCACCTGCGGGTATTGCTTGAGCATCATTTCGCAACGCTCGGAGGGGAAGCTCTTGGTCTGGGTTCGCACCATTTCGCAGGTTTTTGTCTCCGGCCCGAGGTCGGCGCAAATCTTCTCCATCATATCGTTGCAGCTCTTGCGGGTCTCGGCGTGGCGTTGCTTGGTGTAGTCCACGTCCTGCATGCCGGACTCACAAGCCTTAGGTGGCAGGAGTTTGGCAGCCTTGCCCATGATGTCGCAGGTGGATGTTTTCTCACCAACGGCCGCACACACTGCTTTGACGTAAGCATCACAGGCAGGTGAGCCGGAGGAGGCCGCCGGCGCCCCTGGTTTTGCTGCCGGTGTTGCTGGGGCAGCCTTGTCGGTCTTGGCCGCCGCGTCACTTTTTGGTTGCTTACAGCCTACGCTCGATAACAGAAATCCCATCCATGCCAATGAAATAATAATATTTAGGTATTTTCGATTCATGCGCAGACCTTTCTAGTTCTTGAAATTGCCAAACACGACTGCGACTCATTACACATACAGCCGTAAGTCGCAACCAGAAAACGAGAGAACCTCAAATTCTAGTCTGGCCCCGGTGGCGGGGATAGGGCCCAGGGACTTTACTAATCGATTGCAGATTTTGTTCGATGGGCTGGGAACGCCTCCGTCCCCCTCAACACCCCTCAACACCGTCCCCCTCAACATTGAAGCTCAATGCGCAACGCCGCGCTCTTTGAGCCAGGCGTGAATTTCCTTCAGGGTATCGCTTTCGGGATAGGAGTTGAGGCCTTGGTAAAATTTCTCGGCTTGGACGGCTAGTTGCTTGGCCCGCTGGCGACTGCCTTCGGTCGGCCATAGGATCTTGGCCAAGCCAAATCGGGCGCGGGAGAGAGGCTCCTTTTCGTCTCCTTTGCATTTGGTGCTGCCGCAAATGGAGAGGACTCGCTCAAAAATCTGCTGGGCGGCCTCGGGTCGGTGCTGCCTGAGATCTATCCAGCCGATTCCGCTAAGGGGCCAGGACAACAAGGGGTGGTCCATTCCCAATTTTATTTCGAAGATTCCTAGGGCTTTGGTAAAATGTTCCCGGGCGGAATCGTATTGGCCCATGGTGTCGAGAAGGTTGCCCAGGTTGTTATAGGTTACGGCCAAGTCAGGATGATCTTTCGCTAAGGCATTTTTCCTCAAATGCAGGGACTTTTCATGGTGCCACCGGGCTAGTTGGTATTCGCCTTTTCTGCTAAATAGATTGCCAATATTGTTATGAGACGCAGCCACGTCAGGGTGTTCGGGGCCCAGGGTTTTCTCTCTGATCTTAAGCGCCTTCTGCTGTTCTGCCAGTGCTTGGTCGTAGTCGCCGGTTGAATCGTATAGATTTCCGATATCGTTATGAGAGGCAGCTACCTCGGGATGGTTCGGGCCAAACAATTTCAACCGGATCTGCAAAGCTCGCTCTTGATAAGCAAGCGCTCGTTGATACTCACCTTTGGCCAGGAGCACCAGTCCAAAACTAGCTTGCCAATTAGCCTTGATGCGCCCTTCATCCTTGATTTTTTCGATCACCGCGGCGGCGACCGCTTCAATAGGCTTGACCTCTTCAAAACGTGCCTGGCGAAAGCCGACAATGGAGATCAGGTCCATGAGAGCCCGCGCTCTTAGTTTTTCATAGCCCGAAGCGTCCGCGGTGAGTTCGGCTTTTCTTAGTGCCTGCTCGGCTTCCTTGAATTTTCCCGATTTGCTCAACAGATTGCCCACGCAGTACAATGCATCCGCGAGCACGGGTTTGTAAGCGGTCTTTTGGCAATCAGCCAAGATCTCTTGGGTTCGTTTCAGGCCCTCCTGGTATTGACCGGTTTTTTGCAAGGCCATTGCCTGGTCCAGTCGCCTTTGCAGAGATTCGACCTGCTTGCGCCGGACCGGGTTTTCAGGCAGCGGTACTTCGGCCAAGAGCGCGTTTTCGTCCGCGCAGACATCCAGGCCGATGAGTCCCTGGGAGGCAGCCACCGCCTTGTCGACCACTTTCGGGTCTGCTCGGGTGGCAAAGAGTTCGGATAGGGCCTGGGTTTCGCTCAGGCGGCGCTTGAGGCACTGCATGCGCAAATCCAGTAGGCGTTCGGATTGCTCGCCGCGCACATGGGTGGCTTCACATGCCTCGGTGCGCATGGTCACCCAGTCCGTGGCGCGTGTGTCCAAGATACTTTCCACCCGGGCGAAGGTGTCTCCGGCATAGTGACGGCCGGTCTTCAAAAAGGCTTCCTTGATGTCTTGGCTCACCTGGGAGTCCCATACCCCCTTGAGCATTGCCGCAGAACCCCGACAGAAGCGCGCGCCTTTGGTGCTGGCGTACCAAATACCAAAGCTGGTAATCAGCAAAGAGATCGATATGGCCCCCACAATGGCAGCCACTCTCAGTCGCTTGGCGCGACGCTCTTTGTTGATAATTTCAGGGTCGTTGGCCAGCGCCGCCAATAACTTGTTCATTGACTCATAGCGGTCCTGGCTATCGAAGGATAGACCGCGCAGGATGATCTCGTCCAGCCACTTGGGCAGCCTTGCCCCCCGGGGCTTTCTGAGTTTGCCGAACTTGATGTGTCTGAGCACCTGCGTGAGATTGTTACCGGCAAAGGGCCGGCAATCGTACAGGGCCTCAAATAAGGTCACACAAAAACTGAACTGATCCGAGCGTTCGGTGAGAGCCCCTTGCTCCATCTGTTCCGGAGCCATGTAGTTTATGGTGCCCACCACCGAGCCGACCTGGGTCAGAGAAGTCGAAAGCAACTGACTCGAGTTGTCATTGCTGGAGATACTGGAGATCAGAGCCTTGGCCCTGGCTTCTGCCTGCGTTTTTTCCAACGCCGATTTTTCGGGCGCGGGCTTCTCCTGCTTTTCATTCAAGTCGGTGGCCCGGGCCAGTCCAAAATCCAGCACCAAGACCCGCCCGTCATTGCCCACAATCACGTTGTCCGGCTTGAAGTCCCGGTGGATAATGCCGGCCTGGTGCGCAGCCGACAAGCCCCGCCCGGCCTCGATCAGTTTGGCCAGCAGCTCTGGTCTGGAAGGCTGGTTGGTCTTGCGCC
>JAUVBB010000360.1 GCA_030591445.1 Deltaproteobacteria bacterium | reverse complement strand
CATTTTAAACACAATGGCGATCCTGGATGGCAAGTACTTTCTCGAGGTCTGCAGGAGTTAAGCCTAATGGAAATCGGGTTCCGAGCTGCGAAAGAACAATAGAAAACTCCGTCGTCCCCAAGAAAGCCCAACCGTAGGTGCCACCCCCCATCGTAGGTGCCACCCAAACCGCCACACCCCATCGTAGGTGCCACCCAAACCGCCACACCCCATCGTAGGTGCCACCCAAACCGCCACACCACGCCAACTGACCGAAAACCGGTAGGGGGGTGACCGAGAATCGGTCAGTTGAGAGTTGTCCTGATTTCGGGTGTAAACTTTTCAGTTTCCGGATGTAACTGTGATCATTGCGTTATTATGTTTGAGCGTTTTTTCAATAGCCGTGGCACAGTAGTTGCTTTCATGTTGGCCATGGTTAGGCCACTTCGCTACATGCCCCGCCCTCAGAGTCTATTCGAAATCTCTACTCGAACTCTGCACGGGCGATTTCTGCTCAAGCCTTCGAAGAGACTCAACGATTTGGTCCTCGGAGTTATTGGCAAGGCCCTTGCCAGTCACCCCGGCGTGCGACTCTACTTGTTCAAGGTTGTCTCAAATCATTACCACGCTATCGTTAGCGCCGAAAACTGTTTTGTGATTTCTGCATTCATGGGTCATGTAAACAGCAACATTGCCCGTGAGGCTGGCCGTTTGCATCAGTGGCCAGAGAAGTTCTGGTCGCGGCGGTTCCGGCAGATCGGCATCGATGATGAAGAGTCTTTGTTGAAGAAAATCAAATATATAATTTCTCACGGGTGCAAAGAAAATTTGGTTTTTTCGCCCGAGCAGTGGCCAGGCGTGGGCTGTGAAAGGGCTTTGACCACCGGGGAGACAATGTTTGGCACTTGGTTCGATCGAACCGCGTTTTACAACGCCGAAAGAAAAGGAAAGCAGGTTCATCCTCAGGATTTTGTCAAACGGTATCCGGTGCCCTTGACTCCATTTTCGTTTCTGGCCGACAAGACAGAATCGCAGCGGCAGACTTATTTCCGTCATCTGATAAAGGAAATCAAAGAAGAGACAATCCAGAGACTGACCAACGAGAACAAGCAAGTGCTTGGTGTTGAGGCGATCTTGGCACAAGATCCTCATAACTGTCCCCGCAAGCTAAAAAAGAGCCCAGCGCCGCTGTGTCATGCCTCGACCGCGGCAGGACGCAAGGCCTATCGAAGGTCTTACAAAATGTTCGTTGCCTCCTATCGATGGGCAGCGGAGAAGTTACGCCGAGGCGAACAAAACGTCAGGTTTCCCGAAAATTGTTTCCCCCCACCCTTGGCTTTTAGCATGCCCTCGTCCGGCACACCTCCACCCCTGTAAACTGCACGAATCAGGAAATCATTTCACTACCATGAACACCAGACCAGGGCCGCTGCCTGGTATCGGTGCGTCGACAAATCGAAGAATCTCAGACCAGAGTTTGCACAGATAAGATCTCTGCTGATTCAGGCAGACGTGGCTTCAAAAAGAAAACCCGAGTGGGTGATGTTGGTGATGTTGGTGATGTTGATGCGGCTTGACTTGTTGGGCGGACCTTGATGGAGTGGCTGAAGTGAACCTTCACTAATAGGGTGGCACCTTTTTTGGCACCTTTTTTGTGGCACTAATAGGGTGGCACCTTTTTTGTGGCACCTTTTTTGTGGGCACCTTTTTTGTGGAGCTTTATGAATTGGAATGACCTGCTCCCCAAAAACTAGAACATTTCCAGTGAGAGTTCCATCGGCTATGGACCCATAGCCAAATAGACTTCCATTGCTAGAACAGAATGGAAGCTATTGGTCCATATCCCAACTACGTTTCCGATAGGCCCGATCGGCCGATGCCAACCACTGCGCCTGCTCTTACGTGCCGGTGCACACCTGGGGGATGGCGGTACACGTCAGCAGGATCTCATCACATTCGAGCCCGGCGGCGCATTCGTTGACGGCACAATCCAAGCCCGCGGTTTTTCGGGTCACGCATTGGGCGCCATCGCAATACAGGGTAGCTTCGCAATAGGGCTCTGCTCCACTGACACAGGCGGCGTTGGCTGCCAAGTTGGCCAGGCAGGTGTTGCTCTCCATGCTGCAAATGTTTCCTTCTTGGCATTCGTAGATGGTGGTGCAGGCCGCGCTGGTAGCTTGTAGACCCTGGTAAGGATTTTCGCAGGCGTCGAAAAAGTCGGTGGGGTCGTTGCTGCCGGTACAACCCAGGCCGACATAGGCATCAAGGCATTTCTGGGCCTTGGCCTCATCGTACTGCCCGCGGCCTTCGGCCACCGCGTTTTTCATGGGGGTGCTGACGAATTGGCTCATACCGCCGGTGAACTGCTCGACACAAGCGGCCTCGTCGGTGAATTTGTAATAGGCTTCCAAATCGACGATTTCAGTCGCGTTACAGCAAGTATAGGATTTGGCGCAGAAGGCTTTGGCTAACTCTGCGGCCAATTCATCCAAAGCCAAGCTGCCGCCATCACTGCCGCCACAGGAGCCGAGAAGAAAACAGCTGCTCAGGCAAGTGGCCATCAAACGCATTTTGTTCTTGAACATAGAAAGATCTCCTCGTGGTTGATTTCGCCTACGATATTAGGATTTCTGCCCGTCGGGATCAAGCACCTAAAAAAATGTCAGCCCCGAATGCTAGTTTCTAGACAGAACCCAAGCAGAGAGGTGGCAAATGAAAACCATAAGCGTGCAACTAAAATCCTGGGAACACTGCCCCGATTGTGGAGCTTTACTGGTCACCGTCCCCGGCGCCGGCCTTTGTCCGCACTGTGGATACGAGGGGCAAGATCCCGAAGAAAAAAGCGATGCCGAACTCAGCCGTCTGTCCGGCCGGCGCGGCGAAGGCATGCGCTTTGTGCTGATGGACTATCAATCTGAACCCGCTTGGGGCCGCGCCGCTTAAATGTTTAGCGTCTCTTGGCCAACCAAATCATGTGCCGGCGTCCGCCGATCTTGGGTCGCAGCGATCGGGCCGAAAAGCCGCATTTCTCTAGCCGCCGGTCGAAGGCTGGATAGGGGTCTTCCCCCCAGACCGCCAAGAGGCCACCTTTGCTCAGGGCCTGGTGGGTACGCTCCAGCGCGGCTTCGCCAAAGAAGGGTTTTGTGCTTTTGGCGTCGGCCGGCGAGGGGCCCTGGTAAAGGTCCAGGATGATGGCGTCGTATTTCTGCCGGTCTTTTGCTGCCTGCCGGATGCGTTTGCTGACATCGATGATCTCAACCTTCACCCGCGGATCGGCAACCGCGTGGGCGGTCAAGTCTTTGAGCGGACCGTGGCACCAGTCGAGCACCACCGGGTTCAACTCGTCTATCTCCACCATCGCAGTCTGGGGCAGATTGTCCAGGGCGGCTCGCAAGGTGCAGCCCATGCCCAGCCCGCCGATCAAGACCCGGGGTGCCGAATGCGTGCTTAGCTCTCGGCAGGCCAACTCGGCCAGGACCAGCTCGGAACGGTTGGCCTTGGAGTTCATCAGCACCCGGCCGTCTATGGTGATCAAGAAGTCATTTTCGGCGCGCTTCAAGAGCAAAAGACGGCCCTCTTCGGTGTCGACGGCGTCAAGCTCTTGCCAGGGACGAGTCATTGGCGAATCCTTGTTCAGCCTGGCGTGGGCGAATTGGCGGAGCGAAACATCTTGTCGTTATCGCGGATGAATTGCTCCATCAGGTCGAAGACTGTCTGTTTTAGCTCTGCCACCTGGGAGCTGTCCATGCCTTGGGTCGGGATGGGATCGAGGAAATTAATCGAGACCCGGCCCGGGTAGATCTTCACGCTGTCGACTGGCTGCAAAGTTCGCACATCGAGCAAGACGATGGGCAGGATCGGCACCTGGCCGGCGATGGCCAGGCGAAAGCAGCCGTCGTAGAAAGATTTGAGCGGCTGATCAGTCCGGTTGCGAGTACCCTCGGGAAAGAGCAAAACCGAGGTCTTTTCTTTGATTGCTTTCACCATGTTATCAAAGCTTTGTATGCGACTTTCTTTGCTAGAGCGGCTCACCGGGATGGCCGCCATGGCAAAGAGTGAGCCCAGGCCGGGGATTTTGAACAAGCCTCGTTTGGCCAGCGGTTTGAACGGGTGCTGAATGCAGGAGCCGCAAATGGCAATGTCCAAGAAGTTACAGTGGTTGATGACAAAAACGTAGGTCTGGTCGCGGACGACTTTGTCGGCCCCTCGAATCTTGATGCGGATAGCCGAAAGGGTCGACACCAACCAAACCCAAATGCGGTTGAAGCGATAGATTACTCGCAATCGGATATTGGTCGGCAGGCAAAAGAGCGGCAGGTAGAAAATCACCGCCAGGGGTATGAATAGAAAAAACAGGATCAAGACATAGATGCTGTAAACGTAAGTGGCGATCTTCTTGATTGAATTTACCAATGAATTCCCATGCGTTCTCGGCTGAGTGATGCCAGGGAACCTACCTTTGGCCCCCGGTCAAGTCAAGCCAATGAGGGGCCAGACGCCTAAAGCACCGGTGATAGTACCCGGCAGATGCTTTCTAGGAATTTTTGGGCTCTGGATTCTTGGGCCATTTTTAATAGGGAAAGTTCTTCGGCGCTTTGGGTGTCGGCCAGGAATATCTCTTCCAGGCGGGAGGCCACGGTGGTGCCAGAGATGAGCAGGTTGATTTCGAAGTTCAGCCGGAAACTGCGGATGTCCATATTGGCTGAGCCTACCGTGGCCCAGTGGCCGTCGACGACCATGGTTTTGGCGTGTAGCATGCCGGGGCGGTGTTCGAAGATGCGCACCCCGGCTGCCAATAGTTCGCGATAAAAAGATCGGCCGGCCCATTTGATGAGTGGCAGGTCGGAGCGACCGGGTACCAGGATTTGCACGTCTACCCCGCGCCAGGCGGCGGTCTTTAGGGCCAACAATACGGCTGGGTCGGGGATGAAATAGGGGGTGGTAATAAAGACGTTCTTGCGGGCGGCGGTGATGGCGGTGAAGAAAACCGCATGAATAACATCGTTGCTGCGGTCGGGGCCGCTTTCGACAACTTGAACCAGTTCGTCACCGACGGCTGGGAGCTCCGGGAAATGTTCCGGCTTGACCAGATCTTCGCCAGTGGCAAAGAACCAGTCCTCGGCGAAAACCTCTTGCAGACGCCACACCACGGGGCCTTCGACCCGCATGTGGGTATCGCGCCAAGGGGAAAAGCGTTTCTTGCGACCGCGATATTCATCACCAATGTTCAAGCCCCCGGCAAAGCCGATGCGGCCGTCGGTCACCAGGATTTTTCGGTGATTGCGCAGATTGGGGCGCAGGGTAGGGTGAAAAGGAATCACGGGCATAAAGCGGGCGAACTGGCCGCCGGCTTCCAAAATGGGCCGGACAAACGAGTTTTTCAGGCCATGGGAACCGACGGCATCAACCAGCAGGCGAACAGATACGCCTTCTTTGGCCTTGGCGACCAGCAAATCACGAAAACGCTGGCCGGCTACATCTGGGCGAAAGATGTAGCTCATCATGTGCACGTGATGCCGGGCCTCGACGATGGCCTTTTCCATCTGGGCATAGGAGTGCTCAGTGTCGATAAAGACCTCGGCCCGGTTGCCGGCCAACTGCGCAGAGTCGGCCACGCAACCGGCCACCCGGGTGATGGCCATGGGCAAGCTGTCTTCTTCTCCGGCGGCAATGCGCGCCTTGCAGTTGGGTGCCTGGTGCGGCAGCGAAGCCCGCCCCTGACCCATGGCCGATCGAGCCCGCTGACGCTTGCGGGTACGTCGGCGCACCCGGTTGCGACCGATAAAAAAGTAGAGCAGGGCACCCACGTAAGGCAGAAATGCAATGATCAGAATCCAGGCCAAGGTGGCACTGGCTTGTTTGCGCTGGTCGACAATGCGCGCAATAAGCACCAAAGCCAACAAGTAACCACCCACCGTGGTGGCCACGGTGGCGATGGTACCCCAAGGAATGACAAGCGATGCGTTCATTAACCTAATCTTATCCTGCCCAGACTGCCCAGGCAATTATGCAGCGTTCAGGCTTGCTATACTTTCTTGGTCGACATGGGAATGGGTGGCTAAAATAGGTTTAGCTCTCCGTGGCCCGAACTGGTATTGTGGCAGTCAAGATGTTCCGAGAGATACAATTCATCCGCAGCACCAGAATGACTCCTAGCACCATCGACATCTTGCCGACGGATATTACTGACATCGTCCTCAAGCGTATCGTCATCCTGGGCCTGTTCTCCGCGGGCCTGGCAACACTTGGCACGGTCATGAGTTTTTTCTTGCCCAAGATACTGCCGGCAACAGTTGTCCCGGAGATCAAATACAGTGGCATCGAGGTTGGGGTCGATGTCTTGATGATTCTGGTGTCGCTGGGTGTCTCCTGGATCGTGCACCGACGCAAGTTCTCGCCCCAAGTTCTTATTGCCCTGGGTCTGAGTTTCGGCATTTATGCGGCGTTGTGGCTCAGCATCGGTGAGTGCTTTGCCCTGGCCAAACACAAGTTCATGCCGATGGCCTATTTCTCGTTCGCCCAGGCCTGGGTAGTATTTTTCCCCGCCATCGTGCCTATCCGCATGCGGGTCACTTTTGTTATCGTCTTGCTGATTGCGGCCATGCCCCTGCTTACCCGTTGGCTGGTCCAGAGCCTCGGCTGGGTTGAGCTTCCGCCGGATTCCACAATCTCTCTGATCGTCTTCATGTCGTTTTCCGCGATCATGGGCTTGGTGGTCTCGCATGTGGTCTACAAGCTGGGCAAGTCGGTCAGGGCGGCGCGGGAGTTGGGCAGTTACCACCTGGAAGAACTGCTGGGAAAGGGCGGCATGGGCGAGGTTTGGCGGGCGAATCACAAGATGCTGGCCCGCCCGGCCGCGGTGAAGCTGATCCGGTCGGATGCCATCGGCAGCGGCGACGACGGCGGCATGACCGTGCTCAAGCGCTTCGAAAACGAGGCCCAGGCCACCGCCAGCCTGCGTTCCCCCCACACCATCCAGATCTACGATTTTGGCCTGTCCGCGGATGGCACTTTCTTCTATGTCATGGAGTTGTTAGATGGCATTGACCTAGAGACCCTGATAGAAAAGCACGGTCCTCAGACGGCGGAGCGGGTTGTTTTCATGATCGAGCAGGCCTGCCGCTCGTTGGACGAAGCCCACCAGTTTGGCCTGATACACCGGGATATAAAGCCCGCCAACCTGTTCTTATGCAAGTACGGCACCGAATACGACTTTCTCAAGGTGTTGGATTTCGGCTTGGTCAAGGAGAACAAGCAGGAGCTGGACGCCGCCAAGCTCACTCAGCACGGCCGCGTGGTTGGCACCCCCGGCTTCATCCCGCCCGAGCTGGCCCTGGGCAAGTCCGACCTAGACGGCCGGGCCGATCTCTACGCGCTGGGCTGCGTGGCTTATTGGCTGTTGACCGGCACCATGGTGTTCGACTCTGAAACGCCCATGGAAATGGTGGTCAAGCACGTCAAAGAAATCCCAAAACCGCCCTCCATGCGATCCGAGCTCCCAATTCCTCCTGAACTGGATAAGATCGTCATGTCCTGCCTGGAAAAAGATCCGGCCCAACGCCCCCGAAGCGCCGAAGACCTGGCCCATCAGCTGCAAGCCTGCGCGCTGGAAAAAGAATGGACGCCCCAGCGGGCT
>JAUVBB010000474.1 GCA_030591445.1 Deltaproteobacteria bacterium | reverse complement strand
ATCCCGAGCGTTACGGCCTGGTGGGTGCCATGGCCAAAGACCTGCAAGTCGACTTGGCCGCCCTGGTGGGCAATGTCGCCCTGGCCCAACAAATCGAAATTTCCCGCTACGCCAGCGATACCGTGGGTGTGCCGACCCTGCGTGATATCGTCGACGAGCTGAAAAAACCCGGCCGCGATCCCCGCGAGCAATTCGAAGCGCCCGCCTTTCGCGATGATGTCCATAGCCTTAGCGATCTCGAGCCCGGCATGTGGCTCGAAGGCGTAGTGACCAACGTTACCAACTTCGGCGCCTTCGTCGACGTCGGCGTCCACCGTGACGGTCTGGTGCACATCTCTCAATTGGCCGACCGCTTCGTCAAAGATCCCAACGATGTCGTCAAGGCCGGCGACAAGCTGCGCGTGCGCGTGCTGGAAGTAGATCAAGCCCGCGACCGCATCTCCTTTTCCGCCAAATCCGAACAAGCCGCCGTAAAACCCAAAGCCAAACCAGACTCCCCCCGCCCCGAAAAACGCGCACGCCCCCCCGCTGGCCGATCTCGCGCTCCCAAAGCCAAACCCAATGTGGGCTCGGACAAAGATTTCTCTCACAACCCCTTCGCCAATTTGGGTAAGAAGTAGCAGCAGGCTCAAGGAAGTCCGACGGATCTCATCCACTGACCGAGGGGCGGCCTTTTCTTGCCCATCTTATTGAGTTGTTCCAGCAGATCTGCAGGAACCGGGGCGCCGAGTTCTTGGCACTTTTTCACGTCTAGCCAAGACGCGCGGTACTTACGTTGGTGGAAATAAGAAATAGCTCGATGAATGTAGGCGTCAACTTCGTTGGGCGAAAGCTCGAGTGCTTTGGTGAAATCTGTTACCGCTTGCTGGTAGTCGCTTTTCTCTTGGTGGGCGATGCCTCGATTGTAGTAACTGCGGGCGTCTTTCGGATCGAGTTCGATGGCTTGGCTGAAAACATGGATGGCCTCACCGAAGTCTTTCTTGGCAACCAGCACACAGCCCCAATTGATATAGGCTTCGGTGAATTTTGGTTGCAGCGCAATCGCTTTTGCGAAGTCGCGGCTGGCGGCCTCGAGATCTCCCCTCAATTTGTGAGCCAAGCCGCGGTTGTTGTATGCCTTGATGAAACGAGGGCTGAGTGCAATAGCTTGGTCACAGTCGGCAATGGCTCTATCGAAATCACCATTCTCTCTGAAGAGATTGCTCCGATTGAAATAGGCTCGGGTGGATTTCGGATCGCATTGGATGGCTCTGGTATACGCGCTGATAGCCCGGTCGATGTTGCCCATGGAATCGAGTTCCAAGGCACGTCTGAGATGTTTCTCAGCACCGGCAGTTCTGGCTTGTTGCAACCTGATAGGGAAGGGCACGGTTTCGTTTGGGGTAGCGTCGTGTGCACATCCCGTCGGGCCTAGAAATAACGGCACTAGGGTGATTCCAAAGACCCAAACCTCTAGGCGGGGAAACATTTTCTAGAACTCCAGCACACCGACGGTGATGGTGTCTTTCGTTTCGGTTAGGCGCAGGGTGATGGATTCGCGTTTTTCGTTGGGACGGCCGAAGTTGGTGAAGAGGGTCAGTTGCAGGGTGACGGCGCCGGCGAGGGTTTGGGCGGAGGAGCCGTAGAAGTTGACTTGGACTTGGTAGCTGCCGCGCATGGCGTGGTGCAGGTTGTAGGTCTCGGGGCCGTAGCCTTGGGTGAAGTCGCGCGAGACCAGGCCGCCGATGGTGGTGTTGGGGTGGGAAAAGTAGGCCTTCTCGCCGGAGGGTTCAATGACCCAGAGATCGATATCGGTCAGATCGGCGTCCCAACCGAGCACGATGCGAACGTCGACGGTCAGGGCTTTTACCAAGCGCCGATCGATGGGAAGATCGCGGATGCCGGCGGCACGGGCCTTGGGAATGAGGCGGTTGAGTTCCATCAGAGCGATGACTTCGATCTCGCTGAAACGATCCCAGCGGTTCATGACCACGTGGGCCAGCAGCTTCATGGCCCGGCGCAGCTTAAGGCGTTGGGCTAGCACCAGAGCCAGATCGCGATAGGATTGCGGCTCTTCCGGCCGCTGGCGCAGAATCTCTTCGAAGAGGCCTTCGGCCAGGTTATACATTTGTAGCTGGGCTAGGCGATGGGCCAGGATGCGCAACAGGGCGGGGTTTTCGAGTTCCATCTCGGCTACGTTGGACAGGATGCGCAGGCCTAAGTCTTTTTGTTCACCGCGGAGGAAAAACTCTGCGCAATCGAGATAGAAGGCCGGCGATTGGCCGAAGGTCTGCTTTTGCTCCAGGTACACCGGATATTGCCGGGCCTTTGGGGCCTGCTTGACGGCGGTCATGTAGGGTGTTTGCGGATCCCAGGCCTTCAGCGCGATGGCGGGTTGGGGTCCGTCGCTACCCCCGTTCTTCTTCTTGACCTTTTTGGGCGCGCGTCTCATCGCTGAGGGTCGATCCTCGGCGGCACTTTCGTCCATCTCGGCCATGGGTTCTTCGGCAACTTCACGTGACTGGACCCTGGCCGGGGCGGCGGCCATCTTTTTTTCGACCTCGGCTAGAAAGCGGAAGTTTTTGGGATAGCGGAACTTGGTCTGCCACCAGGCAACGCGCTTTTTCCACAGGGCCAGGATGGATTTCAACTTGCCTTGCTCTTGCTGCTTTTTCTCGGCCATCTTGGCGTCCATGATTTTCAGGTACTGATTGCGCATCTCGGGCAGGGTGCGCGGGGGGGCGATCTGGTGGGCCACATATTGATCGAGCCGTTCCAGCACCATCAGCGAGGTGCCCGGCGTGACCAGCGAGTAGCGGCGGCCCAGCTCTACCAGTTGTTTCTGGTTGCGCCGGGGGAAGGCGGCCAATTCCATCACCTTTTGCTGGGCCCAGAAGCGGGCCAACAGATTGCCACTGACGGCTTTGGCGCTATCGAGCTGGAATTCAGATTGGCTCTGGATCTCGCCGCCGCTGCCGTAGCGAAGCTTGAGCTGGGCCTGCTTGCCGATCAATTTACCGCTGAGAGTAAAGCGCCCGGATACCGGCTGGGCGATGGCGGGGGAGAGATCGGAGACCGTGCCCGTAACCTTGGCCGAGAGAAAAGAAAAGGGCGCGTGGCCGATGCCGGCCACAATCGCTTCGTCTTTCATCCGGCTCAAATTGAAATAGGCGCCGCCGGTGGCCTGGGCCAGGCGCTGTAAGAATAGATGATTGGCAGCCGGCTCCATGCCCAGGGCAAAGACGGGTACCGTAAGTTTTTTGGGCCAGGCGCGGCCGAAGTTCGAGATGCCATCGGAAAACAGCAGCATGAATTCGGGCTGCAGTTCTTTGGGTAGGGCGGTGAAGGTTCCCAGCTGGGTGCCGCCGTCGTAGACCACGCCCGCCAAGGATTTCAGCAGCGCGGAGGCATCTCCCTTGTTGACCACAAATCTTTGGGGGGCGCCGGCTGTGTTTCGAACCAAAATCAGATCCACGGTAAGGGGGCGGTCACGGTGCTGGGCAAAGAAGCGGCGGAGAATGTCCAATTCCCGTTGGTGGTCGACGTCTGCGCGCGAGCCCGAGGCGTCCCAGACAATGGCCAGCCGGGAAAAAGCGGACTTGCCAATGGAGGCCTTGCTTGGTGGCGGGGGGGGAAAGTCGATGATGCAGAAGTGGATTTCACCGTCGGGATTCTTCTCCAGCAGCACCTGTGGCGCCGGAGTAGCGGGTATGCGCAGCTTGAGCATGCCCGTGATTTTCTGGTTGCGCACTTGGGCCTGGGCGCGATAGTGCTCACCCTCTTTTTTGAAACGCATTTTCCCGGTGCCCGGCCCACTGACCGAAGGGGCTGCCTGGGCACCGACCACTGATAGCCGCAGAGAGAAATCTTTGATTTTTCCAGGAAAAGTCAGTGGAATCGGCAGTGACCAGCCCTGGGTGTCGGCACTTAGATCGCTGACATAGCTTACCGAGATGGTGCGACTGCCCCGGGCGGGAATGGGGTAGACCCGGGTCTTGAATTTGTTGCCCCGAACCCACTCGACCAAACCCGGGTCGACACCTTTGCGTACTTCTTTTTCGAAGACCACCCGGGCCTTTTCCTTTTCCACCACCACGCCATCGACCATCTTGCCATTGACGTCCAAGGCATAGCCGCTGACAGTGGCGCCGGCCGGCAGCGGGAAATAAAGCTGGCCCGCGAGCTGCCGTCGGAAAGGATTGTGGAAGGTCAGAGTCATTTTGGTCTCGGCCAGGAAGCCGACCACCTGGGATTCAACCTCGACCTTGGTAATGGTTAGCGCTTTTCTGGGATCTTTGGCCCCTTTGGCATTGGGTGCCCGTACCACCAGCGCCGGCGCCGCGGACTGGGCCATGGCTCCCGCACTCCATAACATCATCAGCATCCAAACCAGCTTGCCGCGCATGGTGAATCCTCCTCGTTTTTTTCTGTCCGAAGGCAAAAGATAGTACACCAAGACGCACGACGCAAAGAAAGGATCTTGGCTTTGCACATTAGGGTTTACCTCGTCCGGGCTCTTTGCCAGTATGGGTGGCGAAGATACGATTAGGAGAATAACAATATGCGACAGATTTCTGGTTTTTTACTGGCGTGCGCTGTGGTCCTGTCGGCCTGGTCTTGTAGTGAGGTAAAGTCGACTGGTGGCGATTGTGAGCAAGACGCCGATTGTGCCTATCTCCTAGACCAAGCCGGGCCCTGTCAACAGGCGGTTTGCGCCCAGGCCGAGTGTGGCTTGCTGGACGCCGATGATGGCACTTTGTGTGACGATGGCGATGGGGAGACGACTGGCGATCAGTGCCAGCAAGGCCAGTGTAAGGGCGAGTCGGCCCAGACTTGTCCCGATCCGGCTGCTTGTGATCTGGCGCCGCCGGATCCGGGCCCGGAGGCTGATTGGCGGCATACCAGTTCCTCCATTGCCGCCGCCCTGGGCTCGGATTACCATCGCGGACGTGATTTGTTCCTGCGTGAAGACGAGGAGCAATGGGCCCTGGGCAAATTTACCTATAACTTGCTGGCCGACAAAGACATCCACGACGAGGATGTCGACATCTACTTATTGCGTGATTGCACAAGCTGGGAGTTACTGGGCCAGGCGCGTACCACCGAAGACAACGAGCATGCCACCGTCTTGGGCATTGAAGATAGCGGCGGCCGGGTGTTTTTTCAGATTCCGGCCGACAAAAAGCTAGGCATTGGTCGGCACCGGATTCACTTCGT
>JAUVBB010000541.1 GCA_030591445.1 Deltaproteobacteria bacterium | reverse complement strand
CTGCCAGCTGGTCCGCTTTCAAATCCCGCAGGGCCTCGGCATAGGCCAAATTCGCGGCCTCGGCCACCGGAACCTCCCGCAACTTGCCGTCACCATCGCGGATGACCACGGTCCCGGGCGGGCAGCCGACCAGCAGAACCGACAACAACAAGCATCCCATCAGACCAGACGCCAACGCTCGTACATCCATTGCATTCTCCTTGGTTCGCACTAGCTACGCGGCCGAGTATAGTCGCAGCCTTCTGACCGGGTCAACCGCTAGAGGCATTGCCGCGCAGGCGGACATCCAGATACAGATCGCCGCTCTGGCCGCCATGGAGTCCGTCATCCCCCTCCCCGGGCAGGCGAATGCGACTGCCATCACCCACACCCGGCGGCCAAATTAGCTCCAGGCGATCCTGCTGCAAAACCAGGCCCGATCCCAGGCAATCCGGACAGGCACTGCGATCCGGCTGCCGCGCACAGGCGGGGCAACGACGCCGGCGAGGGATAGTGATCATGAACTTGCCGCCCGCCACCAGCTTGACTGGCGCCAGTTCCAGCGTCATGCGCAAGTCCAATCCCTTGCGGGGCCAAGGCCCGGCAGCTTGGACCAAACTGTCCCAAAAACCAGCCGGCCGGAGCGAGGGTCGGGCATAACGGGCCCGGGCCACCGGGTCGACCAGCAGGCGATAGGCTTCGGTCACGGCCTGGAATCGGTCTACCGCGTGCAGATCGCCGGGGCAGGCATCCGGGTGGCAGGTACGGACCAGTGCCCGATAGGCCTTTTTGATCTCGGCCTGACTTGCCCCCACTGACAGGCCAAGCACGCGATAGGGATCGTCTTGATTCTTGGAAACAGAGTTCATGTCCTGCGCCTGCCAGCCCAAAGCCGGTTCGCAGTCATGGTCAGGATTCCTCGGAGGAAGCCTCTTGGTACATGGCGTCAGAAATCCGATGTACGGCCGTCTCCAGTCGGGAGACAACCTCTTTCAATTGATCGAGATCTTCGCGCTGGGCTTTATCCATAACGGTCTTGCACTCGCTGAGAGCTTCGCGGATCTCCTCCACGTCTTCCGCGGAGAGCAATTCTCCAAATTCTTCCACTGATTTTTCGGTGGAATAAACCAGGCCGTCGGCATTGACCATCAACTCGGCAAATTCTTTTTTGCCGATATCGTCTTGGCGGTACTCATCGGCCTCGGATTTCATGCGCTCGATCTCTTCTTCCGACAAACCACTGGAGGCCACCACTCGAATGGATTGCTCCTTGCCCGAACCCAGATCCTTGGCCGAGACATGCACGATGCCGTTGGCGTCGATGTCGAAAGCCACTTCCACCTGGGGCACACCACGCGGCGCCGGGGGAATGCCCACCAGTTCGAAACGGCCCAGGGTTTTGTTGTCTTCGGCCATTTCGCGTTCTCCTTGTAGAACGTGAACGCTGACCATGTCCTGGTTGTCCCGCGCCGTGGAAAACACCTGGCTCTTACGGGTGGGAATGGTGGTATTGCGATCGATGAGCTTGGTAAATACACCACCCGCAGTCTCTACGCCCAAGCTTAGCGGGGTGACATCCAACAACAGCACATCGTCGACTTCCCCCTTGAGCACGCCGGCTTGAATGGCCGCGCCCACCGCCACCACTTCGTCAGGGTTGACCTCTTTGTTGCCAGATTTACCGAAAATCTCTTTTGCCTTGTCCTGCACTTTGGGCATGCGGGTCATACCGCCTACCATGATGACATCGTCGATATCGCCGGCGCTAACTCCGGCATCGGCAAAAGCCGTCTCGCAAGGCTCGACCAAGCGCTCGATCAGATCCGGTACCATGGATTCGAGTTGGCCGCGGGTCAAGGATGTGTTCAGGTGCTTGGGTCCTGACTCATCCGCGGTAATGAAAGGAAGCGTTATTTCGGTTTCCAAAGACGAAGACAGCTCGTGTTTGGCTTTTTCGGCCGCCTCTTTGAGTCTTTGCATGGCCATGCGATCGCCACGTAAGTCGATGCCGTTTTCTCTCATGAACTCGTCGGCCAGGTTATCGACCACGCGCAAATCAAAGTCTTCCCCGCCCAGGAAGGTATCACCGCAGGTAGCCAAAACCCGAAATACGCCTTCGCTCAGCTCCAGAATGGTTACATCAAAAGTGCCACCACCCAGATCGAATACGGCGATCTTGGCATTGTCTTTCTTGTCCATGCCATAGGCCAGCGCCGCCGCCGTCGGTTCGTTGATGATCCGCTGGACATCGAGTCCGGCGATCTTGCAAGCATCTTTGGTGGCCTGACGCTGGCTGTCATCGAAATAGGCCGGACAAGTGACAATGGCATCGGTGACCGATTCACCCAGGTAATCTTCGGCCGTTTGCTTCATTTTCATCAAGATCATGGCCGAAATCTCGGCCGGGCTATGATCCTTGCCCCGAACCTGGACCCAGGCATCACCGTTTTGGGCGTTGACAATCTTGTAAGGAAGATTGGGTATGGCATTTTTGATTTCTGCACAGTCGGACTTGCGACCGATGAGACGTTTGACCGCGAAAATCGTATTTTCCGGGTTGGTGATGGCTTGGCGCTTGGCGATCTGACCCACCAGACGCTCACCGCTCTCGGTGAATCCAACGATGGAAGGCGTAGTGCGTGAACCCTCGGAATTGGGCAGCACTACCGGTTCGTCCCGTTCAATCAAGGCCACACAGGAGTTGGTGGTACCCAAATCGATGCCAATGGTTTTGCTCATTGATCGCTTCCCCCATCCGGGCATTTATCGCTGTTCACGGGATCTTCCTCATCGTTGTCGTTGGGCGCCACGGCCACGGAGACCAACGCGGCTCGTAGTAACCGATTGTGCAAAAGATAACCACGGTGCATCTCGGAAATCACCGTCCCGGGCACGTGCTCGCTGGTCTCCACCTGATTGAGGGCTTCATGACGATTGGGGTCAAAATTCTCACCAACCGAGACAAAGCCCTGCAAGTTGTGCTTGCCCAGAATCTCTTCAAACTGTCGTTGGACCATGGCCAGACCATCGATTAAGGATTTGACCGACGGATCTTTCGAGTCTTGCGGAAGGTGGGCCACGGTGCGATCGAGGTTATCGAGAGCCGGCAAAAAATCCCGGATCAGCCCCTCCTGCCCGTAAAGAATGATATCGTCCCGCTCTTTTCTTAATCGCTTGCGCTGGTTGTCGGCATCGGCCAAGGCCCGCAGCATTCGATCCCGGGCCGCCTTGGCTTCTTCGCGTGCCTTCTGCAGAGCATCAACCAATTCATCCCGGCTGGGTCCGGCGCTGCCTGTTTCCGATGCGTCTATCGGTCTGTTGTCGGTCTCGATCTCCACTTCAATGACCTCGCCATCCGCATTCTCGTCCAATTCCGAATCAGACTTAACAGCCTTCTTGTTCAGGCGCTTCTCCACACTCTGGACCGCGTCATTGATCGCGTCCTCGGGAATGTCTACCACGAAGCCTTTTTCGCTTTCTTCGTCCATTTTCTCTTTTCAAAACATAGGTTCAACCTCGTTTTTTACCTTATCACCATGGTAAAAATCAAGGGAATTTCCAAGATTGTGAGATTCTGTTTCAGTTGGGAGGAACATCTACCTGTTCTACCGATGAAAGATCGCGACCCAAGAAAATTTTACCCACCCGCCGAAAACGGTCCGGCACATCGGTAACAAAAAAAGTATGATCTTCCGGAACATTGCGCGCCTGGCGGCGCAAACCCAACTGATCGAGCTGGGCGGCCACCGCTTGGGCCACCACCGTGGCGCTATCGACCAGGCTCACACCCGAACCCACGGCCCGAGCAATGGCGGGAGCCAGGACCGGATAATGGGTACATAAATTATAAAACATTAATATGAACTTTCGTGTTCCACTTGATTCAGCAATAAATTTAATCTTTAGATTTTTTTTATTATGCTTGTGAATTAAAATCAAATCCG
>JAUVBB010000420.1 GCA_030591445.1 Deltaproteobacteria bacterium | reverse complement strand
TCATCAAACTTTTCGTAGCCCCACTGCAAGAAGAGCTTCTTCTGCCGAACTTCCCACAAGGTGCGACCTAGATCCACCCAGGTTGTTTTGAACCGTCGGGCCGTATCTAGAACGTTGTACCGAGGTGTACCTGGTTCAATCTGATCCATTTTCTTCGTGATGGCTTGGCTCGCTTTGCTTTCGGTCTCCACTTCACTACCTTTCTTGTGGCCATTCGGCGACGGACCCTAGCACAGCAAGTCACGGAATGCCAACGGGACAGAAATCTTTCCTTATACCCGGGCATGCAAAAGATACCGGTCCCATGATCCCATGCGTGATTGACAGGCATCGACGCATTCCATAGTATGGAGTCAAGAAAGTACGGAGGTAAGCATGCGTTCTGTCTTGGCATTTTGTCTGGGCGTGTCTGCGATTGCTGGCGTTGCGTTTCTGGGTTGTTCCGGTGACGACGTAGAGTGCAATTTCGACACCGATTGTTCTGGTTCCTGTGAGGTATGCAATGCCTCCACTAACACATGCGAGAAAAACGCTTCTTGCGAGGATATGCTACGGGGCGACTGCCAGACCGACGCCGATTGCGACCCGATATACGAGCGCTGTGACGACGGACAGTGTCGGCCCTACTTGCCCGAAGGTGGCAACAACGGCGATGACGGCGGTACCACCGACGGCGACCAGGGACCCGAAGAAGACAAAATCCCGGACGAATGCCTGAATCCAGACTTGAACTGCAGTGTTCCCCAAATCGAAACCCCAGTGACCCAGGGCAGAGACCGAGACAGTGACGGTTGGGGGATGTGCTGCGATTGTGATGACCTGGAGGCCAGAGTCAATCCCAGCAAGGTCGAGAGCATTTACAACTGCCGCGACGACGACTGTAACCCAGACACCAAAGACGACGACCTAGACAACGACGGCTTTGGTTCCATCCTGCGATCTTGTGCGGTCGATCCCGGCAGTGATTGCGATGACTCCCGTGGCGACGTCCACCCGGGAGCCACCGAGGAATGCGATGGGGTAGACAACGACTGTGACGGCAAGACCGACTCCGTCGACGGCGAAACGGTTTGCATCGCCCCCAAATGCCAGGTCGTCTCTGGAGAACACTCCATCAGCCCCACCGATTGCCCAGTCACCGGCCCCGATCAGGTCGACCTGGTGCAAGGTGAATGCGATGCGTCCCTTACCATTTACGGTGGCCAGGGCAGCGAAATCGTCTGTAACGGACAGGTAGACGATTTGAGCAACCTCTACCTCGACTGCAGCGGCGGCGTCACCGGCCAGTGCTCGGGCAAAGTCAGCGTGACCCAAGCCTGGCGTATTTTCTGCCCCGACAACTGCTATTTCACCCTGCAGCGTACCTCCAGCTTGCCCGAATGCAGCTTCTACGACCACCCTTCCTGCACCGGCACCCAACGCTGCGGGGTCATTTGCAGCGGCTCTGTGCCCAGCGATGAGGCGCGCACGGTCTGCGTCAACACCATCGCGGGCGGCAAACTTCCCGGTTTCTTTTGCGACCCGGCCGCCGGCATCAACTGTGCCAATGAATTTTGCTTAAACAATGTCTGCACCAGCGCTTGCTGGAACAATGATGATTGCGCCGATTTTCCCGGCACCGCCTGCAAATCGATCACTTACAACGAGTGCAGCAATAGCAGCAGCTTCACCGTATGCAACTTAGAAACGCCCGGAGAGACCGTCTGCAATCGTAGCGCCGACTGCAATCCCAGCTCCGCTAGGCTCTGCAGCTACCGTAAACAAGCAGACTCGGTGGCTACCATCTGTGCCAGCCCCATCGCCGATAAGTCTGACACCGGCATGGTCTGTACCCAGGACTCTGACTGTAAGAGTGACTTCTGTGTCTGCGAAGGCCAGATTTGCTCCGGCAGCCAAGGCCGCTGCACCGAGGTTTGTGCAGGGGCCGCCGACTGTCCTTCCGGGTCGGAGTGCGCCGCGGTAAGCATCAACGATCTGGGCGGCACCCCGCACCAGGTCAACGCCTGCACCTGGACGGGCGGCTCTTGCGGGCGGGATGCCGACTGCCCCCAAGTCACCCCGGTCTGTACTTTTGGCGTCAACGTCACCTTCGACTCTCTGGTCACCCAATGCACCGGCAAGAACGAGAACTTCGATGTGTCCAACAATGGCGTGAACTGTGCCTCCCAGTGGGACTGTTACTCGCTGTCTTGTCTGGAGGACTACCCACGCTATTGCACCTCGGTCTGCTCCAGCGATAGCGACTGCAACAGCTTCGACGATCCGGCCCACGCCAGCTGCGCCATCGACGCCGATTGCTCCTTGGGTCATCTTTGTGACAACAACAAGTGTCAGCGCACCTTCCAATGTCTGCCCATGATCTATGCCTTGAGCGTAGACCCTTACACCGGCCAGATGACCATGGATGCCATTGATTTGTGCCGGCCCCAAAAACGCCAGTGCATCCTCGATTCTGACTGCCGCGCCGGGGAAGCCTGCAAGCCGGACTACTCCAAAGACGCCACCGCGGCCATTTACATGTGCGCGGAGGCAGGACCAGGCACGGGGGCCTTTGGAACCGATTGCAGCGCCCTGGGCAACGACGATTGCCTGTCGGGTATGTGCTTGACCGAGACCGCGGGCGAAGGCGCCTCGTATTGCTCAAAGGCCTGCCTTTCACACGACGACTGCACCCACGCCACCGAGACCTTCCGCTGCATGCAAGTGTCGGTACCCACTCCCTATGGCATTACCCAACTGCCGGCCTGCGGCAAGTGGTTATAAAGGCTTTTTAGGGGATTGATTCTAGCAGCTGCTTCATCTGCCGGGCATTGACAAAACCCTTGACCACCGGCTTCGCCAGTAACTTTCCCTGGCTATCCACAAATCGAATGGTGGGCAAGTCCATGGCGCCGTATTTCTCCATGAGTTTGCCCAAGGCCTCATCATCAACAGAATTGGTGCAGTCTACCTTGACCGGAATAAAACGCGCCAAGGCTTGGCCGACTGCCGGGTCAGAGAAAGTTTTGCGGTCCAGATCCACACAGGCCGTGCACCAGGTCGCCCAAAAATCCAGCATGACCGGCTGCTGGTTCTGTCGGCCCAAGGCCAAACTGGCATCGAGATCTTTGTGCCATTGCACATTCGAGCTCCCCACGAAAACAAAGGTAGCCAGCAAAAAAACACCCGTGGCCCCCAGCAACAATCCCAGGGCTTTGCGGGCTCGTTGACTCGACGAACCTTCCGGGAACGACAAATGGAACCCGCCGATGGCTGCAGCCGCGGCCAAGCCAATCAGACCCAACCAACCCGGCCCGGCAATGGCCACTACCGCGTTATGTAAGCCGGACCAGGTGCCACGCAGAAAGAAAAATGCCATGCCCATCATCAGCATGGCAAACAGGGCCCGGACAATCTCCATCCAGGAACCGCTCTTGGGTAAGCGGGTCACCAGACCCGAGAAAGTACCAATGAGCAAGAAGAGGAATCCGGTGCCCAAACTCAGAAAAAAGAGCAACCAGAAACCAAAGAAGAAGCTCTGGGTTTTGGCAATAAACACCAGTATCACCGACAAAACCGGACCAGTGCAGGGCGCCATGACCAAACCCGATACCAAACCGGCCAGGAAGGCACCAGTGATTCCCTTGCCCCCCATCTGATTCAGTTTTCTCTCCAGACTCCCGGGCAAACGAAACTCGAATACTCCGGCGATGGACAAAGCCATGACCACAAAAAACAGGACAATACCACCCACCACCCAGGGACTTCCCATCCAAGAACCAAAGGCCTTGCCCAGCGCGGCGAAAATCAGTCCCAAGGTGGTGTAGAGCAAACACATGCCCAGCACATAAACCAGGGACAAACCAAACGAGCCCAAGCGGCTCTGGGTCTCACGGGTACCAATCACGGCCATGGCCACCGGTATCAGCGGATAGACGCAGCCCATCAAACTGGTCAGCAGACCGGCCAAAAAGGCAAACAACAAGGCCCATAAGGTCGTCCCTTGGTCCAGGGCGCCCAGCATCTGGCTTTTGAGCTGCTGGGCATAGCTATCGGAATCTTCGCTGACCGATTCCGCCGCCGTGGACGCTGGCGCCGGATCGGTGGCAAGCGCCCGGACCTCCATGGCCGCCAAAGAGGAAAAAACCAGACAGCTCACCAGAGGTAGGACCCGCAACCATCTTGTTTTGTTCGTTATCATGGTTGCTTATCTTAGCAGACTCCATGGCAGTTGACAGCAGTCAGTTGCAGGAAGATAATCAGGTATCTTTGGAGGAGTTGAATGACCGACGAAGCCAGATTTGACACCTTGCCGGCGGATGCCAATCGACCCGATCCGGATTTACCGGCATCCGACCTGATCATGGGTATCGATCTGGGTACCACTTATTCATGCGTGGCCATTGTCCAAGACGATTTTCCCAAAGTAATTGCTTCGGGAAAAGGCCTGCGCACCCTGCCCTCCATGGTGGCGGTAGACGAAAAAGGGCGCCTATTGGTAGGAGAAGAAGCCCGCCGGCAACTGCTCATTAATCCTACCAACACGATTTATGGCGCCAAGCGGTTCATCGGCCGCAACTTCTACTCCAAGGAAGTGGAAGTACTGTCCAAGCATTTTTCTTATGCCGTGGTTCCCATTGGCGAGATGTCCGCCGGCGCCCAAATTGGCGAACGAACTTTTAGCCTGCCCCAGGTCTCGGCGCTCATTCTCAATGAGTTACGCTGCAATGTCTGCGAGTACCTGAAAGAGAACGTCTCGCAGGCGGTCATCAGTGTGCCGGCCTATTACTCCGAGAATCAACGCGAGGCAGTCCGCCAGGCCGGCCGCATTGCTGACATCGACGTGGTGCGAATCATCAACGAGCCGACGGCGGCAGCTCTGGCTTATGGTTTAAATCGCAACTTCGACCAAAAGTTGCTGGTGTATGACTTGGGTGGCGGCACTTTTGATGCCTCTTTGCTGGAAGTATACGAAAACGTCTTCAAGGTCATATCCACTGGCGGGGATACCTTCTTGGGCGGCGTCGATTTCGACGACCGGGTCATGGACTTTATCCTCGACAGTTACGAGCAAGCAGAAGGAGAAATCCTTCAGTGCGACAGCGTTATCACCCAGCGTCTGAAAGAAGCCTCCGAGCGGGCCAAGATCGACCTCTCGGCCAAGCATCAGACATCCATCGACTTGCCTTACATCACCGTCTCCAGCGGTAAGTTCAAAGACTTCCAAATGGAGCTGGACCGTGAAAAATTAGTAGAATTAACCGAAGATCTGGTCGACCGAACCATTCAGGTGTGCCACGAAGTTTTGGAAGCCGCCCGCGCGCAAACCGGCGATGTCGCATCGGTCATTTTGGTCGGCGGACAAACCCGTATGCCCATGGTGGTCGAAAAAGTCTCGGATTTTTTTGGCAAAGCACCTACCAAAGGAGTGCATCCTGACGAAGTAGTGGCTTGCGGTGCCGCGCTGATGGCCCATTCCCTGGGCACCGAACAAAGCGTGCGCCTCATCGATGTTCTGCCCATGAGCATCGGCGCCCGTCAACCCAACGGAAAATCCAAAATCCTGTTCGAGGCCAACTGCACCTTGCCCACCGACCGAGAAGTCGGGGTCACAACCACCCACGACGACCAACTCGCCATCGAGGTTTTTCTCTACCAGGGCGAATCGGAAAACGCGGTCGAAAATGAGTTTTTAGGCGCCTTTGTGATTACCGGTTTTGAGAAGGCAGCCAAAGGAAAAATCAAAATCGTGGCTCAGTTGAAGCTCAATCAAGAGTCTATCTTAGAGGTCACTGCCAAAAATTATGAAACCGGTGAACCACTACATGTGCAAATGATCGTCCGGCCACCCGTTGCCCTCAATGACCTGACTACCGATGCCTTGCCCGCCACCACCAACGACGAGTCAGCCGGAGAAATTGAAACGCCCCAAGAAAAAACCAAATCCAAGCGTTTTAAAGGCCTGCGTAACTTCATCCGCAAAATTTCCGACTGAATGATTGATTGCTGGAACGAACCGTTGCGCTCAAGCGCAGGCGCTGGCCATGTCGGCCTCTATCTTGGCCAAAAGATCGGTATCGTTGCGCAGTAAATCTCTCACCGTCTCGCGCCCTTGACCCAAGCGTTTTTCTCCCAAGGAGAACCAGGAACCGCTTTGTTCCAGCACGCCGGTATCAAGAGCCATATCCAGAACTTCGGCCTCCCGGCAAATTCCTTCCCCAAAAAGAATATCGAATTCGATGGTTTTGAAAGGCGGGGCCATCTTGTTTTTCACCACTTTGACCCGGGTTCGATTGCCCACGACATCTGCCCCGCGCTTAATGGCACCAATGCGCCGAATAT
>JAUVBB010000497.1 GCA_030591445.1 Deltaproteobacteria bacterium | reverse complement strand
TGGAACGCACTCACGCCGACGCCTTGCAAATCGCGTTGGTCCATCGACGCCGCTATGCCCACCGGGACGGATCTTTTGGCGACTGGGTTTTGCCCAAGGGCAAGGCGGACGCCGGCGAGAGCATCGAAGAGACGGCCCTGCGGGAGGTTTTAGAGGAGACGGGTTGTCAGGCTCAGATCCTGGGGCAGATTTTTCGCTGCGAGTACCTGTCGAAGGGCCTGCCCAAAATCGTTCATTTCTATCGCATGGTCTGTGAGCAAGAAGGCACAGTCCAGGACGATAGCGAAGTGATGGAAATCGTATGGATGACCCCGCCGGTAGCCCATGAGCAGCTGACTTATGAACGCGAGCAAATCATTGTGCGCGAGGCATACCCTGAATTTTTTTCCGAAGATGCTTAGGATTTACTCATGTCCACCTTGATAAGCTGTCATGACTTGGCCAGGATCTACAGTGGCCGAACCCTGTTCGAAAATCTGTCGCTGAATATCAATCCCCAAGATCGTATTGGTATCATCGGGTCCAATGGCGCCGGCAAATCCAGTTTGTTGCGGATACTAGCCGGCATCGATGAGCCGGACGACGGCGAGTGGATGCGGCGCAAGCAGCTGCGCATCGGCTTTGTGGAACAGGACCCGCGTTTTGCCCCCGGCTTGACCGTTACCCAGGTAATGGATGCGGCTTCCCCGGCCGAAGATGAGCGGGAATGGCAGGTACGCCGTGCCACCTCCCTGTCGCGCATGGGCTTTGTCGACCTCGAACAAAAAGTCGAAACCCTCTCTGGCGGTTGGCAAAAACGCCTGGCCATTGCCTCGGCCCTGGCCGACCAGCCGGATCTGCTCCTACTTGATGAACCCACCAATCACCTGGACCTCGAGGGGATTTTGTACCTGGAGAGTATGCTTAAATCTTGCCGCTTTGCTTTCGCCTTGGTGACCCACGATCGGGCTTTGCTCCAAGCGGTGGCCAATCGGGTCATGGAAATCGACCCGCGCCATCCCGGTGGATTGTTGGCGGTCGACGGCAATTACAGCCAATTTCTACAACGCCGTCAGGAGATTCTTTCGGCCCGGGCCAAGCATGAAGACTCGCTGGCCAACAAGGTACGACGCGAGATCGAATGGCTGCAACGTGGGCCCAAAGCCCGCGCCACCAAGGCCCAAGGCCGCATCGATCATGCCCATGCTTTGATGGCCGAGTTGGCTCAGATGAAAGGGCAAAAGCAGGGCGAGGCAGCCCGGGTCGACTTGAACGCCACCGGTCGCAAAAGCCGACGGCTGATTTCCGCTCGTGGCCTGGGCAAGCAAATGGGCGGGCGCCAATTGTTCTCCGATCTAGATCTTTTGCTGCGGCCCAAGATGCGGTTGGGCCTGGTGGGCGGCAACGGCAGCGGCAAGACCACTTTGCTCAAAGTGTTGGCCGGCGAACTGGACCCTGACCAGGGTACGGTCAAGCGGGTCGATCAATTAAAAGTCGTAGTCTTCGAGCAGAAGCGCCAGGTACTCGATCCGACCACCAGCCTACGCCGCTGCCTGGCCCCCGACGGTGACTCGGTCATTTTTCGTGATCGATCCATTCATGTCGTCTCCTGGGCCCGCCGCTTTGGCTTTCGCAACGATCAGCTAGACGCCGCCGCCAGCACTCTCTCCGGCGGCGAGCAGGCGCGGGTAGCTATCGCCCGCATGATGTTGCAGCCGGCCGACGTCCTTCTGCTCGATGAGCCCACCAACGATCTGGACATCGCCACTCTCGACGCCCTGGAAGAAAGCCTTTTGGATTTCCCCGGCGCGGTAGTATTGGTCACCCACGATCGCTACCTGATGGATCGGGTCGCCGATTTGATGCTGGGCCTCAACGGCCAAGGTCAAGCCACCTTGGTGGCCAACATCGATCAATGGGAAAAAATGGTGCGTGAAGCCGGCGACGGCTCGAGCAAGAAGCCAGAGACAAAAGCCCAAAAGTCCCGCAAGTCCAAAGCCCGCGGTTTATCCTACCTGGAAAAACGAGAATTCGAAGGCATCGAGCAAGCCATCGAAACCGCCGAAAACCGCTTGAGCCAAGCCCAATCCGCCCTGGCCGACCCCGCCATCGCCACCAAGGCCGAAGCCCTGCGCGAACGCCAGCAAGAATTGGATGCCGCCGAAGCCGAAGTCAGCGAACTCTATGACCGCTGGAGCCAACTAGACAACAAAGCCCGCGATGCGGACTCCTGAGGAGCCAAGTTTTTTCACAATAGAAAGATATTGGCTTCGGTGCAGGTTTTTTGCATGTCGTCGGGCCAAAGGCCTACGGATACTTCGCCGATGTGGGCGCTGCGCAGGAAGAACATGCATAGGCGGGATTGGCCAATACCGCCGCCCATGGTTTGGGGCAGGCTGCCTTCGAGCAGCATGCGGTGGAAGGAAAGCCCACGGCGGTCTTCGGAGCCGGCGATGATCAGTTGGCGTTCGAGGCCTTCGGCGTCGACGCGGATGCCCATGGAGGAGATTTCGAAGGCGCGTTCTAGCACTGGGTGGAAGAGCAAGATGTCACCGTTGAGGCCCTGGCCGCCGTCGGGGCGGGGGGTGGTCCAGTCGTCATAGTCGGGGGCGCGGCCGTCGTGGGGTTTGCCGTCTCTCAGGGCGGCGCCGATGCCAATCAGGAACACGGCGCCGTGTTCGGCGCAAATGCGATCTTCGCGTTGGGCTGGGCTGAGATCGGGGTAGCGATCTAATAGTTCCTCGCTGGTCACAAATGCAATTTCTTTGGGCAAGACGGGGCGGATTTGGGGATAGCGGGTGGCGACTTCGGCTTCTGTTTTGCGCAAGGCGTGGTAAATGGCGCCGACGGTTTCCTTTAAGGTGTCGAGCCTGCGTTCGGCTGGGTTGATGACCTTCTCCCAATCCCACTGATCGACGTAGATGGAGTGCAGATTGTCCAAGACTTCGTCGGGGCGAACAGCGTTCATGTCGGTATACAGGCCTTCGCCGGCCTCGAAGCCGTAGCGGGCCAGGGCCAGGCGTTTCCATTTGGCCAGTGATTGGACCATTTCGGCCTCGGCATTTTTGTCGCCCCGAACCTGGAAACGTACTGGCTGCTCGGTTCCGTTTAAATCGTCGTTGATGCCGGTGCCGGCGCGTACGAACAGCGGTGCGGTCACCCGGGTCAGGTGCAGGGCCTCGGCCAATTCGGTCTGGAAGCAGTCTTTGATGGACTTGATGGCTTCTTCGATTTGGCGCAGCTTTAGTTGGGGTCGATAGCCGCTTGGAATGACAAGGCTGGATTCCATTTTTTCCCTCCGCTGGGCCGCCGACACGGCTTGAGCCGGGCCGCCGGTTTGTGCTAAAGCATGAGTGATATTTAGTGGCCACATTACATCATGGGAGCCCGATTATTGAAACCATCAATTGATTACGCTGAAGTCGGGCTGATTGCCGGTTTGGAAGTGCATCAGCAGTTGCTCACCGAACGCAAGATGTTTTGCCATTGCCCGGCCGGGCTTTATACCAAGGAACATGACGGCGTGGTACTGCGCCATATGCGGCCTACGCTGTCTGAAC
Organism: Deltaproteobacteria bacterium; assembly: GCA_030591445.1. Taxonomy (GTDB): domain Bacteria; phylum Myxococcota; class B64-G9; order B64-G9; family B64-G9; genus JAUVBB01. Next base: position 1,273 of record JAUVBB010000497.1, on the reverse strand, counting down.
TGGGCGAGTATGATGGCACGGCCTTGATGGAGTTCAAGACCAAGAAGAACATTGTCTACCTGCTGCACAAGAGCAATGTCTGTACTTACGAGATGGACGACACTCCGCCTTTTCTGGTCAACCAGCAGGCTTTGGACGTGGCTGTCGAGCAGTGCCTGATGCTGGGCTGCGATATTGTTGATGAGGTGCACATTGCCCGCAAGCAGTATCTCGACGGTTCCATTCCCACCGGCTTTCAGCGCACGGCCATCGTGGGGGTCAACGGCAAGCTGCCCTTCCGGGGCCGCGAGTTGAGCATTACCCAGGTCAGTATGGAAGAGGACAGTTGCCGTGAAGTGACCGACTTGGGCCATCTCATTGTCTGGCGCACCGATCGGCTGGGCATGCCCCTGATCGAGACCGTGACTGGTCCAGACTTGCGCACTCCCGACGAGGTGGCCGAGGCCATTTTGCTGATTGGGATGGTCTGTCGCAGCACGGGCCATGTTCGCACCGGGATGGGGGCCAGCCGCCAAGATGTCAATGTCTCGGTGCGCGGTGGGCGCCGGGTGGAAATCAAGGGGGTACCAAAGGCCGGCTGGGCACCGGCATTGGTCGATGGCGAGGCCGTACGCCAGGTCAACCTGTTGAAGCTGCGCGACGAGTTGAACCGGCGCGGTTTCAAGCAGCCGGCCGACATCGTGGTCAACCCGGTCGATATCACCGATATCCTGGCCAACTCGAAACTGTCTTTGTTGCATAAAGAGGGATGGGAACGCGTCATCGCCGCCGAGCACCGCCGGCCGGGTATGGAGTTAGGCGCGGGGCCCTACTGTGATTGGGCGGTGAAACTCGGCGGCTTGGCCGGTACCCTGCGTTGGCCCACCCAGCCGGGGCTAGACTTTGCCCACGAATTGGCCGGCCGCATCCGGGTTATCACCTGCTTGGATCATCCGCCCATCGTCTTGCACAATGGCAATTGGCCTGATTCCGCTGACCGGCAGACGGAATTGAGCGCCATCAAAAAGCGACTCCAATGCGGCGATCAAGATAGCTGGGTGGTGGTATGGGGACCGGAGGAAGATGTCCGGGCCGCGACCGAGGAAATTCGCTTGCGTTATGTTGATGCCATAGACGGCGTGCCCTTGGAGACCCGCCAGCCCTTCGAAGATGGTCACACCGATTTCGAACGCATTTTGCCAGGCCCCGATCGCATGTACCCCGATACCGATAGCCCACCGACCCGCATGACCCAAGAGCGGGTGGTGGCTCTACGGACTGCCTTACCGCCGCC
>JAUVBB010000507.1 GCA_030591445.1 Deltaproteobacteria bacterium | reverse complement strand
TGTCTCCTCCATCTTTCGTATGTTTTAGACTAACAATGATCGCACCCGCTTTGCAATGAGAGATCGTGGTCTTGACCCCATATCACCGTATTCTGTCAACCGACTTGTCATTTACTCGCCCTCTCTGCTAGGTTCTACCCCGTTGACTAATGATGGGGGACAGGAGCGAGCCATGAGACCAAACGCGGTTGGAAGGATGATGTGTTGGTGGGCAGTAGTGGGGTTAGGGCTAATCGCCGCTTGTGACGATACTCGATTTGCCGTGGTGGAGACCCAGGTGGACACTTTTGTGCAGGATGGCGAGGAGGTGGTAGACGCCTTCAGCCAGGACGGCACCATGCAAGTCGACACCTTTGAGCAAAGTGGCTTTCACCAAGTAGACTCTTTCACCCAGAAAGCCTCGGCCAATGTCGATATTCTGTGGGTGGTAGACAACTCCGCATCCATGGAAAACGAGCAACTGAACCTGGCCGGCAGTTTTAGCAAATTCATGACCTTCCTTGACGAAAATGGCAGCAGAATCGACTATCACATCGGCGTAATCTCAACCGACATGGAAGTCGACGCCGCCGGCGCTTGCGTCAATGCCGGCCATTGCGGCCAGCTGCTGGGCAATCCTTTGGTCATTGATCCCAGCACCCCAGATCTGCTGGGCGTTTTCGAGGCCAATGTAAACGTAGGCATCGATGGCGGCGGCAACGAAATGGGGCTATTGGCCGCCCACGCCGCATTAACCGAACCGCTGGTGAACGGGCACAATGCCGGTTTCTTGCGCCCGGACGCCTCGCTGGCGGTCATCTTCGTCAGCGACGAGGATGACAACTCCTACGGCGATCTTGGCTATTACGTGCGCTTCTTCAGCCGCCTCAAAGACGCGGGCAATGAAAATAACATCATCGTGGCCGCCATCGTGGGTGATGAACCCAATGGCTGCGACAACAACCTGGAACAAGCACGAGCGGGCCTGATTTACCATGAATTGGTCCGGGAGTTGGGCGGCACCACTGCCTCTATCTGTGAAGATTTCGATGGCACCCTGGGGCAACTCGGGCTAACCGTCGCCGCCCTGCAGCGCAAGTACGCGCTGTCGCGGGAGCCAGACCCGGGCACAGTCACGGTCCGGGTGGACGAGGGCACGGGCTTTGCCGAGATGCCGGCCTGTGTGCCGGATTGTACCAATCCAACTACCCGCAACTGGCGGCTGGAGCCGGCTGAACAAGCCATTTACTTTGTCGACTACGTACCCCCGCCCCAATCCGTCATCGAGGTCGAGTATGCCAACACCGAGACCGTCTTCGCTTTGGGCGGTCGGGGTGATCAAAGCACCATCCGGGTCACGGTAGACGAAGACGGCGATGGCCCCCTGGCCGCCGAAGAAAAAACCGTCAATGTCGAATGGTGGTACGACTCGGCCACCAACAGCGTGGTTTTTTCCGGCGACTATGTCCCGCCGCTGGGTAGCACGATCGAGGTGAGCTACTCCGACTTGACGCATTCCTTCTCTCTTAGCCGGCCGGTGGAGAACGTCTCCACCATGCAGGTGGAGGTAGACCTGGACGACGGCCAAGGTTGGCGCCTGATCTTCAAGGACGACGTCACCGGCTGGATGTTTCATGCGGCGTCCAACAGCGTCCTGTTCCAGGGATCTTACGTGCCACCCTTGCACTCCCAGCTACAGGTAAGCTATTCCAATCTGCTCTGGCTCTTTCCCTTGAGCCTGGCGCCCAAGATCACCTCCCTGGTGGTCCAGCTTGACGCAGATGGCGACGGCCCGGGTGCGGCCGAGATGGTGCCGGCCCATGACGAGGCGTTGGGCATACCCGGCTATCTGTACTACGATACCGGTGAAGCGGCCCCCTACCGAAATAGCATCAGTTTTGAAAAACTCCCCTGGCCCTCGTTGGGCAGCATCATTAACGTGCGCTACAACGTCGGCGGCGGCGCCTGAAGTCGATGAGGAAGACCATGAAATACTTATTCAAGTTCGTTTTTGGGGCCAGTCTGGGCCTGCTGGTCTTTGGTAGCTTTGCCTGTACTGGCGATTCCATACCCGGCCTGTGTAGCAACAACGCCGACTGTGATGTCCATTTCTACTGCGGGCCCGACAGTCGGTGCTTGTGCGAAACAGACGCGGCATGCGGCGATGGTATGTACTGCAATGCCTCCGGTTCTTGCCAAACCCACCAAGGCTGCCTGGCCGATACCGACTGCGACGATCCGATCAATGAGCGCTGTGAGATTGTCACCGCCGGCAAGGGTGTCTGCAAGTGTCTGAATGACGCGGCCTGCGGTGACGGTTTTTACTGCAACCCTACTGGCAGCTGCCAAACCAAGGTCGGCTGTTTCCGCGATGAGGACTGCGGCGAGGCAAGCTACTTCTTCTGTCGTATCAACGCCGAGAGCAAAATCGGCGAGTGTTTCTGCAAACACAACGACGCCTGTGCCGCCGGTGAATTCTGCAATCCCAATGGCTACTGCCAAACGCTGGCCACTTGCGTCACTCACGACGACTGCCCGGCCGGCAAGCTATGCGATACCGAATCGGGCGACTGTCTGTGCGACAGCTTAAACCAGAGCGGCTGTAAAGATGACGAGATCTGCAACGCCTCCGGTTACTGCCAACCCCGGCCCGGCTGCTATGATAACAGCGATTGCCTGGTGGCCGGCACCTTCTGTGACGTCACCTCCCGTACCTGCATCCCGGAAGGCACCTGCAACAGTGACCGACAGTGCCCACTGGCGCAAATCTGCCGCCAGAATGCCTGTATTGACGGCTGTAACACCATGGCCGATTGTCCCTTAACCCATTGCTGCCAAGACTTCCAATGCGCGCCCTGCGACTGTCAAGACGACGGCTTCTGCGGCCTAATCGAATCCTGCTTGAGCGGCCAGTGCCAAAGCGCCTACAGCGCAGAGACACCCTATTGCAAACCGTGTGCCCGGGGCGTGGTCGACGACTGTGGCTCCAACCAGCAAAATCGTTGCTTGATCTATCCCTTCGACGACGATGAATTTGCCGCCGTCAGTGAAGAGTACTGTTCGGTGGATTGCTCGGACGGAACCCAGTGCCCGAACGGCTTTACTTGCGGGGCCATCCGGGTGGTCGATCCCGCCGAAGCCTGCATCGACGATTCCGATTGCCCGACCGGGGTGCCTTGCCTCAAGAGCCAGGAAGCCGACAAGGCCTATTGCGCCTGCCATGCCACCAAAAACCCCTGCCCCCCCGACGCCTGCGGCCTGATCACCAAGACCTGCATCAATTCGAAGAAACCCTGTCAAACCACGGCCGACTGCTTGATTCCCTGCGAGACCTACGAGGGCGTCGACTACGGCGGCTGCGTGATGGGAAGAAATTGCGGGCTGGATGAAGGCATCCACTGCTCCCTGCCTTAGCCAGCCTTAGATCCAGCTTGCCATCCCGCCGGGGGCAGCGTATATCTGCCTAGCTAGTCTCCGTCCCAAAACTTATGTTGAGGTAAGCAATATGACCAGCGACGACAAAACCATGCAAGCCGCCCTGGATGACTGGACCAAAAACATCCTAGATCCACTGCTCGCCAAGCGCAAAGAACGCCGAGAATCCTTTGAAACCAGCTCGGCCATGCCCATGGAGCGGCTCTATACTCCAGCCCATGGCGGCGGGGAGCCCTTTGACCAGAAACTGGGTTTCCCCGGCTGCTATCCCTTTACCCGAGGGGTGCAGCCAACCATGTACCGGGGTCGATTCTGGACCATGCGCCAATACGCCGGCTTCGGTACCGCCGCCGAGACCAACGAGAGATTCCGCTACTTGCTCGACCAGGGCCAGACCGGCTTATCGGTTGCCTTCGATCTGCCCACCCAGATGGGCTACGACCCGGATCATCCCATGAGCCGGGGAGAAGTGGGCAAAGTGGGGGTTACCATCGCCTCCATTGAGGACATGCGCCAGTTGTTCGATCAGATCCCAATGGGCAAGGTCTCGACTTCCATGACCATCAACGCCACCGCCGCCATTTTGCTGTCGATGTACGTGGCCGTGGCCGAAGAGCAAGGCGTGGAGGCTGCCTCCCTGCGCGGCACCATTCAAAACGACTTGCTCAAAGAGTATGTGGCCCGGGGCGCTTATATCTTTCCCCCGCGGCCCTCCTTGCGCATCACCACTGACATCTTCTCCTACTGCCAGGAGAACTTGCCGCGTTTCAACACCATTTCCATTTCCGGCTATCACATCCGCGAGGCCGGGGCCACCGCGGCCCAGGAAGTGGCCTTCACCCTGGCCCACGGCATCGCCTATGTCCAGGCCGCCCTCGATGCCGGCCTGCAAGTGGACGCCTTTGCCGGCCGTCTGTCGTTCTTTTTTGCCTGTCACAACAATTTCCTGGAGGAAGTGGCCAAATTCCGGGCCGCTCGCCGTCTCTGGGCCAAGATCATGAGGGAACGATTCGGCGCCCAAAAGGACAAGTCTTGCACCTTGCGTTTTCACACCCAGACCTGCGGGGTGACGCTGTTGGCCCAGCAGCCGGACAACAACGTGGTAAGGGTGGCCTTACAAGCCCTGGCCGCGGTACTGGGCGGCACCCAGAGCCTGCACACCAACTCCCGGGATG
>JAUVBB010000448.1 GCA_030591445.1 Deltaproteobacteria bacterium | reverse complement strand
GACCTGGACTATGTTTGTGATCCGGCCGAAGACAGCAATGCCGATAACGATTGTACGCCGGCAGATTGTCTGGGTGGCCAGGGGGATACCGGGGCCGATGGCGCCGATGGTGCCGACGGCGTGGTTTGTTGGGATTTGAACGCCAACGGAGTTTGCGATGTGGCCGGCGAGGATCAAAACAGCGATACCGCTTGCACCGTGCTCGACTGCCGGGGCAGCGACGGCTTGATGGGCTACAGTTGTTGGGACCTCAACACCAATCATATCTGTGATGCCTCGGAAGACCTCAACAGTGATAGCCAATGCAATGTCCTCGACTGCCGGGGCATCGACGGTATCGATGGTTTCGATGGTTTCCATTGTTGGGATTTGGACCAGGATTACATCTGTGATCCGGCCGAGGACATCAACGACGATGCCGATTGCAGCCCCAGCGATTGTAGCGGTAGTGATGGTGTCGACGGCGTGGACTGCTGGGATCTGAATGAGAACGGGCTTTGTGATTTGGCCAGCGAAGATCAAACCGGCGAAGGTCTGTGCTCGGTCATGGATTGTCGCGGTGACTGGGATCGGGATGGTTTTAGTTGCTGGGACTTGAACCAGAACCACGTTTGCGATGCCAACGAGGATATGGACGGCAACAGCAACTGCTCGGTTCAGGATTGTCGGGGCATGGATGGCGACAGCGCTCTGGTACTAGTAAGCGACGAAGCAGTCGGGGTCCATTGTGCCACCGGCGGCAAGAAAATCGAAGTCGGCCTCGATATCAATGGCAATGGCATCCTGGACCCCGAGGAAGTAAGCGGGACCGACTACGTATGCAACGGTTTGCCCGGCGCTGACGGTGCCCAAGGACCGGGCGGTGTCGATGGGCAAGATGGCGCCAATGGCGTCGATGGTTCCGACGGTGTGGCCGGGCACGACGCTCTGGTCAATCTGGTGGACGAACCGGCCGGCGCGCAGTGCCCCGGTGGTGGCCAGCGGATCGACGCCGGTCAAGACGCCAATGGCAACGGCATCTTAGAGGCCGATGAAATCAGCACGACCAAGTTTGTTTGTCATGGCCTACCGGGAAGCGATGCCTCCGGTTGTGGCTGCGCCACATCGCAGCCCCCGCTTGGGCTTTCGATTCTAAGCCTGTTCGCGCTATTAGGGATGGCGCGGTCCCGATCTCGGCGCAAAGGATGATGGTGGACGATTTGCCAAATTCCCGCTAGGGTGGAGGACCTGGGGAGAGAACGCGAGGTCGGGAATGTGGCGATGGGTCGGTTTGGGGGTTGTCTTTTGGGTCCTAGTTTCTTGCCAACCGGAGAGTCCTGGAGAACTGGGGAGCTTCAATAATCCCATCATGTACGGCACTGTCGATGGCGATCCCGCCCACGCGGCGGTGGTGGCCTTGTTGAATGACGCTAGCCGAGACTTATTTTGCACCGGTACCCTCATTGCCCGTGATGTGGTCTTGGCAGCCGCCCACTGCGTAGAAGCCACCAGTGTTTCTCGGCTGAAGATCTTCTTTGGCGCCGATATCAACAAAGCGGGAACCACCCTGGCGGTGACTGAGATATTGGCGCATCCGGAATATGGCGGTTGGAGTCTGTTGCATCATGATTTGGGCCTGATTCGCTTGGCTTCGCCGGCTCCCGCGGAAATAACTCCCATTCCGCATTTGCCTGCCGCTTTGGGAATCAGTGCCGCCGACGAAGGGGCCGTGGTCGAGTTTTCCGGCTATGGACTGACCGAGAGCGATGTGTTTGGGGTGAAGCTACGCACCGAACTTCCCATCGATACCGTTTGTCCCGGACCCAACTCTTGTGATGCCTGGGTCTCGGCCCAAGCATTTGGTTACCGGCAGAGCACTACCGGACCTTGTGCCGGAGACAGCGGCGGGCCGGCGTTTCTCTTGCGTGGGGGCAAAGAGTACGTTGCCGGCGTGACCTCCTATGGAGATGGCGCTTGCGTCAGCATTGGCGTCAGCACCACCGTCAGTGAATTCGCCGCCTGGATCGACGATTTTATCGGCGTGCAAAGTGTCGAAGACTGTGACAACGGCATTGATGATGACCAGGACAATCAAATCGACTGTCAGGATTCCGATTGCGAGGCCGATCCCGCCTGTCAGCCGCCGGCCGAAAACTGTAGCAATGGCCTGGATGATGACCAGGATGGCCAGATCGACTGTGCCGATAGCGACTGTGCCTCTAGCCCATCTTGTCAGGCTGTGACCGAAAACTGCTCCAATGGTGTGGATGATGACCAGGATGGCCTGGCCGATTGTGCCGATACTGATTGCGCTGCCGACCCAGTGTGTCAAGGCACGGCCGAAATCTGTGACAATGGTCTAGACGATGATCAAGATGGCACCATCGATTGTTTTGATGCCGATTGCCAAGGCCTGGCTCACTGTCAGCCCGGCACCGAAATCTGTGCCGATGGCCTCGACAATGATAACGACGGTTTAGCCGATTGTGCCGATACCGACTGCGCAACTTTTCCTGCCTGCATGAGTTCAGGCAGCTCCGGTGGTTGTCAGCACGCACCGCTGTCCGCGCCGGCCGGCTGGGGATTCTTCGCTTTACTGATGGCTTTGCTTTTTTGTACGAGGCGCATTACTTAGTTCCCAGCCCAAAAGCCAAAGACCGCTCGTCTCGTCGCTTATTTAACCCGAATCTCAAGAAACCGTTTGCTACGCTTGACGATTTCGAGGGACTTGCCGCCCGGCATGGCGCGAAGCCCTTCTTCTACCAACTTCTGGAGTTCAACCAGAGAGCTCTTCGCTTGCACCCGGAAGAGCAGAGAGTGCAGATCAGATTCGACTCTTACCTTGGTCGTGTTCCGCTTCAGGATTTTGTGCAGGGCGAAAATGGCGCGCTTGGGTGGATTGTGAATGCGGATCTGGTAGTTGCGACCAAATTCCGTAAGCTTGCGGGTATAGGCGGCCAGTTGCCTCTGTAGCCGAGCGCAGGTCTCTTGGTACATCTTGCTCCTGGGGCTGCCGGTGCCCACGGTGGAACTGGAAGCGGCCAGAATCTTGGTATCCCCTTCCTGGATTTTTACGCTTAGACCCGGCGTGATTTTTCCCTGCTTGTCGTGCTCCAGGAGAACCGATCCGGTAAGTTCCAGGTCCGGCGATAAGGACGGGTTCTGATTCTTTCTGATTATGCGAAGACCAGTTTGGGTCAGGCAAGATTCAATGGCCGCCGCGGCATGTAGGACCAGATTCACTTCCGCACTTTCAGTGCTCCAGTGCACCAGGACTACTTGCTGGGGAGAGCCATGCGCAGATGTCGGCACCGCACTACCCAACCTGGATTTCACTTTCTCGACATGCACCTGCACTTGCACCACGACCTCAATTTTCCCGGACTTCAGCCGTTTGCTCGATACCAAACGGTTCGCACCCCGCTCGGGTTTCTTCCCCTTGATGATCTCAGGCCGATCGACAAGTCCCTCCAGATGTTGCAGGATCAATTGCCGTCTCTCTTTATAGTGCTCTCTTTCACTATGCGTGATGGCCATCAGTCGGTGAACGAAGCCGTCCAGACAGTTTCGTCGTGCCTCCGCCATGGCCCCCTTGAGGTCCTTTCCGACTCCCTGGCATTGCACCACCCGGGTCTCGAGGTTGAGGCTGGAGATGAGCTCGACCTCTGGTGGCTCGCTGGCGATGGTTGGAAAGGCGGACAAGAAGAATAGAACGACTACGACTCGTGAAAGGATTTTCATCCTGGACCTCCTCCATGGTTATGAGAGTTATACTGCTCTATTGAAGGAGAGAGCAAGAAGGAGCTGAGTGTTTATCTGGTCTTGGTGGCGGGCAGTATATCGCGGCTAGGGAAGGTGTCTTTGGTATCTTCGTCTTCGGCTGGTTCTTCCCGCTCCGGCGGGGCGAAGTCGTCGGGGAAATCGTGGCTGTCGTCGACGGCCAGTGACGAAATCGAGACCCAGATGTCGTTGCGCGCGCGCCAGTCGTCGGTCTCGAAGACAATGTCTATGATGTCGGCATCGCCATCGGCATCGACGTCGCCCAGTTGACATCCGTTGGGATTGAGACAGTAGGTGTCGGCCAAGAGGACGCCGCCGCTTACGGTACCCAGCTGGCCGTCGGACCAGAAGGCAGCGCTGACGGTGCCGTCGACGTGGAAGAAGACGAAATCGGTGTCGCCGTCACCGTCGATATCCTGGGCACGGCGATTGATGGCGGGTACCTGGCGATCCCAGACGATGTCGGGGCCAAAAGAGTTGCCGTCGGAGCGGCTCCAGCGGGTGTCGGCATCGCTCATGGCGACCAAGTCGGCTTTGCGGTCGCCGTCGACATCGCCGACGAAGCAGTCTTGTTCCGGCCGGGCGCAAAAGCCGTCATGCCATTTGTGGGCCAGACCAAACTCACCGCGTTGAGCCAAAACCACATGCACGTCGCCGTAGCGGCCATTGTCGAAACCGTTGGCGGCCGTGGGTGTTTCGTAAGCCTGAGAGTTGCCGGCAAAAGCCACCAGATCGTCTAGGCCATCGCCATTGACGTCGCCGACGGCGAAACGTTGGCCCAGGCGGCCGATGCTATAGTGCCAGATGCGGGGGATGTAGAACATGTCCCCGCCGGAAGTGGCGATGCGCACCATGCCGGTGGGGAAGACCGAGGCGATGTCGTCGCGACCGTCGCCGTTGAAATCACCTACCAGGCAGATTTCGTCATCGTACAGGCAGAGCTGATCGTGCCAACGACTCTCGTCAACGAAGGCCCCGCGTCCGTCGGACAAGGCGACATTGACATCGCCGTAGCCGCGGCGGCGAAAACCCACCACGTCGGTGCGACCGTCGCCATTGAAATCGCCAGTCAACTTGACCTCGACGCCGGGCATGAAGACGTCTGCCCAAAGGGCATAATTGCTCACCTGGTCGAGGTTTTGACCGTAGGCGCTGATGTCGCCGGCCGGATTCTCGATTTGGCCTACGCAATTGGTCATGGTGAAGACAATGATGGTCGGAATCAGTATTGATTTTGCGAAGTCTTTGATTTTCATGATTTTCTCCTCATGCAATTAATTTATTACTAGTATTAACGACAAGGGAGCCGAATTCGTTTCACTGCCGGCGCGGAAAAAGGGGGGAAACTTGTTATTTGGCGGAATTTTGGGGTTTAAAACGCAGAATGAAGGCAGCCAAGATGAGAATAAATAAAATGGTCTTGGCTCCTGGATGGGACGGGTTGCCGGCGCAGGAACAACCGTCGCAAGGGCAGGTGGCAGAACAGATTTTCTGCCCTGGCTGACATTGCCCAGCTACACATTGGTCCCCATCGGTGCACTCATCGCCGTCGCTGCAAACGGCTCCTTCTACCAGGGTCCAGGCAGAAGCATCCGATTCGCTGATGCATTTTTTACAGGGGCTGTCCGGGGCCCGGTCACCGTCGAAATAACAAGTTTGGTCGATGAAGCAATGGCCGGTCATAACCATGTTTTCGCATTTTGCCTCGGCTTCGTGGCACAGATCGTCGGTGCAGGTCAGACCGTCGTAACAATGCGCGGGCGAGCCGCCGGCGCAGGTGCCGTAAGTACATCGCTCTCCGGAGGTGCAGAAGAGACCATCGTCACAAGGGCTGTCATCCGCTTTGACCACCCACTCGTCAACACTGATGTTGGTGGAACAGATCTGACAAGAGTTGTCGGGATTGGTGTCGGCGTCGGGTACACAAGTTGCGTCCAGTAGGCAAAAGCCGTCCGCAAGCTGGTTGCAAACCCGCTTGGCCTCGTTGCAGGTTTCAGTGCAGGCCAGAGAGTCGTCATTACAAGGAGCGGGGCCGGCGGCACAGATGCCG
>JAUVBB010000214.1 GCA_030591445.1 Deltaproteobacteria bacterium | reverse complement strand
ATAAGTCGTCGAGGAGAGGAAATGAGAGAAAACAAGCAGCGAATCCCAGGGGCTATTATCGGTCATGCTCAGGATCTGGATGCCGCGACCGGCTGCACGGTGATCCTATCTCCGGAAGGGGCCGTATGCGGCGTTGACCAGCGCGGCGGCGCTCCTGGCACCAGAGAAACTGACCTGCTGCGCCCGATGCATCTGGTGGAAAATGTGCATGCGGTTCTGCTTTCGGGTGGAAGCGCTTTTGGTTTGTCGGCCGCGGACGGAGTGATGAGGTGGCTGGAAGAACGCAAATATGGTTTCAATGTCGGCGTTGCCAATGTTCCGATTGTACCCGCTGCCTCTTTGTTCGACCTGGCCATTGGCAAGCCGGATGTTCGGCCAGACGCCCTCATGGGCTACGCAGCTTGCGAGGCGGCCCAGGGAGAATGGGGCGAAAAAGGGGGCAATGTCGGAGCGGGCACCGGAGCGACGGTAGGACACCTTCTGGGGGATGCAGGATGCATGAAGGGCGGGCTGGGCACATCGGTTATCGAGGTGACACCGGGGATATTCGTGGGCGCGGTTTTCGCGGTGAATTGTTTCGGGGATGTAATCGATCCCTCCACCGGAAAAACAATTGCCGGTACCCGCAAGATGCCGGAAGGGCATTTCGTCGACACTTTAGAAACCTTGACCCAAATGCCTGCCAGCTTCGACGCTGCGGTTACGAACACGGTCATCGGTATTGTCGCCACCAACGCTACCTTATCGAAAGTAGCTGCGAATAAAGTCGCCCAGATGGCACACAACGGTCTGGCTCGTACAATTATTCCAACCCATACCATGTTCGATGGTGACACGATTTTCGCCTTGGCTACCGGCCTTGAAAAAATGGTTGATGTAAATATTATCGGGACTTTTGCCGCGGAAGCGACGGCCAGAGCGGTTGTGCGCGCAGTATCGGAAGCGACATCGCTTTGCGGGGTCACGGCAAGACGGGACATGGCCTGATTCGATCGCTTGCATTTCTTGGACACCAGGGGGACGTTGGCACAATGAATCAAGAAGCCGATTTCCGCTGTCTTCAGAAGGCAGTCATTTCCAAAGTAACTGATCAGGCAGGCACCCAGGGGCTTCGGGTCACTTTTTTTGTGGGGGCTCCGCCTGATGTGATGCTGCAGATACTATGGAACGTAGATAATTTTCCAGCCTTGTTCCCTGAGATCTTGGCACACTCCATCGTGGCCGAGGGTGAATCATTTATCGACGTTGCCTATCGGGTCAACGCAGTCATCAAGGAAGTGGGCTATGTTTTGCGGCGAAGTCTGGACGAAAGCGCGCGGACAATCTCTTGGCGCGAACTGTCGGGTGATCTGCGTCGGGTCAGGGGAGGATGGCAAGTCGAAGCCACCGAGAAGACAGAGCTAAGCAAGATCACCTATACCGCCTTCGTGGATATAAGCCGCTTGGTCCCTTCCCGCCTGGTGGTCATGGGAGCCAAACAAAAGATTGGCGCTATGGTTGAGCGAATCCGAAAATTTGCAAGCAGGCAAGAGCCCTGAGTCTTTCAAAATCGTCCCTTCTCTTCTTCCGATGTCAGTGCTGACGATGGCAATTTGGACAATTAAGCTACTCATCGGGAAAAAAATGCCGCTGGGCAAAGGCGTGGCCGGAGCCGGATTTTAGGTATTTTTCGAAGTTTCTGGCGATGGGGAGAGAGTCGAAGGCCAGGTAGGCTTTGAGGCGCCAGGGGCGATGGGCGGTGGTGTAGCGGCATTTGCCGGTGTTGTGGGCGATGAGTCTGGCCTTTAAATCGGAGCTGTGGCCGATGTAGTGTTTGTTGGGCCGGCCGATGCTTTCCAGGATGTAGGTGTAGTGCATGATTGGTTTGGGCTTTTGCTAATGTAAATTTGGCTGCGTGGACTCCAGGTGTTTTAGAACGCGGTGGATGCTGTCGACAATGACAAAATCATCCGCGTCGCTTGGGTCGTTGGTTGGGTAGAATTCGGTAAAAAAGTCCGAAGCCAGTTCCATCAAACTACCACCCAGTTCTCTGTCGGCATAATACTGGGATGCCATCATGAAACGTTCTCCGCGGGCGCGGTACCAGACTTGCTTCAAGGTCATTTCGCCATTTCGGTAGGCTAGGCAGGCTTGCGCGGCTCTGTTGATCATCTTATCTACTTTTTCTTGATCTAGATTATAGTGTTCCATCATTGTTTTTCTTCTTTGCTCGGACATATCGGCTCCCTTTGCGCTTGGTTGAACTTCTGCTTGAGAACCTTTGCAAGGGATGTACCAGGGGGGTATTTGATAGCTATGTCATTGAATGGGCGGGGGTTTGTATTTTTTAGGGAATCGGTAGAGTGATTCAAAACGAGTCGATCGGGCGATGGGGTGTCCGGAAATGAGTCGATTGGGGTGGAGAAAAAGCGGGGATGTTTTGGAGTTATTAATTCAAAAAAATCAAACAACGCAGTGCTTGATACATAGAGCAAGCCCTCCGTCGCTCGGCTTTGCCGAGCTATGGAGGACATCCTCCGCTATTCGGTTGACGAGGTATCAGGAAGACCGACCACCCTGCGCTACGCTTAGGATGGCCTGCCATCCGTAGCACTCAGCGTAGCTGAGGGCGAAGGATGGAGGCGGCGGGAATCGAACCCGCGTCCGAAAGTGATTCGACCGGTACCACTACATGCTTATTCCGTGATTTATTTAGCGCTGAGCGGCGCCCACGGGCAGGCTACGAGCAGCGCGATCCCGAATGAGGTTTCGCCTTGCCGACTTCGAGAGATCGGGTTGGCTATCCTGCTAAATGGCGCCAGACCCCTAGCTCACAGGAGAAGCCAGGGCTGACGTGGCTGTCTAAGCAGCCAGTGCTAGCTGATTGTTGGCAGCTTTGAGTTCCGCAGTTTTTACGGGGTCCGCGGAGCCCCGACATGCGGCCCGGAGTTCACACCCCCGTCGAAACCAGGTCGCCCCCATGTCATTCACTTTACAACGTCAACCGAATTTCAAAGAACGCTTGCTCTCTTAATTCTAGTCACTACGAACAAAGAGAGCAAGACTTGTTCCTGGTGATAAAGAATTTTTATAAGCAAACCGAAATAGATAAAAAAAGGCTGGCATGGCTTCGGATAATTTGGTAACAGAATGCGGCTGTAGAATTTTATGCATGAGGATCTGGATGAAGAAAAAATCGGAGTACCGATCCTGAACATCAACCCGAAAAAAGGGCTGATTCCATGACCAAGACCGATGCTGTGCTGCCTGCTGCTGGAAATCAATTTGACATCAAGCGAACTCTGTACCTGTTGCTGGGAGTGTTTCTCTTTTGCATCGTGCATTTTTCGCCGGCCTGGCCGTCGGCGGTGGATCCGCAGGGAAAGGAGTTTTTGCTTTCGCACGAGGGCAAAGCGGCCTTGGCGCTGTTTTTGCTGACCGTGACCTGGTGGGTCACCGAGGTGGTACCCATTGGTATTACCAGCATCATGGTGGGAGTGGTGCAAACTCTTTTCCTGATCCGGCCGGCGCGGGTGTCCTTTACTGATTTCATGGACCCTTCGGTCTGGTTCATCTTTGGCTCGCTGATGATCGGCCTGGTGTTTACCAAGACCGGCTTGACCAAGCGCCTGGCTTACAAGATGTTGGTGCTGGTGGGTGAGAAGACCAGCATGATTTACCTGGGCTGTTTTGTCATGACTTCGGTGCTGACCCTGGTCATGGCCCACACCGCGGTGGCCGCTACTGTCTATCCGCTGTTCTTGACCATTCAAACCCTCTATAGCGACGACATCAAACCGACCAAGTTCGGCAAGGGTTTGTTCATGGGCATGGCCTTCGTGGCCGGGGCCGGCAGCATTATCACCTTGCTGGGCGCGGCACGTGGCGCGGTGGCCTTAGGCTTCTTCCGTGATATCACCGGCCGGGATATATCCTTCTTCGAACTAACCTATTACATGCTGCCGATAGGCGCGCTAATGACTATCCTCTTGTGGGGCTACTTCATGATTTACTACCGGCCGGAGAAGAAGACCATCCCCGGCTTGCGCGATCGGGCCAAAAAACTACAGAGCGAATTGGGCGGCATTACCCAGAAAGAGCTCATGGCCCTGGGTATCGTGCTCACGGTGGTAATTATTTTGGGCTTGCGCTCTTTCATCCCCGAGTTGCAATTTCTGCACAAGAGCGCGGTCATTCTGACCGCGACCGTCTTGTTCTTCGCTTTCAAGATTCTTGATATTCACGACCTGGAAGGGATTCCCTGGAACATCATCCTGCTCTTTGGCGGCGCCATGAGTATTGGCTTTTGCCTCTGGCAAACCGGGGCGGCCAAGTGGATGGCCGTCCACTGGCTAACCATGTTCCAAGATGCCCATTGGTTCGTCTTCGTGATCGGGATCTCGTTCTTCGTGCTGATGATGACCAACTTTATTATGAACGTGGCCGCCATCGCCATCTCGCTACCAGTGGCGCTGGTCATCGCGCCCTACCTAAATGTGTCCCCCGATGTGGTGCTCTACTCCAGTCTGGTGGTTGCCGGCATGCCTTTCTTGCTGCTGGTGGGCGCGGCGCCCAATGCCATCGCTTATGCCAGCAATCAGTTTACGACCAAAGAGTTCTTCACCGCCGGGGTGCCGGCCAGTATCATGTTATTGGTGGTGCTGGGATTCTTCGTGTGGTTTATCTGGCCCATGATGGGCATGCCCGTGGTGCTAAACTAGGGGCTACATTCCTTGGCCTGGGCAATGGCACCGTCTTTGCCGGTGCGCAGACAGGCCAATTCCCACATATCGTCGTACAGGTGCAAGCCCTTGCTGAGGGCGCGGATGCTGCCGTCTTCCACGCCGATTTCGTCGGCCATGTATTTCTTTAGCTGCTGCAGGCCGGCCAGGTTGACCGGGAAGCCATTGTAGAGATCCCAGGAACGGAAATAAACCACGAAGTGCAGCTTGCCGTTGCGGATGCGGGTATCAATCAGGCGCAAACAGGGCGGGTCAGGCAGCAAGATGTCCGAGGGCATGCCGATTTCGAGGACTGCCTGGTTGGTGTTGTGGCCGTCTTCCCGATAGAGGTTAATGACTTCTTGCACCGGGTTGACGCCAAATGCCAAATCGACTTGCTGGGGGGAGGTACCCAGGGCAATGGCCTCGCCATTAACCACTAACTCAAACTCGGAGGCATCGATCTGGGCCCCGTCCTTGCGCCGCAGACCGTCAATCTGCAACATGGCTCGCGGGCCCACTAAACGCTCGCCGTAGGTATACTCTTCCTCTGGCTGCTTCTGATCGGTCAGCAGATAAAGCAAGTAATTCTGCGCCGTCTCTTCGGTGGTGGGTGCCAAATGCTCTTTTCCGGTCGGCATCTGGGGTACCAATGGACCCGAACCGGGATGGAGAATATCCATCAGGAAAGTATCAATTTCGAGCCTTTCTTGGCCTTCATAACTGCCGCGATCAATGCGATAACGCTGCGAGTACTTGAAGCTACCGTCTTCGTTTTTCTCCAAACAGGCCCACATGGCGGTAAACCAGGCATCGTCCAGATCCCGGGCCTGCAGAATACATGGGGGTTTAAGATCTTCCATCGTCGCCTCGATTCTAAAATGTTGATGCCCGAGAAAACCATGATCGCCAGGCACAGTCAACCTGGATATTTTACTTCACCTTGGTCTTGGCATTGGGTATGCTTCCTGCCTCCACTTCCAGTGAGAGGTGCAGCAGATGGTAGACAACCCAAACCGCGAATTTCGTGGCGGGGTTTTTGCAGAATCGGGGGAAGGCCGGCAAGCGGCTCGGCTTCGCTTGCTGCTCGACGGCTTGCAGGCCGAAACAGACGGTGGCGAAAGCTATCACCTGCCCTATGACCGGATGCGTCTCGAACATGGTGGCGCCAGCGGGCAGATGCTCTTTGTGCGCGATGACAGCACCGCGCTGACCTTCGTCTGCGAAGACGCAGAATTGCTCTCTAGCCTTGGCCGCCAACCCTCGGCTTCGCTACAGCAAGAAACCCAAAAACTATCAAGCGCGCACAGCCGCAAGCAGCGGCAGCGACTCATGTGGGGCGCGGCGGCAATCGGCCTGGCCCTGCTGCTGGTCTTTGCCTTACCCGGCCTGCTGCGCCTGGCAAGCTCGATAGCCATTTCCGCCCTGCCCATGAGTGTCGACCAGGCGGTGGGCAAGATGGCCATCGAAAACATGGACCTGGGCGGAGAAGTGCTTGACGATGCGCCGGCACAGGCGGCCATGCAGGCCATCCTCGATCGCTTGGGCCCGCATGCCGAACGGCAAGATGTCCACTTTCGGGTGCGTATCATTGGCAACGAGGCGCTCAATGCCTTTGCCCTGCCCGGCGGCGAGATGGTGGTGTTTTCCGGTCTACTGGCCCGGGCCGAATCCGCCGAGCAAGTGGCCGGGGTCATGGCCCACGAAATGGCCCATGTCACCCGGCGTCATGGCCTCAAACGCATGGCCCAATCCATGGGCCTCATGAGCTTGGTGCAATTGGTCTTCGGCGATGCCGCCGGCTTGCTGGCCTTGGGCAAAGACTTGTTCAGCCTGGCGCTGATCAACAGCTATAGCCGGGACCAAGAATCCGAAGCCGACACCGAAGCCGTCGCCATCATGCTGCGAGCCCAACTCGATGCTCGCGCCTTGGCCGGCTTCTTCCGCCTGATTCAACAAGAACACGGCCAGCAGGCCAATTTCATGTCCTGGATGAGCACTCATCCCGACCCCCAAGCACGTATCGAACTAATTGACCAAGTATTGAGCGAGTCACGATCGGTTCTGACCCAGCCTTTGTCTCTGGACTGGTCTCAACTGCGGGCCCGCATGCAAGCGCTCGAAACCCATAGCACCAAACCCAAGGAGGTGTCCGAGCCATGAAAATGGACATTCGTTACAAACCGTCATTTGCCACCATTTTTGTCACGCTCATGACCGGCGAATCCATCATCGCCGAATCCGACGCCATGGCCAGCATGTCGACCGAATGCGCGATGCGCACCCGTTTCAACGGGGGCTTCTTTCGGGCGGTACTGCGCAAGCTCTTCGGCGGCGAGTCCCTTTTCGTCAACGAGTTCTTCTGCCCGGACGGAACCGAGTCGGTCGAGCTGGTTCTCACCCAACCCACGCCGGGCGACGTCGAAGCCCTCGAACTCAAAGACAGCGTCATGTTCTTGCAACCGGGCGCTTACATCGCCTGTACCCCCGGGGTCAAACTGGGTCTGGGCTGGGCCGGCTTCGCCAGTTGGTTCGGCCGCGAAGGGCTGTTTCGGCTGAAAGTAAGCGGCACCGGCACGGTATGGATGGGTGGCTATGGCGGCGTGTTCACCAAAGAGGTTAACGGCGAATACGTGGTCGACACCGGTCACATGCTGGCCTACGAGCCGACCCTAAGCCTTAAAATCGGCATGGCCGGCGGCCTGTTTTCGAGCTTGTTCAGCGGCGAGGGCTTTGTCAGCCGCGTCCGCGGGCAAGGCAAGATCTACTTACAATCTCGTT
Organism: Deltaproteobacteria bacterium; assembly: GCA_030591445.1. Taxonomy (GTDB): domain Bacteria; phylum Myxococcota; class B64-G9; order B64-G9; family B64-G9; genus JAUVBB01. The sequence continues at coordinate 4,318 of JAUVBB010000214.1, read as the reverse complement.
CCCTGGACGGACTAGCGTCCTGGACCAACGGCCACATTATCTAGGCCAGGTAAGGAGATCATCATGCAGATCGAGATTCTAAATCGCCCCGCCTCGACCGCCGCCAAGATCACGCTGGCCAACGGCGAGACCCTAACCGCCGAAGTAGGCGCCATGATCGCCATGAGCACCGAATTGCAAGTCGAGACCACCTCCAAGAGTCGCGGCGGCAAGGGCGGCATCATGAAAGGCGTCAAACGCCTGTTTTCGGGCGAGAGCTTCTTCTTGAACCACTTTACCGCCACCGCCGACAATCAAGAAATCATCATCGGCCCCAGCATGGCTGGCGACATCATCCAACACCAATTAAACGGCCAGACATTGGTAGTACAGGGGTCGAGTTGGCTGGCTTCATCCGCCGGCATCGAAATCGACACCACCTGGCAGGGCATGGTCAGTGGCATGTTCAGCGGCGAAGGCCTGTTTTGGGTCAAGTGCTCCGGCACCGGCGTGGTGCTGGTCAATAGCTTCGGCGCCATCTACGAGAAACAAGTAGAGGGCAGCTACACCGTCGACACCGGCCACATCGTCGCCTTCGACGACACCTTGCAGTTCAAGATTGGCAAGGCCGGCCAAAGCCTCATCGGCAGCTTCTTAGGCGGCGAGGGTTTGGTATGCAAGTTCAACGGCCAGGGCAAGCTCTATTGCCAGACCCACAACCCGACCGGCTTCGGCCACATCCTGGGCCCCATGCTCAAGCCCCGCGGCTGAGCAGAACAGGGAGCGAACCATGAGTGAACAGCTACAATTCGATATTTCCGGTCGGCCAGACTTCGCCTTGCTCACCGTCAATCTCAAAGACGGCCAGCAAATCTTCGCCGAACCCTCGGCCATGGCCACCATGGACACCACCATCAAGCTCAAGGCCGGGCTCAAGGGCGGCCTGCTAAAATCGGTGGGCCGGGCCTTCGGCGGCGAGAGCATGATCATCAACACCTTTACCGCCCAAAGCGCCGGCGAGGTCCTTTTTGCCCCCGGCACCCAAGGCGACCTGGCCCATTATCGCCTTGCCGGCAACAGCATCATGCTCCAGCGCGGCGGCTACGTGGCCAACGGCCCCGGTGTCGAAGTCAACGGCAAATGGGCCGGCTTCAAAGGCTTCTTCAGCGGCGAAGGCATGGTACTGCTCAAAGCCAGCGGCGAAGGCGACCTGTTTTTCTCCACCTACGGCTCTTTAATCGAAGTCGATGTCCGCGACGCCTACTACGTCGATACCGGCTACGTGGTTGCCTTCGAAGACACCCTGCAATACCAGGTCACCACCCTACCCGGCCTGCGCATCGGCAGCAAAATCAAGAGCTTCATCTTCGGCGGCGAAGGCCTAGTCTGCCGCTTCTCCGGCACCGGCAAACTCTGGATCCAAACCCGCGCCGTCAACCCCTTCTTGTCCTGGATCCACCCCTTTAGACCCCAGAAAAAGAACGACTAGCCCTCATCTGCATTTCGATGTAGTTAAAACCGCAAGATCATCAGGGTGCCATAGAAACAGTCAGGAAACAGGCCAAAGAAGGAGAAAATCTTACTATATCTATCCCATGAGAACATATCTGCGATTGCTGAATAGCGTGTTTTTCCTAGCCTGGTTATTGGCAAACGCTGCCTGCCAGCACGGGCGGATGCGTGTGCTGGATGTCCGCTTGGAAAAGGGGCTTGATCAGAGTTACCACGAAACCGGCCAATATCGTGAGCATGAGAAAATCCAACATGTGCTCAAACACTTGCCCGAAATGCGGGCAGAGTCGCTCGCGCTCATTGCCAGCCGAACCGGGCTTGCGGTTTCGCATCCTGATCGATTGGCGGTGGTGTTGCTGGATAAACAGCCTGCTTGCTATGCTACCAAAACCCTTATCGGCAAAGAAGAGACCTTGACGGCAGTCCTCGATACCGAGGCCATCGTCTTTGGCCATATGAACACGGCCCAGGTTCTAAGCCATGAACTAACCCACCTGGTTATGCTAGAGCTTGCCGGAGATTGGTACCTCCGCCTGCCCCAATGGTTTAGGGAAGGATCCGCGGTTTGGGTTGCCGACCAGATCCGTGAGCTCGGAGAACGTATCCTCATTCACTCGGTAATCGGTGAAAAGTACATCAGGCGATTTGACAACGGGATCGATAATGCAAACCACGGCATCGATGACTACCTGGAAGACGGTTTGGCCTTCGCGTGGTTTGAACAAGAATACGGAATCAAAGCCGTTCAGCGCAGCATCGCCGCGGTCATGGCCGGCGAAAAACCAGACCGGGCCTTTGCCCGGGAGTCAGGCCTGACCTCCGCCGCGGTACTTGATAAAATGTCTAGGCATGCGGCGGCCTACCTGAAGGACTTGGAAGAGGAAGTTGAATATTCCGTACTTCGTTCTTCTTGGCGCAATTTTTCTCTCTGCATGGAAGATGCCGGCAAAGAATGTGCGCCCGTCCTTGCGCAACTGAATCGCTTGCTGCAGAAGCAGCCCGATTCCTTCTTGGCCGCGGGCATTTGGTTCCGCCTTGGGCGGATACACTGGAGACAAGATCGACTCAAAGAAGCCGCCGCGGCATTTGAAACGAGCCGACGCCTGCGTCCATTTCTGCATTATCGTGTGCTTTTCAGACTAGGAGAAGTACACATAAAAGCCAAACGCTTCCAACAAGCACGGAAAAACTTCGAGAAAATCATGCCTATCTGCGTCAAATTTCAACCCCAGATGAGAGAAGCTCTGCGCAAGCGCTTGTGTCGGATCTATCAAACCCTGGGTTTGCCTGAAAAGGCCCGGCAAAACTGTCAATAAACACTCTAGGCAGTTTGCTCCCGACCCCGTCTCCCCCTTCCGACCCCAGAAAAAGAACGACTAAGACTCTGCGTTTGAGCAGGTGTGATTCTCTTTCACATCCGTATTCAACCATTTTGGAATACCGGTAGGGCAAGCGAGCGGCCTGAAAGCGGCCATTGCGTCGCTTAGTGCGAGAACTTGCAGGCAATTTCTCGATTTGGTCCCTTTGGCTCGGCTCTTGCGATGGCATAAGGACAGAACCTTTTGCCAACGATGAGGTGAGCGATGAATTTGGATCTTTGGAACCGCCCGGTCGGTATCTTGTGTGGTCTAATGACGTTAATTCTCTGCAGTTCGGCCCAGGCGGAATTCGACAGCGAGGGTTGGATAAGTTTCGATTTTCTGGCCGAGCCCGATACTCACTTCGAGGACATTGATCAAGTTCCCAAGGACGCACCTTTTGCAGGTGCTTACACCCGCGCCTACTTTAGCTCGGCTGCTTCCGATTTTGGCGAAGAAGACGGCTTGCTGGTCTGGGCCTTTTTCGAACTCGAAAGTCCTGACGGTCTGCGGGTGGGTTCGATTGTGATTGATGTGGATTTGTCGGGCGGAAGCGTGCTTAGCCATCAAGCGGCTACCGTGAAAATCGATTACTACGAAAAACTGGATGGTCTGATGTTGTATGAAGGCAAGACGGTCGAGGCCGTGGTAGAAATCGATGCGCTTCGTTATGGACAAGACGAGTTGGACGGGATCGAGGTTAGTTTTTACTGTCTATTAGTCAGCGGCCTCGGCGGCCAAACCGGTTCCCGGGTCTTTCTGCATGGTCAGTTCCGCACCCGGTATTGGCCTGAGATCGAAAGCAATCCCAGCCATTCCGGTGGTGACTATGTTGAAACCGGCTGTGCGGCCGAGTCTGACCCGTACTATGACGGCTATGATGATACCGGCTGCGGTGGCGATGAGTACGATTCATCTGGCTGTGAAAGCAGCGACTATGATTCAAGTTCGGACTCGGGCTGTGAAGGTGACAGCTACGACTCGGGCTCGGACAGCGGCTGCGAGAGCGACAGTTACGACAGCGGCTCCTCGGACTCGGCTAGCTGTGAGGGAGATAGCTACGACAGCGGCAGTGATTGCGAAGGCGACGCCTATGCCTCGGTGCGCAGCGAACGAAAGCGACGCAGCACTCCCTTACGCGCGGTCATGCGGGTCATGCCCGAACTCATCGGCATCGCCTTTATTGCCTGGATGAAACGGCGCTGTGGCTACCAACCGGGAAGAAAGCGTTGACTACGGTCGGGGATAAACCCCAACCCTACAGGTTTTGATTGAGTTTCTAGGTCTATGGGTCCCCGACAGAAACGAGACTGTCGATAAATGGAAAACAAGAAAACAAAAGGCCGTCATATATGGACCCGCTCCTTTCGCAAGGGAAAAATGACCTGTTTGGCAAAAAAATGGTAGCAGTCATATATCCGGCCTCTTTGGCGAAATGACTTACGGAGCATTTCGGGCCTCGATGAATT
>JAUVBB010000579.1 GCA_030591445.1 Deltaproteobacteria bacterium | reverse complement strand
ACCAGGCCAATCTTGAGTCCGGAAGCCTTCATCCCGGCCAGGGCGAAGCCGACAATGTCAGAATCCTCCGGTAGGCTGTCGGGACCAACGGGCCCCTTGCAGAACAGGATCCAACGGTTGTACTTCAGCAAACCGACGTCTTTCGAGATGAGGGGCTGGGCGCTGAGACTTCCGTAAGTGGACTGGTAGAGCCGAAATACCCGCCGTAGGGTTCCGTCAGGTAGGTCAATCGGGTCGAATGCCATGTAGCGGCTATCAGCGTCGTTGGTCAGCCATCGAAGAGATCTGCTCGTCTCCCCCACACGGATACATGCAACAAGAAAACGGCCCCCGTCCATTGGCATCACCCTATCACTGGCTGCTGTTTTCGTCGCTCAGGTCAACCTCGGACGTCGCATGCTCGGCCGCCTCATACAGCCCTTCCTCCTCGGCCTCCCGGATAGCGCGTGCCACCTTCCGCCGCTTCTTCAGGCGCTCGACGATTTTCGGATCCACCCCGGCCTTGCTGAGGATGTCGGATCTCCGAGACGGCTGGTTGGGGTTGGCTGCGAAGATTGCGATGAGGCTCTCCACCGGCTGCCGCTCTAACTCGGCAGTCTGCGGATCCCGAAGGTGCGCAGGAGCAGAGCCTAGCCAGTTGTCCGTGATGAGCCAGGCAAGCTGACGAATGCGCCGCCGGTCGTACGTCTCCCCGCGCGACCGTAATGTGCCCACCAAGAAGGCGAAGCGACTGTGGGATACCAACAGTGCTGCAGGTTCGTCGCGTTTGCACAACGCCACCGCCTCCTGCTTGCCGGTGGCCAGATTTGCCATCAGAGCCGGCAGGCGATCCCTGGCAATGGCCATGTTCACCTTTTCGAATTCCTCTGGGTTTCGCGTATCTGCCATGTCTGGTCCTCCGGTCTGGTCTCATGTACATAAAGATATTTTTATGTACAACTCAACTTTTATTGTACATGTAGCAGGTCGGTACGTCAAGAGCGAAATCGAGGCTCAGCGACCAACCAACAGAATCGCCCCTTTCTGGGTCAACCCAACTGGTGCGGGATTGGATTGAACACATGCCTTATTTTAACTGAACATTTGTTGAGGCCGGCAGAGCCCTCATTGTGGGATCGTCAATGTAGTCTCTGACGAGTTTTAAAGTGGCTTTCAACTCCGTCGCCACAGCGTCTGCCAAGCTTGTTTGCTTTTCGAACGCTACCAGGTCTCTCTCCAGCCATTCCGCTATTATTGGAACGCCTCCCCTCATCGTCTTGAGGAAGAGGATTCTATCGGCATCTGTTTTCGCCATACGCAGAAGAGACAGAAGCTGTAGTTCCTCGGCAAAATTGTTGACCAGCAGCTGCAAAAACTCGTGCCTTGGGGAAACATGGTGAGTACAGCCCTCCAGTATGTGAAAGGCATAGTTGTCTACATCGTAGTACTCATACAGCATGAATTGACTGTCCGGCGGTGGTGGTGGGGACATGGTGATGCCGTAATCTACCAATTTGCGATAAGGGACACGCTGGAACTTGAGCTTTGATTTCATCTCTTTCCCTGACAACAGGGATTGCTTGCCATACAGGGCAGCGTAATAATGTAAGAACTCATCAGACAAAGCGACTTCAATAGCCCTTTCCATAGCGTCCAAGCCTTGTGGCGGGTTGTACTGAAGCAAAAATGCATTGTTGATGATACCGCGCCCAGCAGCTCCAAAAGGTCCATTGGCGAAAATACCGACAGCTAGCAATACGACAACAGCTGGTCCAACAACTCCCCACCGGCGACGGCCAAGACGGCGTTTTGTCCCTTGGCGAGTCACCCAGAAAGCAAGGAGAACAACTCCAGCGATTGCTATCAATGCTCCGATGCCATGTGGGCCTGTGGCCGGAAACTCGTTCATTAGAACCCGCTTTCTTGACGGTTATCTTTGCTCATTGGATTGTATACGGAACTGAAAATAGTTTTCAATGCGGACCCTTGCCAAAAAAAGTGCCCAAAAAAGTGCTGCCCACCTAGTGAGAAATTTTGACGCGCGTCAAAGGTGCGTCAATTCAATCATATCATTATGTTATGGTTATTGAAGGTGATGGAACACGAGAGAGTTGGCGAAGTGGGTGGTACCTTTCTGGGGGCGAAGTGGGTGGTACCTTTCTGGGTACCACCATGCTGGTCATTGCGCTTATCGGCATGGCATGCCCTTGGTCATTGGCTATACCATTTTTATCTACCGGGTATTCCGCGGCAAGGTGCAGATGGACGGAAAATCTTATTGACTGCTAGCTGCGGTGTTTTCTTAGCCATTCTTCCGCTTGCATCTGATTTGTCTTCAGGCTGCCTTCTTTTGAAAACTCATTTCGTGCTTGGCGCGCCAGTTGGTAAGATTGGCTCCGGTCTTTGCCTTGTGCCCAGAGTATTTTGGCCAGCTCGAGTTTTGCAATGCCGCAGGATTCATGATCGCAGATCTTGGATTCACAGAGTGCTATAGCCCGTTTGAAATAGGCGACGGCCGGCTGGGTTTTGCGGATCTTCTGGTGTAGCTCGCCTAGCCCGACCACGGCATAGACCACATCCGGATGTTGCGGCCCCAGGGTCTTTTCCCAGATGGCCAGGGAGCGGGTCAAGTGCTTTTGTGCCGCCGGGTAGTTTCCTTGTTCAAGGTAGATGATGCCCAGGGTATTGAGGCTATGGGCTACATGCGGATGTTCGGGCCCCAGGGCTTTTTCCCGGATGGCCAATGAACGCTTGCCATGTTCGATCGCCAATTGGAATTGGCCCAGTTTGGTATACAAGACCGTCAGGTTGTAATGACTGTGCGCCGTGCTCCTGTGTTCCGGTCCCAGTTTCTTTTCCCAAATGGCCAATGCCTGGACAAACAAATCTTTCGCCGCCTCGAAATTGCCGAGGCAATAAAGTGATCCACCCAAGTTGCTCAAGGCGGCACCCACGCTTGGATGTTCGGGGCCCAGGGCTTTTTTGAAAATGGTCAGGGCATGTTCACCGTACTTTCTGGCCTCGTCGTTCTTTCCTTGGTTTTGGGCCACGCTGCCCAGGTTGTTATATATTCTGGCCACGTCGGGATGTTCTGGTCCCAAGGCCGTTTTTCGAATGGACAGTGCCCGCTGGTAGTGTTTTTTGGCTTCCTCGTACTTTGCCTGGGCGTTGT
>JAUVBB010000225.1 GCA_030591445.1 Deltaproteobacteria bacterium | reverse complement strand
TATCACCCAGGGCACAAGGAATGCGCCAACCAAAGGTATTGGCCCCAATGTCCGCCTGAAATCCGCACACCTCGAAGCCGTAGCCACCTTCGGTACAACGGGTTTCTCCGATCTCACACCAGAGGCCGCAGACCCCGTCGAGATTGCAGGTTTCCCCGTCGTTACACTGGCCGCAAGACGATCCGCATTCCGGATCGAGCCCACACACGCGCACGCCACATTCAGGCACACAGGCAATACATTCCCCACTGGCATTGCACACATCGGCTCCAGAACAACCCAGCCCGCACTCTCCCCCGCATCCGTCGACGCCACATTCTTTGCCGTTACATTCCGGCTGACACTGGCAAACGCCCTCCACGCAAATATCTTGGCCGCTACAATCCCCACAATCGCCCTCACAACCATCGCTACCGCATTGCTTAGCGCCACAATTCGGCACACAAACACCCTCACAGGTACAAACCGCCCCATCGCAAGTCTGGGAAGTCTCGGCACAATTATCAGGGCAGCTGCCGCCGCAACCGTCGTCACCGCAGCACTTGCCTAGACACTCCGGCACACAATTGACACACTGGCCAGTCGCGACATCGCAAAGCGGCCTTTCGGGGCTGCAATCCCTATCCGATTCGCAAGTCGTCTGCCTTGACTTCGGCATACAAGAGGCGGCCACAAAAACAACTACCAGGCAAATGCTTAGATACCGCGACTTTGATCTGCTCATTATCACTCCTCAATTCTAAATTCCTACTTAGGCCAAACATTAAAACGACAGACATATTTTTAACGGAAATATTCAATTTTTTCCAGCTATTCGCACTTAATTCCCCTTAATCCTTTCTTTTTCACTCTGCATGCCCTATATAGTGTATCAATATTGGGTTACGTTTTTATTTTGATTAGATAGAATGGGAGAATGAGATGAGATCATCGATATTGGGTACAAAGAATTTCTTCATGATTTTGGTATTCCTTGGGCTTTGCCCGGGTCGCGTGCTGGCCGAGATCCAAATAGCCGGCTCGGTGACCCAAACCACGGTACAGACAGAAGCGGTGGCGGGGAAAAAGCAAGTGCTGCTCGACCTCGATACCGGCGGAACCGTGGAAATTTCGGTATACGCTCCGGATGTGGTCCGGGTCCGATTCCACTGGGCCGGCTTGTGGGAGAAGGAAAACTTGGCCATCGCCAAGGCCTTTGCCCAGTGGCCGGCATTCCCCTGCCAGTTTGAGGAACGAGCGGGAAATATCTACCTGGAGACGGATGAGCTCATCGTCGAGATCGTCAAATCGCCAAACGTCCAGATCCACTTCCAGGACAAGAGCGGCGATTACTATTTATCCAAAGACAATCGGATGGAGTTTGACCAGAACTATTCGCCCCGGGCAGATACAACCTACAAATACCTGCGTTGGACCGGGGCCTGGCCGCAAGGATTCAAGCTAAAGGCCATTCGCGAAATGCCCGCCAACGAGGCCTACTTCGGTTTCGGTGAGTTGGCTGCGGAAATGAACCGGCGGGGCAAGTCGATTCAGGGCTGGAACGCCGACACTTTTAGCTGGAGTGAACACCAAAATCCCATGTACATGACCATGCCTTTCTTCTACGGAGTGCAGGGAGAACACGACGGTCACCCGGAATTTGCCTACGGCATCTTCTTCAACAACCCCGCCCGCCCCTTTTTCCGCATGGGCAACGAGTGGGCTGACAAGTACTCGTTCCAGGCCGGCGACGGTCAAATCGACTATTTCTTCTTCGGCGGCGGAGCCCAACACAGCATGAAAGCGGTGCTCAACCGTTATACCGAGTTGACTGGGCGACCGACCATGTTGCCCAAGTGGGCCTTCGGCTATCACATCTCGCGCTGGACCTACGACAACCAGGGCTGGGTCAATTGGTTGGTTGACGAACACCGCCGGCGCGACATTCCGCTCGACGCCATCTATGTCGACATCGATTACATGGACACCAACGCGGACAATATCTACGACGACAACACCCTGCACCAATTGACATTCAACCAAAATTTTCCCGATCCCGCGGGCATGATTCAGCACAGTGCCGCCCAGGGAGTCAAGCTAGTGCCCATTGTAGAGGCCTGGCTCACCACCGGCGACCCAAAATGGGGCGAAGCCGTGCGGGATTTGCACTTCATCAAAAATCACGACGGATCCACCCATATCAGCAATATTTTCTTCGGCCAGGTCTCTTGGCTCGATTTTTCCAGCACCCCGGCCCGCGACTGGTGGAAGGGCAAACTTCACGGTTTTCTCGACCAATACCCCTTCGCCGGAATCTGGAACGATTTGAACGAACCGGCCGACAACGACGAAATCCCGCTCGACGGATTGTTTTGGCAAGACGGGAAATACGATGGCCCCGAAGACTCCCGCAAGTGGTTTCTCAATGAAAAGAACCAGTACTGCTTGCGCGAAGTATCATTAACTTACGACATGCTCACCGAACACTATCCCAACCAGCGACCCTTCGTGCTCAGCCGGGCGGGTTGGCCGGGTATCCAGCGTTACGCGCTCGGCTGGAGCGGCGACAACGTGGCCGACTTTCATCATCTGCGCCACAACATCGGGCTGGGGCTAAGTGTCATGATTTCGGGCCAGGCAAACTTTGGCCACGATGTGGGCGGATTCGTAGGCGATTCCAACGGCGAACTCATGACCCGTTGGTCCGAATGGGCGGCCCTCAATCCCCTGTTCCGCAATCACTCCATGAAGAGTTTCCGCGAGCGAGAACCCTGGCGTTTCGGCGAGCCTTATGCCAGCCTGATGCGCAATATCATCCGCTTTCGCTATCAGTTGATGCCCTATCTTTATACCCTCGCCTACCAATCAACCCAAACCGGCATGCCCATGAATACCCCAACGGTGTTCCACTTCATGAAGGACACCGAAACCCACTACCAAAACGAAAACGACTTCATGATCGGCGAGAATTTGCTGGCCGCCCCGGTCATCGAAGGCGGCGTGGATCACCGCTGGGTCTATTTGCCCGCCGGCACCGACTGGTATCACTGGCACGACGACCAGAAGAAAAGCGGCGGTGCCTGGACTCAGGTTTACGCCCCCTTAGGCCGTTTGCCGCTGTTCGTAAAAGCCGGCGCCATTGTGCCCATGGGCCCGGCCATGGCTCACACCAACCAGTTCCAACCCGATTTCCTGGACATCAACGTCTGGCCCGCGGGCAACTCCGAATTCACCTTATACGAAGACGATGGCGAGAGCTTCGACTATCGCCACGGCCAATACCGCAAAACCAAATTCATCAGCCAGGCCGACGATGACTCCTTCAGCTTCACCATCCAGGCGCCTGAAGGCAGCTATAACGCGGGCGGCCGTCACTTCATCGTGATCGTACATGACACCACCTGTCCGCAATCGGTCCAGGTCAACGACACGCAAGTCGTCTACGACGATCAACTACAAAACAGCTTCTCTTATCAATGTGACCCCGATATGGGGATCCTTAAGATCAAGGTTCCCGACGATAGCGAGCAAATCACCATCTGCACCGACCAAACACCGTCCCCCCTGCCCACCGTCAATATCGGCTGGTGCAATTTGCAATGGCCGGAAGCACTGACCACCAGTGCCTCGACCGAATCGGGTCTCATCTATGGACAGGTCTGGTCAGCAGGCGTCACCGATTCGCCCAACGCACCGCAGGGCATCAGCGCCGAACTAGGCTATGGCCCCGACAACTCCGATCCCCGCTTGGACCCCTCCTGGACCTGGATTCCGGCCAGCTTCAACGGCCAACGTGAAAACAACGCCGAATTCCAAGGCACGGTTACCATCAACCAGGCGGGCCACTACCGCAGCGCCTACAGATTCTCCGGCGACGGTGGTGCGAGTTTCCTCTATTGCGACCGCGCCACCGGCACCACCGACGGCTTTGCCCTAGACGATCTCGGCCACCTGAGCGTTATCGAAAACTAGGCCCATTGAGTCGGAAGCCTAAGTCATCCGAATCATCCAGTCGTCGGAGGCTTCTTTGGATTCGATTTCGTGGGTCCAAGTAATTTTGCGGTAACTGAAGCCCACTCGTTCGATATCTTGCAATGCCCCATTTTGCTTCAAGCAGGCCATTGGCTTTTCATGCTCAATGCTGGCGACCAGGGCGTCTTCCAGACTCACGGTGAAGTAGTTTTCTTCGTGGCCGGTTTCATTGATGCGATAATAACGCATCACCCAATGATTCATGTGCTCACCAGTGCAACAAGCATGGTAAAGCAAGGGGCTGGCCGGGTCTATCCACTTGGTAATGACCAGGGGATAGTGTTGGCGAGCACCGGTGGGACCGCCGTTCTGAAGATCGAGCGGAATGTCCACCTTGTGTTGAACTGCTTCTACCAATATCAAGTTCCGGCGACCTCGCTGTTGGCAATCGCCAATAATTTTGCCTTGGAATTCACCTGCCAAACTAAGGTAACTTGTCATGCTCATGATCATTTCTCCTTTCTTCTATTCACTTCGACACCCGAGAAGAAAGAAGTGTAAACCCGGTCAGATTTTTAGAATGAAAATTGCAGTTGTAATTGGCGATAACCGATGAGCAGTTGCGCACTTTGCCGGCGGTCAGGTTCCAATGCCGGGCTCGGCGAATCATCGGCCAGCCACAGCCAAAGAGCAGCGGCACCCAGCCCGGCAGCGGAACCGAGTAAGATGTGGCCTACCCATTCGCGCTGATGGGCGCGCTGGTCTAGATCGGCTAGTTGGTCGTATGCTACCGGAATGCCGGCGCGGCTATCTGCTAGCAATTGATCCCGCTGGTCACGATCCTGGGCCGCCAACACTTCGAAGGTGGTGCCCAGACCTACGGCCAGCACGGAGGCCGTGCCCAGTGCCCAGCGCCAGGCGAAATGGCGTGGTGACGTTTCACCCTTGATCGCCAAACGGCTATAGTCGGCAAGATTCATATCTTGCTCGTCGATCTCCAGGCGGGTTCCTTCTTCGAGAAAAATCTGGCTGGTTCTAAGCCCGTCGGGGCTCCGTTTCTTCAGCAGATAATCACCGCGGGGCAGACCGATGCGCTGGATCTGGTTCTGGTTCAAATGCAATTCAACCATAACCGCGCCCGTTTCCTTGGAAACCACCAGGCAGCGCCCATCCGAGCGGGCATGGATTTGCAGGCTGGCCAGGGAGCGTCCCGGCCAGGTCAGAAGCACTTCTCTTTTACCGCTGAGTTCCATTTTGAAAGATGGATGCTGCAGGCCGGCGGCACTCATAGCCGTGGAGTGCAGGGTGTGATGAAAGGCATATTGATAGGCTTCCTGCAAGCTGACCGCTCCGTCGCTGTTGCCATCGGCGGCACCGCGCAGGCCAGTAACCAGATGGCGAGAGAAGAAAGAGCCGCGCAGATCATCAGATTCCTGGGCGTTTTCTCCCTGGCTGGTGGAGGCCAAGATAGCCTGACCGCTTACGTCTAGTTCGTCAACCAGCCTGACCTTGACCGCTTCCCGAACAATCACGCCTTTGCGGCGAATCACAGAGCCAGACTGGCAAGCATCCAACACCACCACCCTGAGCTTGGCGCCCAATTTTTCGAATTGCGCCAGCAGTCTCTTGGTATTGATTGGCTCCGCGCCCAGGTGAAGGGCACGAGCATCGGCGTGGCCCGAATAAAAGAAGAAAAACAACACGCCCTGCGATGAAGGCTGAGCTTGCCAAGATTTCATCTGCCTACGCGCATCCCGAATCCCGGCCCGTAATTCGGCAGCACTGGGCGACAAGATCAAATTGACCTGATCAAAACCACCCATTTCCTGAAGCACGCTGGCCATGTTCCTGGCATCTGACTCGGCATATTTAAGCTTGGTTTCTTTCGAATTTCCTTCGTTGTGACCGACCACTACCGCGATTCGTTTGACCGAGTCAGCGGCGGCAAGCGGCAGGCAAAGACCACTAAACCACAGACCAACGCACAGAAACAGACCTGGTTTTCTCGGCATCACTGGGCACCCTGGCTTTGCTTGCGCTGCACCAATACAGAGCAAACGCTACATGCTTGCCACTTTTCCGGTGGCGGCGAGGCGAGATTGCGCTGAGCGGATGCGGTATCCGGATAGGATTCTTGTAAGAAACGAGACAACTGTTCCTTGTCGATAGCGCGGGGACAAAAGACGGCAAAAAATCTTTCGTCACCGCTTTGTTGGTCCAGCTCGGCGCTGACTGGCATTTGCCGGTACGGACCCGGCTTTAAAAACCAGGGGGCTCCCCCCGGCGACTCAACAAAATAGACCGGCCCGGACTGGCTGATTCCCGCTAACTTCACCCAAGATCCGCTCGGGGCTGATACCCGGAACCCCAGTCGGGTACCAGATGGCAGTTTTTCGCCCGGCAAATAGAAGCGTGCCTTTTGTCCCACAATCACCAAGGTTTGAAGAGCAGCTTGTCCTTTAATGCGAACTTCGCCGTTCTGAGGGCTTTGGCTAGGGCCGCCAAACAAAATCACGATCGCCAGTAAACACGCACCGGCCGCAACCGTTGCCCCCATCGCCGGCAGCCAACGAAAAATGGGTCGCGCTACCGGTCGCGCGGACTTTTCAAACAGATCATCGACCCGGCGCTTAACCCGGCCGGCCGTCATCGACTGTTCCTGCTCTGCCTGCAGCGCCGAGAAACGCTGCTGGCAAGAAGCGCAGCCTTCCAGATGAGCCTGGGCTTGTTCCAGGCCGCTAGTCTCGCCAGCCAGCAAACGATCGAGATTCAGTTCCGACAAATGCGCCGCGTCAGTCGAATTCATGACATCTCCCGGTCACTGACCGCGTTCGACAGCCCGCGCCTAAATTTCTGTAAGCGCTTGTTCACTGAGACCCGGCTAAGTTTCATGATCTTTCCGATCTCCTCTTGGCTCATCTGGTCCCAAAAATAGTACAGGACAATCTGCTGGGTCTTGCGATCACTGCGCTGCATTTGACTCTGTAGCATCCTTTTCCGGTCCAGCGTGCTCTCCGCGCCGCTTTCGATCGGCCCGCGCTCTGCCTCTTTGAATATCTGCTCCTGCCGCGCGCGTTTGCGTTTGGCATCCCGCAGCCGGTTAAGACAAATATTGGTGCTCACCCGGTAAAGCCAGGTCATCCACTCGGAACGCCCTTCGAAGCCGGCGCCCTTTTCCATCAGTTTGATAAAGACCTCCTGGGCCGCATCGGCAGCCCTTTCGGGATCATGCAATATCCGCAGGCATCGGCGCTCCACCTGAAAGCCATAGCGCCGGTACAAGTCTTCGGCCAATTGCCGGTCTATTCTTTTAGACACCAGACCCATCACCTATGTAAACCTCGTGCTCATGGTCGCACACAGCGAACCGTCACTTTTTCAGCATTTGCATGCCACTCGTGGTAAATGTTGCCGGATTGAAAGTCTACAAACCAATAATTATTTGATTCATCCGAACATCTGGTAGACGACCAAAACCAGAGTTCGCATTCGGCGCCGAAAGTCCCATGCCAGTAACAATTGCCCGGGCCTGGCCCAAAGCCATCGCCACATCCTTCACAGAGATCCCGCGTCCAGCAAACCGGTGTGGCACAGATGGAGCAATCGTCCCTTACGCCACAAGCTCCGCCAGCCACCGAAGCGCTGCAACCGTCCACCAGTGTTCTTAGCTCATCCAAATTGGGCAAGCGCCAATCGCTGAAAACAGCCAAGCGCAAAGAGTTACAATAACTCTCGGCCTCCAAAAAAGTCAGCGCCCACGCGAAAGTCTTTCGCTGCCAACAAAGATCGTCCTCGGCACAATACACCTCATCGAAGGGATCCAATTCGCCATCAGGCACGTAACATTCCGCCTCGATCGTGTCCTCCCCACAAACCGCCGACTCCGCGCCTTCATCAACGCACCGCGTTCTACAGATATTGTCCGCACAACACTGATACCCGGAAGGACAAAGACCGCCCTGCCCACAAACCAGCTCAGAGCCCTGATAATCGGCCCGGGAACATGCGAAAATCACCAAACAAAGAGACCCCGCAAACATCCAGCCCAGCGCCGCCCCTCTTCGCCTACTCTCAACCATCATTTTTTTTACTCCCGTTATTCATCGTTATCTCATTCTTGTTTTTACAATTATCTTAGATTCAGTTCAAGCTGCTTGCATTGAAAGACAAAAAAGCTCTGATTCCAGTTCTCAAGCTCTTTTTGCCGGCGGCTGGGCAAGAAACGCCGTACATCTTCGACAGCTTGTTTCCAAACAATTTGCTGAACGCTGTCTCTGAGCTTTTGCACAATCCATTGGGGTGTAATCCGCGGATCCTTGCCGGCCCACGGTCCCTGCTGTTCAAGCGCATTTTTCAACAGTAGGTAATTGGGTTGTGTTCCGCGGTCGACATACCAGACAAAATCGTACCAATCTCTGCCCTTGGTGTAGTTACGACACAAGAGGGCATGTAACTTGCTGGCAAAGGATGATTCCAGGGTCTGGGTGGTGAGGGGGCTGGTGTTTGGGAAAGTAATGTAACTGGTCTCGAAGATAGATCCCAAGGGCGGACGGGTATCGATTTCGAGTTTGATCTTGATTTTTCGATTTCGGTGACGGGAATGAGGCAAGTCCAGCAGAATAACATGGCCAATAGAATCACTTTTCAAGAAGGCTTTTTGCACAGCTGAGTCGAGTTTGCTCTTGTCAACCAGTTCAAATCCAATACCCTCGTGGTCACAATCGCGGACTACCTGAGCTAAATATTTGCGCCATTCAAACTGAGGATCGGCTTGCTTCAGTACGAAGTCGAGATCTTCCGAGAAGCGATCGAGTCTATGCAGAATTCGTAAACAGGTGCCCCCATGGAACTGCGCTGTTCTGAAAAATCCGGCCTTGGACAAACTGGCCAAGACAAAGTGTTGCAACAGTTCACAAAGAACATTTTCCTGTTCCAGAGCGTTCTGAGGTGCATATTGCTTGATCTTATCCGCTAGAACTTGCTCGATCATCTTCCCAGTTCCTTTTTGAGGCCGCGCAGATAAGCCTTGGTTCGCCGCGAGCGAAAACTAGCCAGCAAGTCGTCAAATTCCGCAAAAGAAATCCCCGCTAAATCTTCAACTTCCATGCGCATTGATTCAGTCAGAAACGCCATTTTATCGTTCTCCCAGCAAACCTGCTTGCGCAAATAAACCAAATCAGCAATGGCTCTCAGTGGATTGGCCACAAAAACCCAGCTATCTTTTTCAATCTCAACCGTCTTGACTCCCGCTAGCGGATGGATGGCAGGAACCCGGTAAAACTGATAGTCACCCAATGGAGTTTCAAATTTACGTGTTCTTTGCACAGTGACACTGGCCACCGAATAGACCGCTTCTGGAATCAACTGGTGAAAACGCAGGGCTGACTCCAAACTCACGTGCGTTGGTGAATGCAGCATGGCAGCCACCACAAAGGGGTGCGGGTGGCTACGACGATAGACATCCCCAAGGCAATAGAGGCCGGGCTTCAGTCTCAGCACTTCCTTATATTGCACGGATCGATGCACCAATGCCTTACGAGCACCCTCCGAATGGGCGGGAAACAAGTTGTGCACTACAGTTTCATCAAACAATCCGCCCGGAGGATTCAGAAGATAGACTTTTTCGGTAAGTGTCTGCATTCTTGCTTCTAGGTTACATTTTCTGCAACCTTTCCGCAAGTCCATTCCCAATAGTAGGTCTGTGCAGCAAAGGTCGTGCGACATTTTCACACAAACATGACTGTCCCGGGTCACAATTCCGTAGGGGCGCGTCGCGCGCGCCCGTGCGGCCAATGCCAACCATCCCCCATGGGATCCCCGCGCCCGTTACAGAAACGTGATTCAATTGGCCGGGTTGTTATTGGTATCCAATGCATCTGGGTGGGGTTTGGCCACTGCCGAACGGGCGCGCGCGACGCGCCCCTACGGAAACGTGATTCAGCTGGCCCAATTTTTGGCTTTGCGATTTTGTTTCCGCACGACAGGTAGGTTTCCACAGCCCCATGTAGGTCAATACCCTACGTTCTTCGCTACACGCTCCCCCTAATACTTCTATTTCAGGCTCTTACTCGCGATTTCGCTGACGTTTTTGGAGAGATCGGGTTTGGCCAGAATGCGTTCGATTTGTTCTTTCATTTTTGCGCTGCGGTCGGGGGTGTAATTGCGCCATTGGCTCAAGGGGGTAAAGAGCCGAGCGGCAATATGGGGATTGAAGCTATCGATTCGTAACAACTGGTCGGTGAGGAATTGGTAGCCCTCGCCGCTGATTTGGTGGAAATGATAAGGGTTGGCCTGGCAAAAGGCCCCAATCAGGGAGCGGACTTTGTTCGGGTTCTTGGCGTCAAAAGCGGGGTGCTCCATGAGAGCCTTCACGCTGGCCAGGGTGCCGGGCAAGCGGGAGGTGGCCTGAATGGCGAACCATTTATCGACCACCAAAGTCTCTTGCTGCCATTGCTGATAATATTCTGCCAGGGCGGGCTCGCGCTCTGGTACGTCGGCGTTGGCGAGCGGCACTAAGGCGGCGACCTGATCGGTCATGTTGTCGGCCGCTCGGAATTGACTCTGGCATAGTTCTCGTACTTGTTCGTCGGCCAGCAACATCAGGTAGCGCAGGCATTTATTCTTGAGTTTGCGCCGGCTGATGGCTTGCGGATCTTTGGCGTAGGGACCCGAATCGGTGTTCTTTTGCAGAACCGACAGGAAAGAATCGCGAAGTCTAGCGGCCAGGGTTCGGGCCATAAACAAGCGGGTTTCGTGGATGGCACCGGGGTCAATTACTTTGGCTTGCTGGGCCAGATATTCCTCGGCGGGCAAGGTCAGGGCCTCTACCGCCAGTCGTTTATCCAATGATGGGTCGCCAAGAATGCCGGCAAAGGCCGAGATAAACATCTCCGGCAAAACCAGTTCTTCTTTGTGCTGGTGTTTTTCTACCAGGTTCTGCAAAATTCGCCCGCACAAGCGCTGCCCGGCTTCCCAGCGATTAAACTCGTCGCTGTCATGCGCCATGAGAAAGGCCAGATCCTCATCGCTGCAAGTTCGTTCGACTTGCACCGGCGCCGAGAAACCGCGCAGGCCGGATAGCAGCGGCCGTGCGGGCAAACCGACGAAGCGATAGGTCTCACTAGGCTGACAGAGGGAAAGCACGCGGGTACTGTCTGGGTGCGGCTTTTCTTCCTTGTCCAAGCGCAGCGGCAACTCTTTGCCTTCGCCATCGAGCAAGCCGAGCGCAAAAGGAATATGGAAGGGTTCTTTGTGATCCTGGCCGGGGGTAGGCGGGCAAGTCTGCTTCAGAGTCAAGGCGTAGGTCTGTGCCGCGGGGTCGT
>JAUVBB010000314.1 GCA_030591445.1 Deltaproteobacteria bacterium | reverse complement strand
GGTGGGCAACACCACCGCCGCCATCGGCAAGGGCTTCGCCATCGCTTCGGCAGCCTTAACCGCCCTGGCCATGACCAGCGCCTACCTGACCAAGATGAATGGGCAAGTGCAGATCTCCGCCGCCGACCCATACACCCTGATCGGTATGCTCATTGGCTGCATGCTGCCATTCCGCTTCTCGGCCATGGCCATGGTCGCCGTGGGCCAGGCTGCCCAGGACATGATCCAAGAAGTCCGGCGCCAGTTCAAAGAAATCCCCGAGTTGAAACCAGCCCTGATCGCCGCCCAGAAAGCAGAGTCGGAAGAGCGCGAGCCCAACGAGGAAGAACGCAAGGTCATCGACGCCGCCAACGGCAAGGCCGAATACTCCCACTGCGTCTCCATCGCCACCAGCGCCGCCATCAAGAAGATGGTGGTACCCGGCGCCATGGCAGTATCGGTACCGGTCGTGGTGGGCCTGGTCTCTCCCAATGCCCTCGGCGGCTTGCTGATCGGCTGCCTGATCTCCGGCGTATGCCTGGCCATCTTCCAGTCCAACGCCGGCGGCGCCTGGGATAACGCTAAGAAACAAGTCAAAGACGAAGGCCACACCAAGTGGGGCGAAGAATACGAAGAAGTAGCCAAAGCCACCGTAACCGGTGACACGGTAGGCGATCCCTTCAAGGACACCTCCGGGCCCTCGCTCAACATCCTGATCAAGCTCATCTCCGTCGTCGCCATGATCATCGCGCCGATGCTCTACGCCTTCCACTTCGGCGGCTAGCCCACTCCGTCTAAATAATCTACCGACCCTAGCTTCACATCTCCTTTGGTCGTTCTACCAGCCACAGATCTGCCTAAAAAAGGTTGATTCTGAATTGTGGTGACTGATTGTTGCGACCAGCCTTTGCTCAGTTTCCATGCTTCTTCAGAATCTCGTTTGCTTCTTTCAGGTACATCTTTCCCTTTACGGATTTCTGGGTCTGGAAAAACTCTTTGGCGACTTGGGCGAGCTGGAGGGCTTTTTGCTGGCCTTGCTTACGATTACTAAGAATCTTTGCCAGACCGAGTTTGGATTCGGAGAGAGGTCCTTGTCCTTCCCCCTTGCATTTGCCAATGTCACAAATGGAAAGAACTTGTTCAAAATATTTCTTCGCTTCGGTGGGTTTGCCTTGTTGCATTTTCACCCAGCC
The DNA here is from genome assembly GCA_030591445.1 of Deltaproteobacteria bacterium. Lineage (GTDB taxonomy): Bacteria > Myxococcota > B64-G9 > B64-G9 > B64-G9 > JAUVBB01. The sequence goes on along the minus strand of JAUVBB010000314.1, from coordinate 7,632 downwards.
AATGCCGTTTAGAGACCAGGTCAAATCCGTTTGCTCGGGGAGCAATATTTTTTCCCATATCTTCTGTGCCCGCTCAAAGTAAACGAGAGCCAGGTCGTACTCGCTCATGGCGTGATAAATAGATGCTATGCTGTCGAGAGAAGCCGCTACATCCCAACTCTCAGGGGCAAAGGATTTCTCCCTAATTCTCAAAGCCTCCTGGTGGTTCTCAAGCGCCAAGCTGTAATCACCCATCTCGTAATACAAGTTTCCAATATTGTTGTATGATCCAGCCATAAACGGGTGCTCGGAGCCCAAGGCTTCTTTATCTATTTTCTGGGTCTTTTCATAGTGCCTAAGCGCCCTGCCAAAATCGCCCCATTGGCTAACCAAAAGTCCAATATTGAGGTGCAAACCGGCCAAGTCCGGATGCTCGGGGCCCAAGGCATTTTCTTTTATCTTTAGGGCCGTTTCAAGGTGCACCAGCGCCTGCTTGGACTCACCCATATCGTAAAGCACAAGCCCAAGGCCGTTGTGAGATTCCGCCACATAAGTACTCTGGAGACCGAATATCTTTTTCCTTATCTTCAGGGCCTTTTTGAAATAGATAAGGGCTCGATCATCGTCTTTCTTTTGTGCGAACACGGTTCCAACAATGTTGTGCCAACGGGCCGTGATTTCTCCCTGGTCTCCCAGTCGGCCGATGACGGCCTTTGATCGCTTTATCAAAGACTCTATGTCTTCAAGACGGCCAAGCCGGTATCCGATCACCCAAATAAGTTCATTGTTTGCCTTGGCCCTGATTTCATCGTGTTTGAATTCGTCGGCCAGTGCCGCTGTGTCGGCCAAGGTCTTTAGCGCGTCCTCGTATTTTCCGGTGATTTCTTGCAGTCTACCCAATAAGTACATGGCTTCGGCTTCTACCGGCTTGAAATCTAGACTTTTGGCTTGGGCCAAAGACATTCTCACCAGGCGCATACCTTCTTTGTATTTTCCTGACCTACGTAAAGCATCTACCTCATCTAAATTTTTCCTAAGGACCTCGACCTTTTTTCGTTTTATTGGATCTTCCGGTGGTGGTATTTCCGATGCCAGCGATTCTTCGTCCGCGCATCGGCTCAAGCCACTGAGCCCAGACGTCGCTTGGACCGCCTTGTCGATAACACGTCCGTCGGTCTGGGTCGCAAATAACGTCACCAGCGCGTTCATCTCCGAAAGTTTTCGTTTGTAGCATCTCATCCGCAAATCCAACATTTGCTCAGATTGCTCTCCCCTAACGTGGGTCGCTTTGCAGGCGTCCGTTCGCATAGCCATCCATTGAGAAACCCTGCGGTCTAGAATCGTGGCTACCCGTTCAAAAGAATTTTCTGCGTAATACCTCTTGGTCGCCAGGAAAGCCTTCTTTACGCTTGCCCTTACTTCCGGGTCCCAAACGCCAACCAACTTATCTTCGACCCCCTTGCAAAGGCGGTCACCCAGGGTTACCGCATACCAAATACTAAGAGCGCCGATGAGCAATGATAAGGAAATCGAACCAACGACCATCACCATTCTCTTACGCTTGTCGCGAAGCTCCCGGTGCAGTATTTCCGGATCGCTTTGGAGTGCTTCCATCAACTCGTCCATGGAAGCAAAACGATCTTCGTGATTGAACGATAGCCCGCGGACCAGGACATCATCCAGCCACTGGGGAACTTTTGTATCCAGCGGGCGCACAAAAGACTCGCGCTTCATGCGGCGAAATAACTGACGCACTTTGGTTCCGGCAAAAGGTTTACAGCCGTACAAAGCCTCGTACAAAGTGATACAGAAACTGAACTGGTCGGAACGTTCATCCACCGGGTTTTGATCCATCTGCTCCGGCGCCATGTAGCTGATGGTACCTACCAACAAACCATCTTGGGTGAGAGATCCAGACAGCATGTTCTTGGAAGATTCGCTTCCCGACCTGGTGATGGCAGAAACTCTTTCCTGCGCCTCTGCTGCCGCCTTCTTCTTATCGGCAGTACCGGCGGCCCGGGCCAAACCGAAGTCCAGTACCCGGACCCGGCCGTCTTCGCCCACAATCATGTTACCCGGTTTGAAGTCCCGGTGAATGATGCCGGCCTGATGGGCGGCCGCCAAACCTTTACCGGCGTCAATTACCTTGGCCAACACCTCGTCCAGGGACGGATTGTTTTCCTTTCGCCACTCATTCAGATCACTTCCCTGCACAAACTCCATCGCGATAAAAATGGAATCCTGGTACTCGCCAACATCGTAGACCGTAACCACGTTGGGATGGGTCAACTGCGCTAGCGCCTGCGCCTCTCGGAGCATACGGCTTCGATCGGTCTCCTGATCTTTTAGGCTTCTCTGCTTGTCGGTTTTGATCGACAACAACTTCAAGGCCACCGGACGGTTCAACTCCGGATCGAAAGCCTGATAAATAGCACCCATGCCACCCGCATCGATAAAATCAATTATCACATAGCGACCAACGCTGGTGCCTCGCTCCAGAAGATCTTGTGCTCCACCTGGTTCAGACAAGGTATTGTCGGGGCCAGTGTTTGACTCGATTTCAGTGTCGTCTTTGGCCAAAAAAAAGACTCCCCCTCATTCACCCGAAACCCGAAAAGCGCTTGTGTTCATCCAGTGTAACAAGGGAACGGCGAAAACAGCAACGATTACGGAACAGAGCAAATGGGAATAAGCACCCGGCCAGATTGGTTATGCCAAGAGAAAGCGCTCTACGAACTTGTACCCGTCCCAGAAGCCCTGTTTTCGACGACGGGTACTACGAAATCATTGTGATTTTTTGGTGTTCGTCGAGGTCTTGGAATGGACACTGACTTGACACCCGCGCATAATTGCGAACAACATGGCGTCTTAACTAGGAGGCAAAACATGAAAAGTTGCTTAGCGATAGGTATCCTGACCCTTGGTTTGTTGAGCGCCGGCTGCGGCACCCGGAATATACCGGGCATGGACATCAAAGTGGCCGACACCCCCGACCACCGGGCCTTGATCGATATCATGCACAAGTTCCAGCAATCTTTCGAACAGCGCGACATTGACGGGCTGATGGCCTTGGCTTCGCCCAAATTCTACGAAAAGAGCGGTACCAACGACACTGAAGACGACTTCAACTACGACGGACTGCGCCAGCACTACACCGAGCACTTCAAGATTGTCGAAAAGTGCAACCTGACCATCACCCTCAAGGAGGTCAAAGTAGAGCAAAACCAGGCCTCCATCGACTATCGTTTCTTGAGCCGCTACTTGATGAAACTGCCCAGCGGTGAAAAATGGCAAATCAAGGACGACATCAACAAGATGACCCTGGCCAAGGAAGACGGTCAGTGGAAAATCCTCTCCGGCATGTAAGCATTTTTCTTTTCCTACCTACGTCCCGATGAAAGACCAATGCCAAGAGGGGGTCCGGACCTTCGACGAGTACGAAGGTTTCATCACCCTGGAAAGTTTCATCGCCAACCAGCAAAGCCTGCATCCGCAAAGCCGCGGTTTCTTCGCTGACATTCTGCGCCGCATCGGCGTGGCCTCGAAAATCATCCAGGCCAAGGTGCGCCGAGCCGGTTTGGTCGACATCCTGGGCAAGCAGGGCCAAATCAATGTGCAGGGTGAAGAACAAATGAAGCTGGATATCCTGGCCCAAGAAGTAATCATGAACACCTTGCAGTGGCTACCGGCGGTCGCCGGCGTTGCTTCCGAAGAAGAAGAAGACGTCATCCGCTTGCCGCCGCATCCAGACGAGAATGACACCTATGTGCTGCTGTTCGACCCGCTCGACGGCTCCTCCAACATCGATGCCAATGTATCTATCGGCACCATCTTCTCCATCATGCGCCGACGCACCGACAGCGGCACTTGTGCCATGAGTGACTTCTTGCAGCCGGGTCACCAGCAAATTGCCGCCGGCTATGTGGTCTACGGCTCCAGCACCATGATGGTGTATTCGACCGGCAACGGCGTGCACGGCTTCACCATGGATCCGGCCGTGGGCGAGTATGTGCTGTCCCATCCCAACATGCGTTTCCCCGACACCTGCACTTGCTTTTCGGCCAACGATTCCAACTACGCCGATTGGGATGAACCCACCCGAAAATTTGCCGATCACATTCGCTTCGGTAGCGATCCTCGCTACCAAAACACCTCTTCCCGCTACATCGGTTCCATGGTAGTCGATTTTCACCGCAACCTGCTTTACGGCGGCGTGTACCTCTACCCGGCCGACCACAAGAACAAACAGGGCAAGCTACGCCTGCTCTACGAATGCTCGCCTCTGGCCTGGCTGGCCGAACAAGCCGGCGGCACCGCTACCACTGGCAGCCAGCCCGTGCTCGAGGTAGTCCCCCACGAACTACACCAACGGGTTCCCATCGTGATAGGAAATAAGCAAGAAGTAGAACTTTATGAACGCTTCGTGCGCGAGCACGAAGGATCATGAGGGGACCGCTACCGGCAGGCTTGGATGTTTTTTCGGGCTAAGTTTGACGGCGTACAAGTCAAGCCAACCTGGGTGCAGGCGACCCAGGCAGCAGCAACTCCACAGGCGGGCGGCTCGTCCGCCCAACCGCTGCCGGTGCATAGTTTCGCGCCAGTGGAACAGGCTTTAAACTTAGTGGTGTCTTGCTTCTCTTCGACACCGTCGCAATTGTAATCAAAGCTGGTGGTACCCGAAATTTCTGCCGTAAAAAACTGCCTCTGGCCCGGATTTACGCTGGGGATGTCGTCTCGGCAATCGGTGCTGCTTATGCCCACCGGCCGTACCGTGGTCCAATCACCTGAACATCCGGTGGTGGCCGAGGACGGCCGATCACACTGGGTCTTGGCACCGCTGGTATCGGCGGCATAGCCGTCGACGTCACAGTCGATGTACCAGGTGGGCGGATCTTCGTCAGTATTTCCGTCGCAGTCATTGTCGAGGCCATCACATAGCTCGGGCGCACCGGCATACACCTCTGGATGGAGGTCGTCGCAGTCATCGCCGCAGGCACCCAGAGATTCCGCGGCATGGCCATCGCCATCGTCATCGATAAGTTGGTCCAGGCAACCGGCCAAAGGATCGCAAACACTTTCGGTACAGTCGTCACCATCATCCACGCAATCCAGTAGCGTCCCATCCACACAAATATGATCGTCAACATTGCAGGTTTCGGTCCCGGTGCAAACATCGCCATCATCGCAATCGGCATCAGCGGTGCAGGAAAAGCTGCAGTCCGTCTTACAGCCATCGTTCTCGATGGTATTGCCATCGTCGCAATCTTCCCCAGTGTTGGGCACGCCGTTGCCACAACCAATGGTAACGCAAATGCCTTCGCGACACTCGTGATCGGTTCCGCAATCGGTGCCATCCACTGGCATAACCTCGGCGGGCACACAGGCATGGGTGCTAGGATTGCAGGTCTCCTCGCCATTGCACATGTTGGAGTCGTTGCAATCTAGATCGGTTTCACAAGAATAGACGCAGAAATCGCAACCGTCACCCGTTTGGGCATTACCGTCGTCACAATCTTCATCGTCCGGGTCGACCACCTCGTCGCCGCAGCGGCCGGGCAGGCAGATGCCGGCGCCATCGCAAAACTCATGGCTGGCCAGATCGTCGTCGGTGTCGCAAGCCAATCCCAATTTTTCGATATTGCCTTCGAGGCACACCAAATTGACCGGATCACAAGTCTCAACGCCGTCGCAGACATTGCCGTTGTCACATTCGGCGTCTTGCTCACAAGTGGGCACGTCTTCTGCACAACCATCGCCTTCTTCGTGATAGCCCTCGGCACAAGCCAAGCAGTTCTTGCCCGTATAACCGGCACTGCACTCGCAGAAACCGTCAACACAAAGACCGTCGTTGCACTCCTCGTTGTTGTAACAATCCTTGGAGGCAACTTCATCGGCACAACCGGCCAGCAGCCACCAACAGCATCCACACACCACAAACATTGCTTTCTTCATAGCATTTCTCCCAATCCCCGGGTTCTTTGTCTATTTCGCATCTTATGCCATCAACAATCCATGATCGAGATCACATTTCTAATTTTCTTTTTCGCCGCCAAAAACGCAGACCCAACAAGACCAGACCTACGAATACCAGAGTCGCCGAGCTGGCGGCACAAGCGCCAGACCCCAGGGAACAGGCCGGGGCCAGGGCCACCGTGATCCGGGTCGCATAGCGGGCAAAAGCACCGCAATCGTCGATCACGATCAGGGAGACCGGATAGTTGCCCGGCTGGGCATAGGCGTGGGCCACTTTCGCCCCCCGGGCCGTGTAGCCATCGCCGAAGTCCCAGATGCTTTGCACCAGCGCTTTGCCCTCTGGATCCCGGGACGGGCTGCCGTCAAAATGAACTTGCTGACTGGGTTGGGGATATTCCTCTGCCCACTGAAACAAGGCCTCCGGCGCCAGGTTGCCTTTGGCTCGGTGGACTTCAATACCCATTTTTTGCTCCCCACCCGGCGGCGGCGGAAACTCCGCCCCAGCCAAAGCCGGCACTTTTACCTGCAGGTAGTAAACATTGCGACCCGTCTCGGCGCGGCCCACATCGACCAGCCGAACTTCACCGCTCGAGGCGGGAAAGCGATAACCTTCCGGCGCATCCGGGAGATAGGCGCGCAGCAAACCGGTGGTCGGCCGGGGCAAACTACTGTGAATCACAAACAGCAGATCGCCGCCCACTTTCTTGATAAGTTTGGAGGCCGGCAAGCCGGAGCCCACTACCCACAGGTTGCCCGCCGGCAAGGAGGACAGGGCTTGTTTGGGCAAGTAACGCGGATCCTGCATGACGTCTTTCTGAACCTGGACCAGGCGATATCCCCAGTAGCCTTCGTCGGCCAGCGGGGAAGCCGAGGCGGTGGTTACCCGGACAAAGCGGATACGCTGGGCCGCGCGGATGTTGGAGCCGGACACCAATTCCCGGCCCACCTCAATCACCGTGTCCTGGTCCTGGTGGATATGGCCACAAAATACGGTATCGACATGACCGGCGATGAGCTTCAACAAGCGCACCGCGGAGTTGTCCGTCTGCTGCTCGCCGGCTACTTGATCGGCCGGATCCGAGTCCCACTCCGCGCTGTCGTAGTTCCACTCTTGAAACTTGCGTAAACCAAGCGGCTCGGTGGGAAAGGGCAAATTGGCGTGATAACGCCGGCCCCAGGCTTCTCCGGCTGCGCCGCGCGGATCGTGGTGCAAAAACAAAATCACTTTTTTGCCCGCGGCGCGAGCGGCCGGCAGATCCTTGCTTAACCAAGCTAGCTGCGCCGGCGTCAAGGTGCCACCGTAGTTGTCCACAGTGGCGCCACCCAAGTCAATGCCCAAGAAACCCAGACCAAGCACGAAGGCATGCCGGCGCTCGGCAGTGCCGGCATAAGAGTTGAGACCCACAAAATGAAAACCACCCACATCGAAACTGTAGTCCCCCGGTCCCAGCAGCCGATGCCAATAGTCCAGACCGTCCTGGTTGAGATCTTCGAAAAGCATCTTTTTTAGGTCGCCAAACAAGCAGAGCAAAGCCGAGAAAACGGCGGCGGCACTGATTTCGCCGTCGAGCAAATGCCGCGCGCAACGTACCGACTTGATGGCCTCCTGCCACCACTGGTCCTTGAGCGCCAGCTCGTACAGTGCCAAAGCATCGTGGTTGCCTGGCACCATATAGGTGG
>JAUVBB010000326.1 GCA_030591445.1 Deltaproteobacteria bacterium | reverse complement strand
GTTTTGGCTCGCGAACTGCACAAACTGGGTGCCGATTTGGTCGAACGAGAGGATGGTCTGCTGGTCAAGCCGGGTCCCCTTCATGGCCCGGCCCGCCTTGATCCCGCGGGCGACCACCGCATGGCCATGTGTTTTGGCCTGGTTGGTTTGCGGGTTCCGGGGATTGAGGTCATGGATCCCGAATGTGTATCCAAGTCCTATCCGGACTTCTGGGAGATGTTGGCGGTGTTTGCGTGAACCTGATTCTGGTCGGGCCGCGCGGCAGCGGCAAGAGCGCGGTGGGGTCGATCTTATCGATGGCCTTGCAGTTTGCTTTCGTCGATCTGGATGCCGAAATCGAAAAGGCTGCTGCTTGTTCGATTGCCCGCATCTTTAAAGACCACGGTGAATCGCGGTTCCGACAATGGGAGTCGCGGGTCTTGGCCGAACTTTCTTGTCCCCGGCCCACGGTCATTGCCACCGGCGGCGGCGCGATTCTCAACCAGGTAAACCGCCGGCGCCTGCGTGAGCTGGGGACTGTGTTTTGGTTGCAGGTCAGTCCGCAAGAGGCCGTGCGGCGCATGGGCGGGCGTGGGCAACGTCCGGCCCTGCGCGAGGGCTCGGCCCTTGCCGAAATGCAAGAACTTGTGACCAAGCGTGAGAAGTACTATCAAATGATGTCGCAAGGCAGCGTAGATACCAACGGACGAACCAAGCAGGAGGTAGGCCATGAGCTCGAACAGCTTTGGCGGCATCTTCACCCTGACCACCTTCGGTGAATCACATGGCCCGATGTTGGGCGCGGTGGTCGATGGCATGCCGGCTGGTATTTCGCTGAGTCGCGACCAGATCCAGCAAGATCTCGACCGTCGTCGGCCCAACAGTAGCAGTGCCAGCACGGCTCGTCGTGAGCCCGACCAGGTTCGCATGCTGTCTGGAGTGTTCGAGGGCATAACAACCGGCATGCCGATAGCGCTGGTGATAGAAAACCAAGATGCCCGCTCCAAGGACTATGGTCCGATCAAAGACGTGTACCGGCCTGGTCATGCCGACTGGACCGTGGAAAAGAAATACGGCCATCGGGATTATCGCGGCGGCGGCCGCTTGTCCGGTCGCGAAACGGTGGCGCGGGTGGCCGCCGGGGCGGTGGCGCGCAGACTACTTAGCACCATTGGGGTAAGCGTGTTGGGTGCCACCCGGGCCATTGGCGGTATCCCGGCCGACCTGGACCAGACCGATTGGCAGGCGGCCTTGGATCATCCGCTGCGTTGTCCCGACCTCGAGGCGGCCGCACAAATGGAAGCGGCGATTGCGTCAGCCCGCACCGACGGTGATTCCCTCGGGGGTATCGTCGAAGTGCGGGCCCAGGGCTTGCCGGCCGGATGGGGCGAGCCGGTTTTCGATAAGCTCGATGCCCGTTTGGGCGCGGCATTGCTTTCCATCGGCGCGGTCAAAGGAGTGGAGATAGGCGCAGGCTTTGCTCTGAGTTCCATGCGCGGCTCCGCGGCCAACGATGCGCCTGGCCCAGATGGTTTTCTCTCCAATCATGCCGGGGGGATGCTGGGCGGCATCTCAACCGGCGAAGAACTTTGCCTGCGGCTGGCAGTCAAGCCGACGCCGTCGATTGCCAAGACCCAGCAAACGATTAATCGCGAGGGGCACAGCTGCGAACTTCAGATCGCGGGTCGCCATGATACCTGCATCGTGCCGCGCTTGGTGGCAGTGGCCGAGGCCATGACCTGTTTGGTGTTGGCCGATGCCATGTTGTGGCAGCGCGCCCGAGAGGGCTTTTCCCAACAAGGAGGAACATCGTGATTGTTATCATCGACCAAGGAGCTAGTGACCATCAAATCGCGCGGGTGGAGCAGGTTCTCAAAGACCGTGGTTACCAGGTGCATCGCTCCGACGGTTCGCAGCAAACGGTTCTGGGTGCGGTCGGTTCTCCGGAATCGCCGGTTGACCCGCGCGATTTGGAAATGCTCGAAGGCGTGCGCGAGGTCCACCGGGTGCAGAGGTCTTTTAAGCTGGTCGACCGCGCTTGTCAGCCAGAAGGCTCGGTCATCGATGTGGCCGGGGTGCGGATCGGTGGGGACGAATTTACCGTGATTGCCGGTCCCTGTGCGGTAGAAAGCCGCGAGCAGATGCTGCGCGCGGCCCGGGAGGTCAAATCCGGCGGCGCTCATATCTTGCGCGGCGGTGCTTTCAAACCGCGGACCGGCCCCTATTCGTTCCAGGGCCTGGAGGATGAAGGCTTAAAGTATTTGCGCGAGGCGGGCGACAGCCAAAAGCTGCCCGTGGTTACCGAGGTAATCGACGCCAAGGACGTGGACTTGGTGGGTCGCCATGCCGACATGCTGCAAGTGGGCGCGCGGGCCATGCAAAATTTCCGCTTGTTGACCGCGCTAGGAAAGTCCTCAAAGCCGGTGCTGCTCAAACGCGGCATGGCCGCGACCTTGGAGGAGTTTCTATTGGCGGCCGAGTACATCGTGGCTAACGGCAACCCCCGGGTGGTGCTGTGCGAGCGTGGGGTGCGCACTTTCGAGCCCTGGACGCGTAATACGCTCGATTTGTCCGCCATCCCGGTACTCAAGAAGCTGACTCACTTGCCCATCTTGGTCGATCCCAGCCATGCCACCGGAGTGCGGGATTACGTGGCGCCCATGGCCCGGGCCGCGGCCGCTGCTGGTGCCGATGGCATCATCATCGAAGTCCATCCCGAGCCGGACCAGGCCTTGTGCGACGGGGCCCAATCGCTGGATGCCGAGCAGTTTGGTGCCTTGATGGCTGATTTGCGCATCATCGCCCCCGCGGTTCACCGGCGTATGAGCGTGGCTCCGCGCAGTTTGACCAGAACTTTAGAGTCGCCCCTGTTTGAGCGCGCGGTTCTCATCGGCGTAGGTCTGATGGGCGGATCCTTGGCATTGGCCCTGCGCGAAATCAATGCCGTGGGCACTCTGGTGGGGGTGGATGTGGCCTCGGAACGAGCGGCCATCGAGTCCGCCGGAGTGGTGGATAAGTTTTTTACGGTAGAGGAGATGGCCGAGGCCTTGGATGGGGCAGATCTGGTGGTGCTAGCCTCCCCGGTGGAGTCTATCGTCGAGACCATCGGCAAGATTGCGCCTCTGCTTAAGCCCGGGGCTCTATTGACCGATCTGGGCAGCACCAAGCAGGCCATCTGCAAAGCCGCCGAGCGTTTGGCGGGCAAAGTGGCTTTTGTGGGCGGTCATCCCATGGCCGGCTCCGAGCGGCGTGGGGCGGCCCATGCCAATCCGCTCCTATTCCAGGATGCGGCCTGGGCCTTGTGCCCGGTCGGGGATATCCCCAGCCAAATTCTGGATTCTTGGCGTAGCATTATCGAGCGCATCGGCGCCCATCCCTTCGACTTGGATGCGCAACGCCACGATCATTTGGCCGCCGCGGTTAGCCATGTGCCGCACTTGGTGGCCGTGGCCCTGGCCAATTCGGTGGGTCGACTAGGCGAGCAAGACCCGATGGCCGGTCAGTTGGCCGCCTCCGGTTTTCGCGACGTGACTCGCACCGCTTCTAGCCCCTATCGGCTTTGGCGCGGAATCTTAGGCAGCAACCAGGATGCGATTAGCCAGAGACTCAAAGCCTTTCGCCAAGCGTTGGATGAAATCGAAGCGGCGCTGGGCTCAGACGAACGATTGGACCAAGAACTATCCGAAGCCGCCCGTCACCGCCTGGGCATGCGGCAGGACGGCTTGGGCTTGTTGCAGGCCGAAGCCGAAATCATCGTGCGGGTGGAAGATCGGCCCGGCGCCTTGTCGCTCATCACCACCGCCCTGGCCCACGCCCAAATCAATATTCGCGATATCCAAATTCTTAAAGTACGCCAAGACGAAGACGGGGTGTTGAGATTGGCCTTCGCCGACCGTGGGCTCGCCCAACAAGCTGCCGAAGTTCTGCGCGCCGCCGGCCAAGAGGTGAGGGTGCCGGGTTAAGGTTTGATTTGTTGCTGCTGCAATTCGCGGCTGGTCTCAATGATTTTCCGAAAGAGTTCGGCTATCACAGCATCGGGCAGAGGGCCTTGGTTGTGACCGACGATTTTTGCAAGCAATTGTTCTTCACGCTCAGGATCGAAGACGGGTAGATCCAGGCGGTGCTTTTCGGCCAAGATTTTTAGAGCCAGCTCGGCCCGGCGGTTTAGCAGGTCGAGGATGTCGATGCTGTTTGCCGAAATCTTTTGCCGGAGTTCTGCTAGTTGTCCATGGCTCATTTCGCAAGCTCCTGACCAAAGGGTAGTATTTATACGAATCACCAACTGCACTTGGTGGTCAATTGAAATTTGCATTCCGCCCCACCAATAATATGCTATCATTGCTACATTAAATTGAAAGCGAACGGAAAAAAAACGCAGGAACCCGGCCGTGGTTCGGGGAGGGCATCCGGTGAGAGGCAGCGCTCGGTGGCTGTGCTGTTTACCGATCTGGTGGGCTCTACCGAGATGTTTCAGGAGCGGGGCGATGCGGCGGCTACCGGGCTGATTAGGCGGCAGCAACAGATTCTCGAGGGGGAACTGTCGCGGCACGGTGGCAAGTTGCTCAAGACTATCGGCGATTCGCTGATGGTGATTTTTCCCAAGGCCAAGAAGGCCATCCAGTGCGCCATTGCCATGCAGTTGGCCATGGAGCAATACAATGACCAGGCGCCGCCGGCCGACCAGATGCACGTTCGCATCGGGGTACACTGGGGCCGGGCGATCGTGGCCGCCGACGATGCTTACGGCGATGTGGTCAACACCGCTTCTCGTATCGAGCAGTTGGCAGCGGGTAACCAGATCTACACCAGTAGAGAGACTTGGCAACAGGCCATGGGTTTGGACACCGAGGCGGTGTCGTTGGGCCGGCGCAGTCTCAAGGGCCTGGCCGAGAAGCTGGAACTGGTCGAAGTGCTCTGGACTCCAGAGGAGATTGAGGACGAGCGCGGCCGCTGGTTGGAAAAGGAACTGATTCCCCAGTTGGCGCAGGCCATCTCGCAAAGGAAATGCGCGCTGATACTCGGGGGCATGACTCGGGGGGCCAGAAAAGGAAGCATACATTCAGAAATTGCTTTTTCGCTGGCAGGGGAGCTGGGAGTTTCGGAACGCAGGGGTGACTTGCCCCGGATGGCTTCCTTTTTCGAAGACGAGAACGACCGCGATGAACTGATTGATTTCGTAGTCGAACTTCTGCAAGAGACCGACGGCAAGACGCCGGTCCTGCTTAAAGCTCTGGCCCAATTGCCCTTCGACCTGGTGATCACGACCGAATACGACACCCACATGGAAAAGGCCTTTCGGGATGCGGGCCGGAAAGTGAACAAGCAAGTTCGCCTTGATGAGCTGGACCCGATTGAGAATGAAGACGAGGTGATGCTGGTAAAGTTGCTGGGCGACATTGAGCAACCGGAGTCTCTGGCCCTGACCGAGGAAGATCTAAGACTACGGCTGGGTTCTTTGAAGTTTGCTTCCGAGGAGCTGCTGGCCGCCCTGGCCACTCGGCATCTGCTTTTTGTAGGTTTTCGCTGGAACGATCAAGAGTTCAAAAAGATTTTCGCGCAGCTGACTGCATACACCGACCCGGGGCGAATCCGGGCGACCGGGGTTTCAGCCAAGGTGGCCGCGGGAGTGCGGGGGGTATGGCGTCGCAAAGGGCTGATGCTAGCCCTTACCGAGGAGAAGGGTTTTGCCGGCAAGCTGGCGCAGGCTTTGGCCGTTTGGGAGCGGGAAAGGAAAAAGAAAGAGGACCGGTCGGACTCGCACCTGATTGAGAGCGAAGGCCAGTCCGGTTGGAAGCGGCCTTACAAGTTCCTGAGCTCTTTCCAGGAGGACGACGAAGAGATCTTCTTCGGTCGCAAGGACGAGACCCGCAAGGCTTTCAGCTTGGTAGTGTCGCACCGGCTGCTGGTTTTACACGCGCCCTCGGGCAACGGCAAGACCTCCCTAATCAATGCCGGCGTCATCCCGCGCCTTAAGCGGGAAGGATTCGTCGTGCTGGTGCGCCGGGCCTTAAAGGACCCCCTCCTGGAGATCCGGGAGGGATTGCTTGAGTTGATGCGAGAGCGGGAGAAGGAAAAAGACGATCAAGACAAGGCCTCGGGAGAATGGATGGTAGGCCTCATGTCTGCCGATCTGCGCCGTTTTCTGGCAGAAGTTTGCCGGACGCTGGATAAGCCGCTGGTCATTGTGCTCGATCAGTTCGAGGAATTTTTCCTGCGCTTTCCCAAGAAGGCCCGGGCGACTTTTGCCGGCGAGCTGGGCCAGATTGTCAAGGATCGTAATCTCAAGGTAAGGTTTGTCCTATCCCTGCGTAACGACTTTCTCTCCCACCTGTCCGAGTTCAGAACCAAGGTGCCCGAGATCATGCACCACGAATATTCCCTGCCCAGCCTGGACCCGGCCGCCATGGCTGATGCCATTCGTGAGCCCGCGAACCTGGCCGGACTGGATTTCGAAGAGGGGCTGGTTGAGCGCATTCTGGCCGATCTGGGCACGGTGGGCTCTGACCCGCCCCAGCTGCAGATCGTCTGTGATCGTCTCTTCGATGAGCTGGCCCAGGGTGAGAAGATATTTAGTCTTGCCCATTACCAGAGAGTGGGTGGAGCCAAGGGAATCCTGGGCAGTTACCTGGAACACTTCATCGAAAGTCAGACGCCGAGCGTTCGCGAGCTGGGACGCCAAGTGCTAAAGGCCCTGGTGACCTCGTCCGGCACCAAAGGCGTGGTGACCGCCGATTTGGTGGTACAGGAGACTGGCCGGAGTCTCAAGCAAGTGGAAAGGACGCTGGTATCTTTGCTCGATGCGCGCCTGGTGCGGAAACTTTCGGACGATAAGGGAGAGTGTTTCGAGCTGAGCCACGAGTACCTGATTGAAGAAATCGGCCACTGGATCGAAGAAAAAGACAAGGTGCTAAAGAGAGCCCGCGAGCTAATCCGCCAAGAGCTGATCAACTTCCAACGCTTCGGCCTGCTCATGGCTCCCAACCGGGTAGCCATTGTCCGTAAACAAGCCAAGGATCTGAAACTGAGCGCCGAAGAAGAAGAGCTACTAAAAATAAGCCTGATCAAGCACCGCAAGAAAACCAGATATGCCATCGCCATTATCCTGATCATTGTGGTCGCCGGCCTGGTGGGCGGCTTTGCCATTTCCCGGCAAGTCAAGTCCGGCTTGTGCAAGGGCGACCGGGATCAGCTGGCCGGTGCCTGGGACAAAACAGTCAGGGCGACCGTCGCTAAGTCTTTTCTGGCATCCAAGAGCCCACATGCCGCCGATACCCACGACCGAGTAGGGGCACTGCTCGACAAGTATGCCGAGAATTGGGTGAATATGCGCCGCGACGCCTGCGAAGCGACTCATGTCCGTGGCAACCAGTCGGAGCGGCTTCTGGATTTGCGCATGCACTGTCTCGACCGGCGGCTTGCGGAGATGAGAGCCCTGACCGGTCTCTTTAGCGGCGAACTGGACGCCAAGCTGCTCGACAACGCGGTCCAGGCCGTCTCTGGGCTTTCCCGGCTCGATCGCTGTGTCGACGTGTCGGCCCTGACCCATCGGGCTGAGCTCCCCCAAGACCCGGAGATGATCGCAAAAGTTGATAAGATCCGGGCTCAGTTGGCCGAGCTCAACGTGCTCTACGTAACCGGTCACTACCCCAAAGGGCTGGTCTTGGCCAACAAGATCCAGGCCGAGGCGGAGGCGCTTAAATACCTACCAACGCAAACCGAAGCCTGGTACTGGCTGGGTAAGCTGCAATCGAGTGTCAGCAACATTCTGGCGGCGGAGACCAGCTTGAAAAAAGCCTGGTGGCAAGCCGAAGAAGTCGGCGATAACGAGCTCAAAGCGCTCATTGGCATCGAACTGGCGGAGCTTGTCGGTAGCGATTTGGCTCAGCCCGAGGCGGGCCTGGTCTGGGCTCTCAATGCCCAACTCATCATTGGTCGCCTGGATGAACCGGCGGCTCTCGAGGCGGAACTACACCGCGTTTACGGCGATGTGTACAAGAATGCCGCGGACAGCAACAAAAGCGAAGAGCACTATCGTCGCAGCCTTCAAATCCAGGAAAAGCTATGGGGCCCAGATCACTGGAAGGTGGGCATGGCCCTGAACAATCTCTCCCTGGCCTATAATTTCAGGCACGACTACGCCCAAGCCGCCAAGCTGCGGCAGCGAGCCTTAAATATTTACGAGCGAGCCTTGGGGGCCAAACACCCATTGGTTGGCGACTCCAGCCGCTGGCTGGCCATATCCCTGGCCTATGTGAATCGTCTCGACGAGGCTCTGGCTTACATCCAGCGCGCCATGACCATCTTGGTAAACGCGCTAGGCCGCGAGCACGAAAAGGTGGCCTATTGCTTGCGGACCCGAGGATGGATCTACGTTGTCCGGGACGAGCTGGAAAATGCCTACCAGGATTATCAGGAGAGCCTTGAGATTACCCGGAAATTGCTGGGCCCCGATCATCCCAAGGTAGGAAAGAGCCTGTCCTCGC
>JAUVBB010000380.1 GCA_030591445.1 Deltaproteobacteria bacterium | reverse complement strand
GCTGCAAGAAAAACGCGACGCCGTCTTCGTGGTGGCCACCGCCAACGAGGTGGCCAACCTGCCGCCCGAGCTGCTGCGCAAGGGGCGTTTCGACGAGACTTTCTTTGTCGATCTGCCCGACGTCAAGGAACGCGCGGTCATTCTCGATATCCACTTGGCCAAACGCGACCGCAGTCCCGCCGATTTTGACCTCGAGGGTTTGGCCCGGCAGACCGAGCATTACTCCGGCGCCGAGTTGGAGCAGGGCGTGGTTGCCGGTATGTACCGGTCCTTTGGCGAGGACCGCGAAGTAACGACCGCCGATATCGGCAAGGAACTAGACGAAATCGTGCCCCTCTTTGCCACCTATGAAGAAAAGATCAAGTCCCTCCGAGAGTGGGCCAAGACCCGCGCCCGCCGCGCGAGTGTGGACCAGTCCCTGGTCAACCTTTTCGAGCAAGAATAAACCACCAAAATCGAGGAATCATGGCCATAAAAGTAGCGGTATTGGGAGCCGGCGCCTGGGGAACGGCACTGGCCAATTTGCTGGCCCAGCAATCCGAGCAAGTCTTGCTCTGGGCCTATGAAGCCGAGGTTGTTGAACAAATCAACCAGCAGCACCAGAACCAGACTTTTTTCCCCGACGTAGTCCTGCCCGACAACTTAAAGGCGGTCAGCCGTTTTGCCGACTGCTTGCCCGGCTGCGATCTGGTCCTATCGGTGGTGCCCTCGCACGCCGTGCGCGGCGTGCTTAGCGAGGCCGCCCCTCATCTTCCCCTCGAAGTGCCCATCGTCTCGGCCTCCAAGGGCATCGAAAACGATACTCTGATGACCATGAGCGAGGTGCTGGAAGACATCTTGCCCATTGCCTATCATCCCATGCTGGCCTTCCTCTCGGGCCCCTCTTTTGCCCGTGAAGTAGCCCAAGGCCAACCCACCGCGGTCAGCGTTGCCGCCCGTTTTGAAAAAGTGGCCCACCGAGTCCAGCAAGCCATGTCCGGCCCCAGCTTTCGCGTCTACACCTCCACCGACGTCACCGGCGTCGAACTAGGCGGTGCGCTCAAGAACGTCGTCGCCATCGCCTCCGGCGCCGTAGATGGTCTAGGCCTGGGCACCAATACCACCGCCGCCCTCATCACCCGTGGCCTGGCCGAAATCACCCGCCTGGCCGTCAAAATGGGCGCCAACCCCCTGACCCTATCCGGCCTAAGCGGCATGGGTGACCTGGCCCTGACCTGCTGGGGCGGCCTCAGTCGCAATCGTCAAGTCGGCCAGAAACTAGGCCGGGGCATGAAACTCGCGGACATCATCGCCGACATGCGCCAAGTCGCCGAAGGCATAAAAACCGCCCGCTCCGTCCATCACCTGGCCCAACGCGAACAAATCGACATGCCCATCGCCCAATCCGTCTACCGCATGCTCTACGAAGATCTCCCCGCCCAACAAGCCGTCACCGAACTCATGAATCGCCCCCTGAAAAAAGAGATCTATAGCTGAGCACATAGAATATATTTTCGTATCTTGACTGTTTTGTTGCCAATATGTACTATGTTGCACAGGTGGTGCAACATGCAGTATTCGGACAACGATTTAGGACGAAGCAGTCTCGAGGAACTTCGTAAACGCTTGCCTCCAGGATGGAAGCTGGAGGAAGAAACATCCAAGTCCGGAAAGCAAGATTTCCTTTGCTTTACCAGTCCTGATGGACGCCAAGGCAAAGTCAAGCGCCTCACTCGGCAAAACGTAGATCCGCGTTCGGTTTTGGAACTTATCGGCAGATTCCCATCAGGGAATCGGCCCTTGGTAGCAAGCAGGTACCTTTCGAAAAATACCAGAGAGAAGCTGCGCGCGGCTGGATTTTCCTACACTGATCTGACGGGCAGCATATACCTGGTCTTGGAAAACCCTGGAATCTTCATGGAGTCAACAGGAGCGGACAAGGATCCCAGCCGCGAAAAGCGGCCCGCCCGATCACTCAAGGGTCCCAAGGCAGGATGTGTTGTCAGATCTCTGTGCGACTTTAGAGAGCCGGTTGGGGTTCGTGAGTTGGCCTTACGTGCTGGCGTGGATCCCGGTTACGTTTCTCGCTTGCTAGTTTTGTTGTACCAAGAGGCGATTATCGAACGCCAAACAGCCACTTCCAGTGTAAGTCGTTCGAAGAGTGGTTCAAGGACCGGCAGCGTGAGCCGATCCCGATCTGGTTCCAGATCCAGCATCGGTCCGGGTGGCCGCAAGGGAGGAGTGACCAAAGTATTTTGGGACCGGTTGATCAGACGCTGGGCCGAGGACGCTCCTTTGTCGACCAGGGGCCCGTCCGCGACTTATATCGACCCACGAGGACTACCGGAGTTGCTGGCAAGGCTGGCATCAAAAGCCGGCAACTATGCGATCACATCGTCGTTTGCCGCGGCGAAGATCGCACCCATTGCTCCGCCGCGACTCATTACGATCTACGTAGAAGATCTGGCCCGCGACGCGGAAGATCTAGGCTTAAGGCCTGCCGAGGCTGGCGCCAACGCATTGTTGATCGAATCATCAAGCGACGTTGTTTTTCTGCGAACCCAGCGGATACAAGGCCTGAAATTTGTGGCAGTGAGCCAGGCAGCAGCGGACCTTTTCACCAGCCCCGGTCGTGGTCCTGCCGAAGCCGAGGAGTTATTGCGCTGGATGGCCGCACATGAGGGAGACTGGCGTGAATGAGATTTACGTACTCTCCCGGAGAGTTCTGCTTGATGCGCTCGAGGCCCTGGGTAAACACCGCCAAGCTGTGATTCTGGTTGGTTCGCAGGCAGTTTACTTGCACGTAGGCGATGCCGATCTGGCGGTAGCGCCCTTTACGACCGACGGAGACTTGGCCATAGTTCCCGATGATCTTGAGATTGTCGATAAATGGAAAATCACTTTAAAATAATTCGTCATTCCCGAAAAGTTTCTGTCGGGAACCCATAAGTGGCTGTATTTCTTCCGTTCCTTGGTCCCCGTACCAAATGGCACGGCACCTTTAGGGTGTCGATAAAAACGTCTCGGGCAATTTTTTTCACTGGCTTTCCATTTGATGAAATCGCGCTCTCATGCGAAATTTTGGCTGGAGACTTGCTCGACAAAATCTCCAAATAGACCAACGCGAAAGGTCAGAACATCGACTGCAACCAAAGAAATCAATTGGTTTTCTGGGAAATCTTACTTAACACCGATCATTATCGCTGAGTCATTGCCTCTTGATAGGTATAGGATTTGTGGTGGGATGCTGATGGTTGGGTGGGACTAGATTGAGGCTGATCTCCTAACCTGTGACCGTTTCTGTCAGACCAGCGTGATAGTGTTGGTCTGCACGATGATGAGGGAAAGGGGAATTGTGGCAGTGAAGCAATTTTTCGCTCATACGCTCGCGGATCGACCAATTGAAGATTGGCAGTTGCTGGAACATCATCTCCATCAAGTTGGTAAGATTGCGGCTAAATTTGGTCTGGCATTTGGCGCGGAAGACTGGACCGCCCTCGCTGGTCGCTGGCATGACCTGGGCAAGTACTCAGATGCTTTTCAGCATTATTTGCGTTCCTCCTCTATGCCAGATCCTCAGATCGGGGATAGCGCGGCAAAAACCGATCATTCAACAGCCGGGGCACAGCATGCCGTGAATTCAATAGATGTATTAGGCCATATCCTGGCTTACGTCATAGCAGGACACCATAGCGGTCTATTGGATGGACGTAGCGCGGGTTCTTGTCTGGAAAGCAGGTTATTGAAAAAGGTTGAGCAATGGGACCATGTCTCAAGCATTCCGATCTCGGTAACTGACTTGAATCTACCGATATATTTGCGGAATGCCTTTGATAAAAAAGATGCTTTTGCGATCGCCATGTTTACTCGAATGATCTTTTCTTGTCTGGTGGATGCGGATTTTTTGGACACGGAACGGTTTATGGCTCCGGAACTTGCAGAACAAAGACAGGTCTGGCCTGGTGATGTTCTGCTCAAGATGGAAGCAGCGCTCACTGATTTTGTGAGAAATATCCGCTCGGATGAAAATCTAGTCAATCACGCGCGGGCCGAGGTTAGAAGAGCCTGCATTGACGCCGCGGAGCTTTCGCCTGGACTCTTTTCCCTTACCGTTCCCACTGGTGGTGGGAAAACGCTGTCTTCTCTTGCTTTTGCATTGCGCCACGCCGTGCGCCACGGACTTAAGCGAATAATTTATGTCATTCCATTCACGAGTATAATTGAACAAAATGCAGCAGAGTTTCGCAAAGTGATGACCCCGCTGCGGGTCAGTGATTGCGGCGATCCCGTGTTAGAGCACCACTGCAACTTAGATGTTGGCGAAGCCGAGACGGTCAGAAGCAGATTGGCGACAGAAAACTGGGACGCGCCGCTCATTGTCACAACTTCCGTTCAGTTCTACGAGTCACTCTTTGCCAACCGGACATCGCGTTGCCGGAAACTTCACAACATGGCCGAGGCAGTCATTATTCTTGACGAGGTACAAACGATTCCAGTGAGCTTACTTGAGCCCTGTATGAGAGTACTGCAGGAATTAAGTCAAAGCTATCGTGCCAGCATCGTGCTTTGTACTGCCACCCAGCCGGCCTTGCGTTATCGCAAGGGTTTTCCTGATGGTTTCAGAAAAGTGCGTGAAATCATACCAGACCCGCGAAAGCTCTATCGTAGTTTGAAGCGGGTTGAAGTCGTGGACATTGGGGAGCAAGCTGACCAGGAAATTGTGGAACGATTGCGCGAAGAGAATCAAGTTCTTTGCATCGTTAACACACGGAGGCATGCTCGCGTGCTTTTTGACGAATTGGATGAGAGTCAAACCAAGCATCATCTCAGTGCATCGATGTGTCCGGTCCACCGCAGCGAAAAACTGGCCGAAATACGTAAGGCCCTGGAAAGGCGAGAAGAGTGTCGAGTGATCTCGACTCAGTTAATTGAAGCGGGAGTAGATATAGATTTTCCAACAGTATTCCGTTCGCGGGCCGGTCTTGACTCGATCGCGCAGGCGGCAGGGCGCTGCAATCGCAATGGAGAGTTGTCGGAAAAGGGGCGGACCTATGTTTTTCAATCCGAGCATGTGCGAAGTGAGCGGTATTTCGCTGATACGACCAATGTTGCGGCTCAAGTATTGGAAATGTACGATGACCCGCTCTCCTTGGATGCTGTCGAGCATTACTTCAAATTGTACTATTGGGATCAGTCGACGCGCTGGGACGAAAAGAAAATTCTCAAGGACTTCCTTTTACATAGCAATGATAGGAGCTTGCCTTTTAGCTTTTCCTTTGCCCAGGTCGCAAAAAAGTTTCGCCTGATTGAAAATGAGGGGCGGGCGGTTATTATTCCTTGGGGTGAAGTGGGTACCAGATTATGCGACAAGCTTCGAGGCGCAAGGTACGGGCTGCCCAACCAACAGCTTCTTCATAAACTGCAAAGGTACACGGTTCAAGTACCTCTCCACATTTGGAACAAGCATGCCGGACGTAGCATTGAACTCGTCCATGAACGTTTTCCAGTACTCATTAGTCCGGAAATGCATTATTCGCGGCATGTCGGACTAAACCTCGAAACCGAATCGACGACACTTCTGCAGATCTAAGGAGGGAATCCATGGGGTATGGAATCAAACTAAAAGTCTGGGGAGACTTTGCTTCATTCAACAGACCCGAAATGAAAGTGGAGCGTGTCTCCTACGATGTTATGACGCCCAGTGCCGCCCGGGGAATTCTAGAAGCCATTTATTGGAAACCCCAGATGCGCTGGATTATCGATGCGATACATGTTTTCAAACCGATACGTTTTTCTCACATCAGGCGAAACGAGATTGATGTCAAAATTGCCGTAAAGGGTAAAACCGGCGTGGCTTCGGCAATGAAAACGGGCGAGGGTTCTCTTGGTATCGCGGTCGATAAGCATCGCCAACAACGGGCGGCCATGGTCCTACAAGACGTTTGCTACGGAATTGAAGCCCATCTGGTTGTTTTGGATCCCAATGACTCCAACGGCCAAGCGCTAGTGCATCCAGAAGCAAAACATTTAGACAATTTCAAACGGCGGGCGGCAAAGGGGCAGTACTTTCACCATCCATATCTCGGGGTTCGAGAGTTTCCCGCCGACTTCTCATTACTGGATTCCTTTCCGGACTGTCCAGACGAACTGCGTGAAGATCGTGACCTGGGGTATATGCTTCAAGACTTGATTTTTCATGAGGATTCCGGCGGAAAGATAGTTGAATCAAACACAGGTAAGAGACTAACGGCGCAACCCGCCTTTTTTCGGGCAATGATGAGCAATGGTGTGATCAACGTTCCGCCGCTGAACCAAGCAAAGGTCTGATCCTATGATCCTGCACGCGCTCAACGAATTATACAGTCGACTTAAAGACGACCCAGACTACCAAATCGCCTTGCCCGGCTATAGCACCCAGAAAATTAACTTTAGAGTAGTGCTAAAGCCTGATGGCAGGCTGTTTGAGATCCAAGATTCCCAAATTCAAACAGACCGTGGTTTGCGTCCGCGATCAGTGAAAGTCTTAGGTGGTGCCAAACCGAGCGGATCTGGTATAAATCCATGTTTCCTTTGGGACAATTCAGGCTATATGCTTGGCTATCGGCCAGAAGATGAAAATCCAGATCGAACAGCCAAATCTTTTGCTGCATTTCGTGAAAAACATCTCAATTTGGAAAAGAAGATGGGTTCAAAACCATTTTCTGCCGTTTGCCATTTTCTTGAGGAATGGGATCCCTCAACTGCGGACGATTACCCATTCTTGTCACAATTGAAAACGGGATTTGGAGTTTTCCAGATTCTTGGAAAATCTTCCTTTGTCCACGAGGATTCTCTAATTCAAAAATGGTGGAAACAAAGAGAAGCCGAGGAACCGTCGGAAACGGATGAAGTAGTGGAACAGTGTCTGATAACCGGCGCTGTGGCACCCATTGCACGTATTCACGAGGAAAAGATAAAAGGAGTGGCGGATGCTCAGAGTGGCGGGGCGACCATTGTAGGGTTCAATGCACACGCCTTCGAGTCATACGGCAAGTCACAAAGTTACAACGCGCCAGTGTCAAAAACTGCTGCTTTTCAGTATTCCACGGCCTTGAATGCTCTTTTGGCCGGCCCAATGAGTGAGAAGCACCGGCTACGTTTG
>JAUVBB010000292.1 GCA_030591445.1 Deltaproteobacteria bacterium | reverse complement strand
GCCGATTCTTACCGCGAGGTTGATGTGCCGGTGGTGCAAAGCCGGGTCGCTGACATGCTGGGCAATGCTGGCGCCCTTGTCCAGGATCACACCGATCTCTTGCCGCGCCACCTCGTTACGCAGAAAGAAGACGCTTTGCGCCCGGACCTTGTGTTGGTTAAAAATCGAGGGACGTTCTTCGGTCAGGCCCATTTCCAAATCGGGCAGGGTCTGAAGAATGTCAGGCTCGCAAGCCTTGCCGAGAGAAGTTAGCGATAGTTTGACCTCCAGTCGCTCACGATTGTATGCGTGAGAGGCCCACTTCTCCTGGGCAAAGGCGTCAAAATTCTCTGGCGTGAATCCTGAAAAAGAGCTCACAACCGCGCTCCGCTTGCTCGATCGTGACGAATGCGGTACCTTTAAAGTATGGGCGCAGTGCCCGGAAAGGACCGTATCGTGCCGTCGGCTGAAATTTACAGAATCTATCTCCTCCATCCAGGCGCCCGACCGCGAAAACACGACCCCCTGGATCTTCAGGAGGTTGTCGGCCACCGTCACTTTGAATGCTTCTGCTACACCGATTGTCTCCTCTTCGTTGCCCGCAGCCCATGGCGCGGTTTTTCTTGTGATCGTTGCCCACTTTTCACGGCCCAACCGAGCCGCTGCCAACGAATGTAACCAACCTACACCAAGCACCAGACGATCCGCAAGAATCACGTGTTGACTTTCGGACTCCATTCCCATTGAATGAGTCATTGATGAGAGTTTGGTTTGAGGCAGAAGGGGCGGAGCAAGAAGGCACGGTCCGCGATTTTACCACCATGGGTACCTTTGTGCTCTGTGAAGGGTGCAGCCAAAGGGGCGAGATCAAACTACACTTCGATTCTGGCGCCGACCAGGTCTCGGTCGCCGGTGAAGTGGTGCGCGTAACTAAGGAGGGATTTGCGGTGGCTTTCGGCTTTGTGCCGCCGTCCACCTTGACCCAATTGGCGCACCTGGCCCATCCAGATCAAGCTGGCACCGCGCCCAGCAAGGTTCAAGATCCGGCGCCGGCACCCAAAACCCGGACCATGGTGTCGATTCACCGAGATGAGTGGCAGCCCCCCGTCTCTGAACCAGTGCTACACGAATGGAAACCCGAAGGCGATCTCATGCCTCCGCCGGCTTCGAACGAAGCAGAACCCGGCTGGGAGAATCTTCCCACCCTTTCACCAGGCGCGACCAAGGCGCCGATTCCAGAAGCGCCAATTCC
This sequence comes from Deltaproteobacteria bacterium, assembly GCA_030591445.1. GTDB lineage: Bacteria > Myxococcota > B64-G9 > B64-G9 > B64-G9 > JAUVBB01. The sequence continues at coordinate 8,108 of JAUVBB010000292.1, read as the reverse complement.
AGAAGCGCCAATTCCTGAGGCTCCAATTCAAGAAACTCCAATCCCAGGCGTTCCAATCCCAGAGGCTTCCGCTTCCATTCAGGAAAAATCGGAGCCCTGGCCCGACGCCTTAGAAATCGCTCCCGCGGCCGCGGCTCAACCCGCGGCTATCGAAGTGCCGGACTCCGAATCATTTGATCTGGAAATCGTCACCAACTCAGAACCCACCCCGATGGAACCTGAACCAGAACCAGAGCCACCGGCTGAGGAATTTGAAATTACCGAAATCGCCCTTCCGCTTGATACGGATCCAAAACCGGAAGATCGGCGCCAAAGCGCCCGCACCGATACGGCCATTCCGCTTAGCTTCGACAGCCTCACCTCCCTGATCAAAGAATATACCCACAACATTTCTTACGGCGGTCTGTTTGTTTTTACTAGCAAAGCGCTCGAGAAAGACGACACGGTAGCCGTTACCCTGATCCATCCGGTACACGGGGATAGGCTCACGCTGGCCGCCCAAGTAGCCCACGCCAGCCTAGCGCCCAGCCCGGACCCGATTACGGGACAAAGCCGGTTCGGGGTGGGCGTGCAATTTCTGATGCCCATCGAATTGCTCAAACAGCGGCTTTCGGACTTCATCAGCTCTCACCAAAAACCCAAGGCCATCACGGAACTCGACCAATCACTGGCCGAGGCCCAACAACTGCTGACCCGTGCGGCAGAATCTTCGGAAGCAGTGTTACAAGACAACGGAACCAGCCCCGAGAAAGTCCGGCGCACCTACTTTGCTTTGGTAGATCGTTTCCATCCTGACCGTTTTTTTGGTAAAGTTGAAGCGAATCAACAAAAAATGCTAGAGAATCTGTTTCGGCAGTTAACCGCTGCTTATGAAAAACTTACGAGTTGAGGCTGACAATGGAATCTGCCGTGCTCGGCATCGATTTGGGAACCACGAACTGTGTCGCCGCGGTAAGCGTAAATGAGAAAACTATCTTGCTCACCGACAAACAGGGGCAAGAACTCTTCCCTTCTACTGTAACCCTGGGCGAAAACGACACCGTCTGGACCGGGCGGGAAGCCGTGGCCCTTGGTGCCGCCGTGCCCGGCAAAACCGCCTATGCCGTCAAGCGGCTCATCGGTCGCAACTACGGGGATCCGGTGGTACAAAAAGCACGAAGCATGTACCCCTACGAAATCATCCAAGGTGAAAAGTCAGACGGTGTTCGCATCAAACTCGGTTCCCAGAGCTTCGCGCCCGAAGAGATCTCGGCCATGTTGCTCCGAGACATCAAGAAAATGGCCGTCGAACAACTCGGCTTCACGCCGACCGATGCCGTGGTAACGGTGCCGGCATATTTCAATCACTCCCAGCGAGAAGCCACCTTGCAGGCTGCGAAACTTGCCGACTTCAATGTGCTGCGCTTGCTCAATGAACCGACGGCGGCCGCCTTACGGCTCGACTCCGTGGGTGAGGAACGAGTGGTCGCGGTTTATGACTTTGGCGGCGGAACCTTCGATATCTCCTTGATTCGAATCCAGGGTACGGTCTACGAGGTTCTAGCCACCGACGGCGACACTTTTCTTGGCGGCGATGATATCGATGGACTCATCTGCGACGAGCTATCGCGCATATTCGAACAAGATACCGGCATTAAACTGCGCAATTTCCCCCTTTCCTGGCATCGACTTCGCGACGTGGCCGAAAAAACTAAGATGGAGCTTAGCCATGCCGATCAATGTGCCGTGTTCCTGCCGCGTTTGGTTGGTGACGAATCGCTGGCCACCGACTTTTCCTTGGCCCGGCTCGAAGAAATCACCCGCCCATTGATTGAGCGCTCGGTAAGAATCTGTGGACGCGCGCTGGAAGAAGCCGGGCTACACACCACCGAGTTAGATCAGGTGGTCTTGGTGGGTGGCCAATCCCGCATGCCTCTGCTCCGGCAACTGGTCGAAGAATTTTTCGGCATGGCCGCCGCCACTGAAGTCAACCCAGACACCGTCGTCGCCGAGGGCGCAGCCCGCGAAGGCGCTATGTTGCGCGGGGGCGGCGGCGCGCTCTTGCTCGATGTAACCCCGATTACCCTGGGCATCAATATCGCCGGCAACCGTCTCTATCCCTTGATTCCCCGCAATACCAAAATCCCGGTCCGACGGGAGCACGTCTTTACCACCCAGCGTGACGGACAAACACAGGCCCGCATGACCGTACTGCAGGGGGACCATCCGCAGGCTTCCGAAAACATCCGCCTGGGCGAAATCGTCCTGGGCAACCTGCGCGGCGACGAACGTTTCCAGAGCAAGATCCAGGTGGCCTTCGAGATCGATGCCAGCGGCATGCTCCATGTAAAAGCCATGGATGAAGATTCCGGCGAGGAAAAGGAAATCGTCATCCGCAATTCCTTCGATTCCGATCAAGACATCCAAGACGGCGTGCTAGAAGAACAGGCAAGCCTGGAACCCGTCGAGGGGGCTGCCAACCCTGCCATCTCCGGGCCTTTTCGGGAGACCGAACTGGTCGATGTACTTTGTTTTCTACACGCCAACCGCAAGTCCGGCCGGATCATGGTCCATACCTCTGATCAAAACGGTTCCTTGGTCATGGCCGACGGAGAAATCACCCACGCCGAATGTGCTGATTCTTCCGGCACCGATGCCGTCCAGGAGCTCTTACGGCTCAACCAGGGTCATTTTGCCTTCCATGAGGGCTTCTCGACTTCCGACCCGGCTGAAATCAAACTGGCTTTCAACTCCCTCATAGGTGCGCCATGAAAACGCTAGTCGTTTTTCTGTGGGCAGTCGGGTTTTCGATCTTAGGCTGTGACGATCCCCCCCTGCCCAATGTAGCGGCCGCCCACAGCCAGCTCCGAGTCGCCACCGACGTCTACTGGGCCTTGGGCAAGAACGGCTATATTGCTACCAAAGAAAAGCCCCATCCTTCTCGCCATGGCTGCAAGTCCACCGAATATCTGGCCCAAAAAAACGAAGCTCGCTTCCGCATTTCCGTTTTCCACTGCGGAGAGGCCGACCAGGCCGCCGCTCTGGTCGAACACCCCAAAACCCGCCGCATTGATTCCTTGCTGCGCAACCACGGCGAAGGCGGTGTTATCCAGCGAGGGCCCCTGAAAATCATTGTGCGCATGACCCAGGGTAAGAAAACTGACGCCCAAGGCCTCATGCACTTACTAGGGAACTTATAAACCTTAGAAAATCAGTACCTACCGACTTTTCCCAGCGCGGACTCCCAAGTCAAAAACACACATTAAAAGCTCTTTTCCCTCATGCAACTGCATGATAGGGTGGGCGGCCCAAGGAGGTTGACACATGATTAAAAAACTCATTTTTCTGTTAATTCTGGGCGGCATCGCCTACGTAGGATACTTGGTTTGGACCGAGCACCTCAATGAGAGCGAAAAGACCAGCATCAAGGAAAAACTCTCCACCACCTCGGACACGGTCCAGAAAAGTGTCAACAAGGTGGCAAAGAAAGCAGCCAAGAAGACCGCGGAGGTAGTGCGAAGCAATTTACATCAGGATGCCCCCGAAGCCGAAAATAAGGAAAAAGAAGAGATCACAAAGAACGACGAGAAAGAAACTGGCAACTGATTTCTAAATGAGTAACTGGGTGGGAAGGAGTTGACAAATGACAGATAAGCTCTTTGAACTAGGCCCGAGACGGGGATATTATATTTCCATCAAAGACCTTGCCGACGCGCAACGATATAAAGCCGACGAGGATTTCGTCGAAGCGTTGACCGAGCTCAATGTGGCTTTTCGCGCCCTTGCCAGCGTGATGTACAACTGCGTGCCTATGTCCGGGCACCCCGGCGGCAGCATTTCCTCGAGTCGCATGGTAGAAAGCCTGCTGTATCAAGGCATGGACTATGACATCGGCAACCCGGAAGCGGCAGACGCCGACATTTTGTCCTACGCCGCCGGCCACAAGGCATTGGGCCTATACGCCATCTGGGCCCTGCGCAACGAGATCGTGCGTATCACCCACCCCGACTTGCTCCCTGACGAAGGTCGTCAATTGCGCTTGGAAGACCTTTTGGGTTTTCGCCGTAACCCAACCCAAAACACGCCCTTGTTCCGTAAATTCAATGTCAAACCTCTCGACGGACATCCCACTCCGGCCACACCCTTCGTCAAGTTGTCCACCGGCGCTTCGGGGGTCGGGGTACCGGCTTCCTTCGGTCTGGCATTCGGCGCCCGCGATCTGTACCCCGAGGATCCCCCCCAGGTTCACGTCATCGAGGGCGAAGGCGGCATGACCCCCGGTCGGGTGCAAGAAGCCATGGCCACGGTGGCCACCGCCCAAATAGACAACATCGTGCTGCATGTTGATTGGAACCAGGCCTCCATCGACTCTAATAAGGTCTGTCGTGACGGCAACGAAGCCGGCGACTACGTACAATGGAATCCGGTAGAAGTAGCGCGCCTGCATGACTTCAATGCCATTCTGGTCGAAGAAGGATTCAGCTATGCCGACATTTTGGCGGCCCAGAACTATGCTGCCGCCAACCGCAACGGCCAACCCACGGCCATTGTCTATCGCACAATCAAGGGCTGGAAATACGGGATTGAGGGCCGGGCTTCCCACGGGGCCGGGCACAAATTGTGTTCTGACGACTTTTACGATTCCTTGTCCGAGTTTCAAGAATGCTTCCACTGTGATGTTCCCCGCATTTGCGTCGAAGCAACCGACGATAATCTCGAAGCCCACTACTTCGACTTGCTAACCATCATCCGGCAGCAAATAGAATCGCGTAAAGACCGCTTCAAAATCCTGGGCGACCGGGTGGCCGCGGCCCAAGAACGCTTGCAAAAACGGTCCCGAACTCTTCGTCCGCAAGCGCCGGACCTGTCACCACTTTACGACAACAAGAGCTTCCAGGCTGATAAAACACCGGCAGAGCTAATCACCGCCCCCGGGGAAAAGACCACCTTGCGCGGCAGCCTAGGCCAAATGCTCGGGCACCTGAACAAACTGACCAATGGGGCATTTATTGGCGCCTCCGCTGACTTGTTGGGCTCCACCAGCATCAACAAATTGGCCGCCGACTTCCCCGCCGGTTTCTACAACGCCGAATCGAATCCTTTGGCGCGACTAGTGGCAGTGGGCGGCATTTGCGAAGACGCCATGGGCGCTTTCCTGTCGTCCCTCTCCACCGATGGCCGGCATATCGGCGCCGGCTCCTCTTATGGTGCCTTCATTGCCGCCTTACAGCATGTTGCCATCCGGCTGCACGGCATCGGCCAGCAAGCGCGGCATCACTACAGTGGTGAAGCCTATGGGACCTATATCATGGTCTGTGCCCATGCCGGGCTCAAAACAGGTGAGGATGGCCCAACCCACGCGGACCCGCAGTGTCTCCAGCTGATCCAGGAAAATTTTCCGGCCGGCGTCATGATTACCCTGACCCCCTGGGACCCCAATGAAATCTGGCCCTGCATGTTGGCCGGCCTGCAGAAACGGCCGGCGGTGCTGGTACCCTTTGTCACCCGACCCAACGAGACGGTGTTCGACCGGGCGGCTCTGAAACTGCCGCCGGCATCCGCTGCCGCCAAGGGCGTTTATGCCATGCGCAAAGCCGACCCCAACCGCCAGCCTTACCACGGCACCTTGGTCTTGCAGGGCAGTGGCGTCACCAATACCTTTGTCTCAGAAGTTCTGCCTCGTCTCGACCAGGAAGGTCTGAACCTGAACGTTTACTACGTGGCCAGCGCCGAGTTGTTCGATTTACTACCGGCGGAAGAAAAACAAGACATCTTCCCAGAGGCCCACGGCCGCGAAGCCATGGGAATCACCGGGTTCACCCTGTCCACCCTATACCGTTGGGTGACCTCTACCTTTGGCCGAGAGACCAGCTTGCATGCTTTCCGCGGCGGGCATTACTTGGGCAGCGGCAAAGCAGAGAAGGTAATGGAAGAGGCAAGTTTGCACGGCGAAGGCCAGTTCGAGGCCATCTTGGCCTACGCCAAAACCGTGGCCGAACGCCAAGGAGGCACAAAATGAAACGGTTTCTATGCTTGACCTTGATCGCCCTGTTCCTGGGTTCCATAGTTGGCTGTGCCACTCCCCGGCAACCGCAACCGGACATGGAGAGTGTGCACCAGAACCACAAAGAGGCGCAGAAAGACTTACAAAAAGAGGAAGATCGCCAGGAGGATGACGAATAACCTTTGCCATGGCCCGCCCCAAAGAACCATCCGATCGCCGGATCGTCTGCCGCAACCGCAAGGCCTGGCACGAGTATTTCATCGAAGAACGCATCGAGGCGGGGATGGTTCTCAAAGGTACGGAAGTCAAATCTTTGCGTGACGGGCAGGCCGATTTGAAAGACGCCTTTGCCATCATCGACCGTGGCGAGATTTTTCTCGTCCACATGCATATCAATCCTTGGCCCCAAGCCACCTACTTCAATCATGAGCCAGAGCGAAAACGAAAATTGCTCTTACATGCCCGGCAAATTCGGCGAATGGGTATTTTTATCGAGCAACGAGGCTTCACTCTGATTCCCTTATCGGTGTATTTCAACAAGGGCAATCGAGTGAAAGTAGAACTCGGTCTGGGCAAGGGAAAACGGTTGTACGACAAGCGGGCCAGCATCCGTGACCGCGACGAACAAAGAAACCTAGAGCGGGAAGGGGCAAAACATTGACGGTGGTAGTTACCGGCGCATCCGGACATGTCGGCGCCAACCTGGTCCGCAAACTGTTAGCACTGGGCGAATCAGTACGCGCCACTGTCTATCGTGACCAAACCGCCCTGCAAGGAATCGACGTCGAATGTGTGTCTGCTGATTTGCTTGATGTCGATTCATTGGCCGCCGCCTTTGCCAATGCTGACTTGGTTTACCACTTGGCCGGTCTGATCTCCATCTTGGAATTTGACTCAGACCGACTCCAACAAATCAACGTCGAGGGCACGCGCAACGTCATAAAAGCCTGCCGACAATGCGGCGTCAAGCGCCTGGTCTACACCAGCTCTATCGAAGCACTTATGTGGCCTGACGGCCCCGACCCCATCGACGAATCGGAGCCACCCCGACCGGAAAATCTTGGTTCCGCATATGCCCGTACCAAATGGGCGGCAACCCAAGAAGTGGTACAGGCGGCCGGACCCGGTCTCGAGACGGTCGTGGTTCATCCAACCGCGGTGGTTGGTCCTTTCGACTTCAAACCTTCCCTTTTCGGCCAGACCTTCATCGCTCACGCCCATCGGCGCTTGCCCGGAATGGTTCCTGGCGGATTCGACCTAGTCGATGTCGGCGATCTGGTCGCTGGCATGGTGGCGGCGGCGCAAAAGGGAAAGTCGGCAGAGCGTTACATCCTATCGGGAAGTTTCGTAAGCCTGGCCGAGTTGGCCCAAAGCCTGGAGAAAAGTACCGGCGTTCGTCGTCCGCGGCTAACCTTCCCCTTTTGGCTAATCTTGTTGGTCGCGCGGGTCACTCCTTGGTTCTATCGCTTTAGCAAAGCCACCCCGCGATTTACCGTCCAATCAATCAAAATGCTCAGAGATGGACGCCAGGTAAGCTCGGCCAAAGCCGGCGCAGAACTGGGATATCACCCGGGCCCAGGTTTGGGCGGCGTACAATCGGCTGTCACCTGGTTCCAAGAGACGGGCAAAATACATCCAGTTCATCTTTCCAAGAAAAGCCCCGGCATCGTGATGGCAGCTGTTGCCTTTCTACTGATCTGCCTGATGGGCGGCATTCACCAGCTTTTTGCCGGCATGGGTACGGACAAAATATGGGGCGTGGCCGCTCTGGGCGTCGGTGGCTTCTATGCTTGGCTTAATCGCTCGGTCCGATACGAGATCACCGCTGACGCTTTGCAGGTAAACAGCGGCCCCTTTCGCTGGCTGATACCTACCGCCAAAATCTGGCAAGTACGACCCAGTCGGAACCCAATCTTTGCACCGGCCTGGTCATGGCAGCGGCTGCGGGTGGAGTACATCCTCGCCGGCAAGCGCAACTTCGTTTTAATTTCTCCCCACGACCAACAGGCCTTCCTGCGGGACTTGGCCGGGGTTGATCCCGGCTTGCAACTGGATAAAGATGGAACCTTGAATCGAAAAGACTAGCAGCTGCCTACAAAGGAGACGTCCATGGAACGAATGTCCT
>JAUVBB010000602.1 GCA_030591445.1 Deltaproteobacteria bacterium | reverse complement strand
TCTAATCCGAACGTTGTTCTGTTAACCTGCGGGCGTGACCGACAGGTTCAACAGATTGTCAGACGTCGCTCCCCTTAGCACTCCAAACCGCTAGAGCCGCACCCAGTGCAGTCCCGATCCCTGCACCGAGCGCTACACCCAGGCCGATGTTACCAAAAACAGCGCCAAACGCCGTTCCAAGTCCCACACCGAGAGCAACGCCTATACCTACATATAGCGCGTTGAAACGAACCTGTTTCTCATCGTTGTCACTCAACTTAGGCACCCCTCCAATTCGTTTTCTTCGTACGTCTAACGTCGCAATTCATTGGCGACAAAAGTTAAGCGCTGCGTAGCTTTTTGGCGCAAAACAATCCGAACCTTCCCCCGCATAGGCGGGTGTTATTTGAAGAATCACGCGAATTGTAACTCGCTGAATTAAAGACCGTCAAGGCAATTACGTCCCGGCTTACCAAAGGCGGCTATGTTGAATAGAGACACTGAAAAGGGGTGGTCTTCTCTTAAATCCCGACTGTCGGGACTGTCGAGACTAATTAATTTGTGATCTGGATATAGTGATTTATCTTATTGTTTTTGCTTGCTTTATCATTTTGGTCTAGACATGTTTTTTGCTGAATTTACAACTGTCGAGAATCTTGATCGGCCAATTCCGCGAGACGGCCCTTTCTCCGTCAAATCATGCACTATGAGCTTGTAAGTACTGCAGGACTAAAATAGGCTCGGCTTGTTCACCAATCAGGCATGGGGGTCAAAATGAGTGAATTCCTGCAAGACAAAAAAAAGCGGATGGAACTGCTCAAGCACATGATTTTGCAACTCCACGAAGGCCAAGCCCCGGAGGCGGTGCGGACGCAACTGGTGAAGATGCTGGGCCAGGTGCCCTACGAAGAAGTCGTGGAGGTCGAACAGCAGCTCATCAAAGAGGGTCTGCCTACTGAAGAGGTTCTGAAACTTTGCGATGTACACACCGAGGCCCTGCAAGGTGCCATTGATACTAGCGGGGCCAAGCAAGTGCCTCCGGGCCATCCGGTTGACACTTTTCAAGAAGAGAACAAGGCATTGAGACGCGAGGTGAAGCAACTCGAGCAAATCTATGCCGAGCTCGAAAAGCGCGCAGGCGATCAGGCGGCCGGCGATGCCATCCATGAGCTAAGGCAACATTTTAATGCCTTGATGGATGTCGAAAAACACTATCAACGCAAAGAAAACCTGTTGTTTCCTTTTCTGGAAAAACACGAGATCACCGGCCCGCCCACGGTGATGTGGGGCAAGCACGACGAGGCCCGGGCAATGCTAAAGACCAGCATCAAAGCCTTAGAATCGGCCCGGGGCTTTACGGTGGAAGAGGCGCAAGGGATGGTAAGCCGGGAGCTCAAACCGGCATCCGAGGCCATCGATGGCATGGTGGACAAGGAAGAACAGATTCTGTTGCCCATGTGCTTAGACACTCTCGATGATCAAGAATGGTACCAAGTGCTGCAAGGAAGCGAGGAGATCGGCTACTGTCTCTACGCCCCCACCCAAGAATGGCTACCGGATGGAATCGAGCCCGCGCCCGAGCAAGCAATTGACACCAAGCGCATCCAATTGCCCACCGGCAGTTTTTCCGTGCCCGAACTTGAGAGCATATTAAATACCATTCCCTTTGATGTAACCTTCGTTGATGCCCAAGATACGGTTCGCTATTTTAGCCACGGCAAGGAACGCATCTTCGGCCGATCAAAAGCCATCCTGGGCCGCAAGGTCCAGTTCTGCCATCCACCCAAGAGCGTAGACACCGTAGAGCGCATCCTGGCCGACTTTCACGCCGGCCGCCAAGACCACGCCCACTTTTGGATAAACCTCAACGAGCGCTTCATCTCCATCGAGTATTTCGCCATGCGCGACGCTGAGGGCACTTATCAGGGGACCTTAGAGGTAAGCCAAGATCTAACCGACAAACGCAAACTCCAGGGCGACCGGCGCTTGCTGGCCTATGATCAGAAAGAAGAACCAGCCGATGACACCCCAGCAGCAGAGGCGAAAGACGCAAAACCACAGTGGCTGATTGACACCCTGGAAGTCGAGACCCTCGATGCCCGTCCCGAAATCGAGTCCGGCGGCCATCCGCTGCCCACGGTAATGAGCGCCATCGCCAAGCTCAAGCCAGGCCAAGCCTTTGCCATCATCACTCCTTTCTTGCCCGCGCCCATGATCGACCAAGTAAAGCAGAAGGGTTTCCAAACCTGGACCGAAGAAATCGGCCCGAAGCACTTCATTACCTATTTTTCCAGATAGAACCGCAATACATGCAGGAGCGCTATACGAAGTAGCCCAGTAGGATTCCTGTGGGTTCATTTGTGAGTCGCGACATTAACGACTGTTGCGACTCTTGGTATTTCGACCTCGTCAGAACGTCTTATCTATACGTTATCACAGGTTTTTTCGGAGTCAACGAGCTTGGTTTACGACTTTGGTGCTGACTGTAACGACTGGCAAAAACAGGGCGGATGGTGGGTTGGGACTGAATGAGTTGTTTGA
>JAUVBB010000137.1 GCA_030591445.1 Deltaproteobacteria bacterium | reverse complement strand
GTCCGCCTTTGAACGAATCCGTCAATTTGCCCTGGCTCAAGACGTTGAAATAGTCCACCACCACCATCATCAGGAACACAAAAAGACTGATGCCCAGGGCATGTAAAAAAGCATCGATTAAGGCATGGCTTATTTCCGCGTGTTCGTGCATTTCTTATCTGTTCCCGGCAATTTATTCAACCGGCGTTTTCTATGGCAATTTTTCCCGCCAAAAGTCAAGAACAGATTCGGGGGTGACATTTTTTCGTCATTAACGTACAATCGGCGGTTGATTGGGGAAGCGGGTGGGATGGAAGGAGAACTCGTGCAAGGAAACCGATTAAGTGAAATGTTAGGTGTGCGTTATCCCATCGTCAAGGGCGGCATGGCCTGGTGTTCGGGCGCCAAGCTGGCAGCGGCGGTATCGGATGCCGGTGGTCTAGGGTTAATTGGCGGCGGCTCTATGGAGGCCGATCTTTTCCGCGAGCAGATCCAGAAAGCCCGACGCTTGACCGACAAACCCGTCGGCGTAAATATTCCGCTGACTTTCCGCCAATCTAAAGAACTGATCGAAGTCGCCGCCGAGGAAAAAGTCCCGGTAATCTTCATCTCGGCCGGCTCGCCCAAACGCTACACCTCCATGTTCAAAGAACTGGGCGCCAAGGTGTTTCACGTGGTCAGCACTCCGGAGCAGGCCGTCAAATGTGAAAAGGCCGGCGTGGACGGCGTGGTCACCGAGGGTTTCGAAGCCGGTGGCCACAACGGCCGCGAAGAACTAACCACCATGGTTCTGGTGGCCCAGACCGCTCGCTTGGTGTCAATACCGATTTTGGCCGCCGGCGGCATCGCCTCCGGAAGACAGCTTGCCGCCGTAATGGCACTGGGCGCCGCGGGGGCGCAAATCGGCAGCCGCTTTGCCGTCACCCAGGAAAGCTCGGCCCATGAAAAGTTCAAGCAATACTGCGTCGAGGCCGGCTCCGACTCCACCTTGGTGGTACTAAAAAAGAAAATCCCTGTGCGCATGATGGACAACCCCTTCCGCGCCGGTCTCATCGAAGCCGAACACCGAGGCGCCTCCGGAGAGGAACTACTGGAGATTTTGGGCGAAGGCCGGCCGCGCCGGGGCATGTTTGAAGGAGATTTGGTCGATGGCGTGCTGGAAATCGGCCAGGTCACTTGTATGATGGATGACATCCCCACCGCCAAGGAAGTCATCGATAATATCATCAAGGAATACCAGGAGGTGCGCAACTCGCTACCGCCATTATAGCTGCTTCAACCGATAGGAGATGAGATCTTGCCCAATGTAGATATTAAGCGATTAAAACCGGTTACTCCCTTCCGCAAAATTGCCATCGGTACTTGGCAAACCGCCTATGATCCTTCCATTTACGGCACTCTTAAGGTGCGGGCGGATCGGGTGCTCAAGTACATCGAAGAATTCAGGGAAAAAACTGGGCGTAAACTAACCGTGACCCATGTGGTCACCAAAGCCTTGGCCTTGGCCATGAAGGCCTGTCCCGAAGCCAACGCGCTGCTGCGCTGGAACCGCATCTACTTGCGCCAATCGGTCGATATCTCCCTATTGGTACTGATGGAAAAGGACGGTCGCATGGATCTGTCCTCCACCAAACTGGAAAATGTAGATCAGATGAGCCTGGTAGACATCGTCGATCGCCTGCAGGAAAACGTGGATCGCATCCGCAAAAGGAAAGACAAGTCGCTGGAAAAAACGCGGCAAACCATGCGCCAAATCCCTTCATTCTTTATCAATTTCTTCCTCAAGTTCATCGCCTTTATGGCCTACACCATGAACTGGAATCTCAAATGGATGGGCGTCCCCAAAGACACTTTTGGCGGCGCCATTGTCACCAGCATCGGACCACTGGGTCTGGACATCGGCTATGTGCCCATCGTGCCCTATTCCCGGGTGCCTATCTATGTGGCTCCGGGAGAGATTCACTTAGACGCGGTGGTAGAAGATGGCCAGGTGATCGCTGCCCCCACCATGAATGTCAACGCAACTTTTGACCACCGCGTGGTCGACGGCGGCCATGCGGCCATGTTGTCGAAAACCTTGAGAGACATATTCGAAAAACCATATAAGTATTTCGACTCCCTCGATTCAGAAGATCAGCCGGCCCCGGCCCCCGAGCCTCGGTCAGAGCTGCAGCCATAAAGCATCGGCAATCGCTTAAGGAGGCATCCCCCATGGGCAAGACCAAGAACATCGTAAATTACAAACAGAAGAATGCCCTGCTCTACGGCAAGAACGCAGATCAGCCAGAATTGAGCCGCCTCGGCCAAGAACTGCTGGCCGCCGGCCGGCTTAACGATGCCATCGATTTTTTTGCCCACGCCCAAGACAATGAGGGACTTACTACCGTTCGCCGGCAAAGCATCGAAGAAGGCGATGTGTTCTTGTTTCGCCAAATTCTGCGGACCACCGACGAGGAACCGAGCGAGCAAGAATGGCGGAGCATCGGCGAGCGGGCCCGCAGCCTGGGCAAGTGGCAATTTGCCCGGGAAGCCTTTCGCATGGTCCCCGATCGCAAAGCCATGGACGAGATTGACAGCTTGATAGCACCGAAAAAAGAAGAAGAGAATCTAGCCGACCAGGCGCAGGACCCAGCGCTTTAGCTCATCTCGCGCCGCCCGCTAAGGGCCAGCGCCAGCGTACCCCGATCGATGTACTCAAGTTCCCCGCCAACGGGAATGCCGGAGGCAATACGGCTGACCCGAACGCCGGCTTGCTCGATGCGTTTTTTCAGGTACAAGGCCGTGGCCTCCCCTTCGACCGAGGCACTGGTGGCCAGGATCACCTCGCGAACTTCACTGCCCAAGCGGTCGACCAACTCGGTCGCGCGGATTTGGTCTGGCCCTTTTCCTTCCAGGGGACTCAAGGCGCCGCCCAAAACGTGGTATAGACCGCGGTACTCGTGACTGTTTTCCACCGCCAACAAATCCTGGACCTTCTCGACCACGCAGATCACGCTCTGATCGCGCCGCGGATCGGCACAAAGCGAGCAAGGCGAAGTCTCGGAAAGGTTGCCACACCGCCGACAGGGATGTACTCGTTCAACCACGTCGGCTACTGCTTGTGCCAGGGCGTGACCGTAGTCTGGCGGTGAGGAAAGAATATGAAATACCAGGCGGGTGGCCGTCTTTTCGCCCACCGAAGGAAGCTGCCGGAGCAAGCCAATGAGTCGCTGCATGGCATCGGCCATGATGAGTCCTTATGCCCGGGGGGCAGAATGCAGCATCAAGAAATAAGCTGGTCGAGACCGGGGATGGGCAGGCCTCCGGTCAGCGATCGTTGGGCCTCGGCCGCCAGCTCCTTTGATTTCTTCAGGGCCTGATTCACGGCGGCCACCACCAAATCCTGTAACATTTCCTTTTCTTCCGGCGCGCATACTTCGGGCTCGATTTCGATGGCAAGCACCTGACCGCAACCATCGGCCCGAACCGTCACCATGCCACCACCAGCCGTTGCGCTTACGCTTTGCTTGGCCAGATCTTCTTTTATCTTGGCCAACTGTTGGGTAAAAGCTTGCGCCTGGCGCATCATTTCGTCAAGAGGGGGAAGATTCACTGCTTACTCCTATCCAGGTCTCGCACCTGCTCAATTTCGGCACCAAATACACGAATGGCCTCCTGCACCATGGGATGGGCCAGAACTTGGCTACGCTTTTTCTCGGCCGACTCTTTTTTTTCCCGCTCCCAGGTTTGGGCCAAGGTCGCTCCGGCGTTGTCCTGCTGGTCTTCGACCTGCAGTTTACACTCCGTGCCGGTGAACTCTTGACAGAACTTACGCAGCTCACGGTGGTTACGCTCGGTCCGCATTTGGTCGGCATAGAAAGAACCGGACTCCAGACCAATGCGGACCCGCTCCGGAGAAATCTCCAATGGACAGGCATGATTGAGAACCGAGCCCAGGGAAGGTCGATGCTTGGAGACCAGGGCCACCAATTCTGCCCAACCTTCAGGAAAGCCGGTACCGGAAGAAGAGGGTTCCGCCGGTGTCGGTTCCGCCGGTGTCGATTCCGCCGGTGTCGATTTCGGCGGCGTCAATGCCGGCTGCTCGACCGGCTTCTGGGTCGGCGGCGGCGGGCCTTTTTTCTCGGGGCGTTTGGGTATCTCAAAAGTCGGCCGCGGCTGGCTAGGCGGCACCTCGGCTCGCTTGGATGTAGCAGACGAGGGGCCAGGCCCGCCTGGCTTGCCATGCCGGGGGGCCGCTTCCAATTGCCGGGCAAGATCTTGGACCTGGCCGAGCAAATCGCCCACTTCAAACAATGGCTCGGCGGCCGACAGCCGCAATAGCGCCGTCTCCAACACCAAGCGGGGGTGGGGATTGCGCGCGATCTCTTCTAGGGCACGGGCCAGAATATCAAATACTTGATGCCAACGAAGCGCGTCTACCATGGTCGCTTGCTGGCGAAGCGCTTGTCGATCCTCGGCAGAGACATCGACCAAATCTCCTGGGTCCTTCAAGGAGCAATAGAGAATCAGGTTGCGCACATGCCAAAGCAATCCTTCCAGGAAACGCTTCAAATCATGCCCGCCATCGAACAATTGTTCGACCAAATGCATCAGGTCGTCCGAGCGCTTCTCGACGATGGCCAGGGTCACCTGGGCAAACATCTCGCTCTTGGCCAAGCCCAGCGCCGTAACCACCTGGGCCGCGGTTATTTCATCCCCCGAGAAGGCCAAAACCTGGTCGGTCAAACTGAGGGCATCGCGCATGGATCCGGCTGCCTCTCGGGCAATCACGCGCAAGCCTTCCTCTTCGATGCGGGCTTCTTCCGCCGTCAGGATTTTGCTCAATTGCTGGAGAATGGCCTCGGTGGGAATGCGCTTGAAATCAAAGCGCTGGCAACGGGACAAAACCGTTAGTGGAATCTTGTGCGGCTCGGTGGTGGCAAAGATAAATTTAACGTGTTCAGGGGGCTCTTCCAGCGTCTTGAGCAAAGCATTGAAGGCACTGGTCGACAGCATGTGCACTTCATCAATGATGTAGATTTTGTAGCGGCTGGAAGCAGGCAAATAGCGGGCATTTTCGCGTAGCGAACGAACATCATCGACGCCGGTATTGGACGCGCCGTCGATCTCGAATACATCCTGGGAATGACCCGAGGTAATCTCTAAGCAACTGGCACAGGTATGGTCTGGTTCCGGGCTGGGCCCCTGTTGGCAGTTTAGGGCCTTGGCCAGAATGCGAGCCACCGAGGTTTTGCCGACTCCGCGGGCACCGCAAAACAAATAGGCATGCGCCACCCGGTCCATGGTAATGGCGTTTTTCAGGGTCTGGATGACGCCTTGCTGGCCAATGACTTCATCGAAAGAAGCAGGGCGCCATTTACGCGCCAAAACCAGGTAGGACATGAGATTCACTCCCGAAGGAAAAAATGGGACGGCCAGGCAAGCCTACATCACACGGACGATGAAGCTGCCGCTGCTCCCTTCCGGGTCTGACGGAGTCCGCAACCCGCCGTTGCGCAGGACCCGACCGTCCCAAACCATATGTACGGAGAGAGAGGGATTCGAACCCTCGGTACCGTGAAGTACACACGATTTCCAGTCGTGCCCCTTCGGCCGCTCGGGCATCTCTCCACATGAATCCATCTTCTTCCCGCTGCCGGGAATTCATCTCATCTCAAAGAACATCTGCCGGTCAAAAACCGATTCTCCATATCCTAAAAAAGCCACGGAGAGAGAGGGATTCGAACCCCCGGTACCCAGAGGGTACACCTGCTTTCGAGGCAGACGCCTTCAGCCGCTCGGCCATCTCTCCTCACTACTACCATTGACTACCCGTACCGCTATCGCCGCCTTCTGCGCTGCGCAAAAAAATCGCGCAGCAGTTGGGCAGCTTCATCTGCCATGACTCCGGACTCGACTTCGATTCGATGGTTGAGTCGGGGATCGTCACTCAAATTGAAAAGCGACCCCGCGGCACCAGCTTTGGGATCGGGACAACCAAAGACCAGCCGATCGATTCGCGCCGACAGCATGGCGCCCAGACACATGGGACACGGTTCTAAGGTGACATAGACCGAACAACCCAGCAAGCGCCACCGCTCTAGCGAAGCCGCCGCCTGGCCAATGGCCAACATTTCGGCATGGGCCCTGGGGTCATGCAAGCGCTCTTTTTGGTTTCGGCCCCAAGCAATCGGTTTTCCATCGCAAACCACCACCGCGCCAACCGGAACCTCTTCCTCGGCGAAAGCCTTTTGTGCTTCATCCAGCGCTAACTGCATAAAAATACGGTCTTGATCGGTCGTCATCATATCCCAAACGCGCCCAAGAGGATTCGAACCTCTGGCCTTCGGATTCGTAGTCCGACGCTCTATCCAGCTGAGCTATGGGCGCAAGAACGGAGAGAGAGGGATTCGAACCCTCGGAACACTTTACGCATTCACAGGTTTAGCAAACCAGCGCCTTCAGCCTCTCGGCCATCTCTCCTTGGTACCTCTTCTGCAAAATTCTTACTTTGCCTGTTTGTCAATGAACACCACTGCCCTACAGAACGTATCTCTCTAGCATTGCCCATCGCCGCTGTCAACTCAGAATCATCAACGGAGGGAGAGGGATTCGAACCCCCGGTACCTTTCGGTACAACGGTTTTCAAGACCGCCGCCTTCAACCACTCGGCCATCCCTCCAGCAGGCCCCATTGTCCATAAAATCACTCGTATGTCTACCCTGTTTTGCCCGAACTGGCCGAAAATAACAATCAAGCGCATTGCAATTTGACTTCACCTTTGTGGTCCCGTAGCTTTAACAGAGGAGGAAATAGCATGCGCAAAGAAGCAAGCATCTACTTGATTTCCATCGTCATCTTGGCTAGCGGCTGTGCCGGATCCAGTGCTACTCAAAAGACATCGGATCAAAAAACGAACGCCAGTCTCGACCAGGTGCGCGCCTTGTGTCTGGATCCGAACACCGAAAACGCCAGCGCCGCCTGTCGAAAACACCTACAGATGCGGCCTGAAGATGGCGAAGTTCGTCACCGGCTAGGGCGACTGCTAAGTACTCACGGAAAGGTTCCCGAAGGAATCGCCCATCTGCGCAAGGCCTGTCGCTTGATCCCGAACGATCCATCGGTGCACTATCATCTGGGCCTGGCCCTGGAAAAACGGCAGGATCGTGGTGGCGCCTTGATGGCCCACCAGGAATGTACCCAACTCGATCCTGGTCATACCGACTCTCGCGTGGCCACCGGCGTGCTGCAGCGTAAATTGGGCCAGAAGAAAAAGGCAGAGCAAACACTGCGCGAAGCCGTCAAGCGCGATCCCCAGTCGGCCGCGGCCTTGGCCCAGTTGTCGCTCACCCTGGCCCAACAGGGACAATCTCACTTGGCCGAAGCCATCGAAATCGGCCTGCGAGCAGTGGCCGCCAAACCCGACAACGCCAACGCCCGCAGCAATCTTGGCCTTTTCATGACCACCGCCGGCCGGGTCGATGAAGCCATCGAACAATTGCAACAAGCCGTGGCGGTAGCTCCCAGCAATGCCACGGTTCGCTACAACCTCGGACTGGCCTATACCCAGAATGACGCCTTGGAGGAAGCCCTGCGGGCCTATGCCCAGGCCATCGAATACCGAGAAAAGTTCCCCCAAGCCCACCACAACCTGGCCGTCATTCTGATCAGTCTGGGTTTCTGCCAGACATCCAAACTTCACTTAACCCGATCTCATGAACTGGGAATCAAGAGCGCCGCCATCGTCCTCGATCAATACCGCAAGCTGTGCGAGTCACCCAAAGCAGAAGCGATAACAAAGGCCGCGTCAGAATAAAACTCAGAAATCGATTTCATCTTCGAGAAAATCAGCTCTCAACTTCAAGTCCAGGGCGGGCAAGGATGCCCCTTCCAGATAGGCATAGCGAGCCCAGGCCGAAATGACGCGTTTGATGTAGCGGCGTGATTCGGTCCAGGGCACGGACTCGACAAATTCGTCCAACTCCATGTGCCCGAGCTCTCGGCACCAGTCCATCATCGCGGGCGCACTGGAATTGTAGGCCCCGGCTGCCAGCGGCCATTGGCCGTGGAATTTTTTCAGCAGCCGGCCAATGTACCAGGCCGCGGTTTGGATATTGTAACTCGGTTCGAACAATTTTTCGTCTGCGTAAGTCAGGCCCTGATAGGCGGCCACTTTTCTGGCCGTGGGCGGGATCATTTGCAGCAGTCCGCGGGCATTGGCCACACTCAACGCCTGGGCATCAAACCCGCTCTCGGTACGCATGATGGCCTGGAGAAATCGGGCCAGATCATGGTCGTCACCGGTATGTTGCAATAACAAATCTCGATGACAAGCGGGATAGGCGTGATCCCAACGCTCCCGGGTCGAAGTCGTGGGCAAGCGCAACAAAGATCCATAAAATTTGCGCAGGGTCAGCAACCAAGGCCGATGGAACTCACCAACCGCTCGATAAGCGCCCAACAAGCTCATTAAGCCCTCTTGCCGGCGGGCGAGAAAGTCCGCTTCCCGGTGTCGGAGCAAAGCCCCAGCCAAGGGCGAAAGTCCCGCCCGCATCAATTCGGAAGATCTGACAAACAGGCGATCGTCTAGGGGGGGCTGCGCTCGAGCCGGAGCCGGAGCCGGCGGGGGCAAGGGCGGCGCGGCCGACCCTAAGCGCAATCGCGAAAGGAGCGAATACCAGCTAAGCGGGTGCCGTCGAATGGTTTTGTGCCAGACTGCCTGCGCCGATGCCACCTGACCCAAGGCCTGATGCGCTACCGCACTCCAATAGAGGGCCCGGCCCCCCGTCTCGGCAGAGCCAAGTTTGACCTGGGCTCCAAGCCCGGCCAAGGCCTTGGCCCATTGCCGGTTGCGCAGGTGACACCAGGACGCATACCAGCGCGCCTGCACCGCCCAGGAACTATCGGCATAAACAGCCCACACCTTTTCCAACCAAGGCATAGCCAAATCACACTGGCCGCGATTTTGCTCCAGCCAACCCGCATAATAAAGAGCGCGGGCCGCATGAATTCCGGTTGGAAATCGGGCCACCATGGCCAGGTGGCTGGCGATGGCTTCGGGATCCCGGTCTAAACGACCCAAGGCGCGGGAGGCGTAGAACCAGGCCTGCTCGGCCCGAGTTGGATCCGGCGCATGATCTTTGGCGGACTGCAACATCGCCAGCGCCTGCGGGTAGCGATCGCGCATATCAAACAAGATGCGCCCGGTACGATAAGCAAGCTCAAAGCGCTGCTCTTGGCTCGACGGCTTCCCCGCGCCATCGAGTACCGCGAGCGCGCTTTCCCAACGCCGGGCCTTATGCAAGGCACGGGCGGAAGCCATGACATCGCTGAAAGACAAGACCGGCAAGCTGCCTTCCGCCCGTAGCGCTTCCACCAGGACATGGGCCGGAGTTTGCCGGGCCAAGTGCCGCCAAAGCCGGGCCTGCATGCGCTTATGATTTTTCCCACAATGATAGCGATAGCGATGTACCAAACCGACCACCGGATCCACACTGGGGCTAGGCAACAAATCCGCCGCCCGCCGATACTCGGCAACCGCCCGCCGACGGTAAGCCATCGCCCAAGAGCTGTCAGCCAAGCGATAGGCGGCCAAGACCGCGTGCGGACTGTGCGGGAAACGCTTCTGCAAACGGTCAAAGCTCCGGTGGGCCTGGCGAAATTGACCAGAATAAAACGAACACTGCCCATGCAAAAAAAGCCACAGGTCGGGGTTACGCATGCCCGCTTGCTGCCTTGCCCCCAGGTCTCCGACACAATCGCTAAACCTTTTCTCGGCATAGGCTTGCGCGCGCTCATGCAGCAGTTGGGCCGGGGTAGGTTTGCCAGCCTGGCTCTTTATCGGCAGCCATAACAGAATTATGACCCAAGCTAGTATTTTTGGAATCAGCATCACCTTGCTACCATGGTATTTCGCCTGGCTCGGCAAAGGCAAGTTCGTACCGTTCATTTTTTATCGACGAGGGAGCAATAAGTACTTAATGAGGGGCTGCTACAGGGACAACAAGATGGGAATACTGCGAGGATTCTGCCCTTTCTCGCCCAGATAAACTTGGGCGGCCTCGGGAGGCTGGCCATCGATATCAAGAGCCAGCTGGACGCGGCGGCCGCCGGTCAAGACGATGTCGACGCCATCCAGTTGATTTTTCCTGACCGTGGAACTAAACAACACGATCCGAGGACCGTGGCTTTTGGCCCAACCGCCGTTTTGGGTCCCGACCCGGGTGAGTGTTTTGATCGGACGGTCTAAATCAATGCGGCCGGTAAAGAGCTTGGGCTTTGCCGCCGCGGTCCAACGAAGATGCAATCCTTGCTCGTCTATCCAAATATAGTAGCCGGTCGCCTTGCCGGTCTCGACTACCGGGGCCCCCTTGCTGGTCTTCTTGTTCACCAAGAAAGATCGAGCATCGACTACCGCCGGTAAGATCATCAACACCACCAACCAAAGCAATTTTTTCATAAGCATGCTAGCCCTCCGAACTTGCTAGGCGCCAATGTAGCTTCTCGTTTTTTTCCCGTCAAGTGAAGCCTGTTGCTGTTTATCTCAATGCCTGTGGTTGCCGCTGGCCTGGCTGCTGCCTTTTGGTCTGACGACCGATTCTGCGAGTATGGGTCAATCCTTGATAGAGGGCCGCATACTGTTGGCTGAGCTTGTGCTTGGGCAAGAGGTGAATCAGCGGGATGGCCTGCTCGTGGGACTCGCGGATCTTGACCGAAGACGACAAGAACGGCTCCAAAATCGGCAAACCCTCCTCCTGCAAACGCTGCACAATGCGCGCCGGCTGCTT
Source organism: Deltaproteobacteria bacterium (assembly GCA_030591445.1). Lineage (GTDB taxonomy): Bacteria > Myxococcota > B64-G9 > B64-G9 > B64-G9 > JAUVBB01. The sequence continues at coordinate 4,706 of JAUVBB010000137.1, read as the reverse complement.
GGCCCGCGCCAGGAACTGGTTAACGATGATGCCCTCCACCCGCAAAGCGGGGTTGTGGTCCTGTCTGATTTCCTGCACGTTGTCGAGCAAAGCGTACAAAGCCTTGCGCGAGAAATCGTCACAATCAAAAGGAATGAGGCAGCTATCGCTGGCGATCAAAGCAGACAGAGTATAGAAGCTCAGCGCGGGCGGCGTATCGATGAAAATATTTTCATAGCCAGGCATTTTGTCCAAGGCTTCTTTCAACTTGAACATTTTGTAGCGACTCTCCAGCTTTGTCTGCAGATCGTCTAAATCTGGATGCGCGGGCATAACGTAGAGATTGGGCCAGGTGGTAGGATGGACAAACAACTCCGGCTCGTCCCGCAGCAAACGAAACTGCAAAAAGCTCCGGAAGAAATCGGCCACGGTTGACTCGATCCCTTCTGCTTCCGCGCCCAGCAAATACTGGCTCGAATTGCATTGCGCGTCCAAATCGATCAACAAGGTCGGTTTGCCGGCCGCGGCGCTCAAGGCTGCCAGGTTGCAAGCAATCGTGGACTTGCCTACCCCACCCTTCTTATTGAAGATCACTCTCCGCATGGTCTCCTCCTCGTACCCGGAAACGTTCCCACCGATGGTGGCCTCAGCTGATCACGGCCCGTAAGCAATGTCAACCCTGCTGTATCGCCAAATGGTTTCAAGCAATCAGCTTCAGGAAGGAATCCAGATCGTGATAGATGAAGTGGTAGTGCCAAAGAGAGATTCGATCATGGTTATGCAAAAGGACATTTTTGTCGGCTTGCAAGCGAACGCCGTTGACCGCGGTGCCGTTGGCCGAGCCCGGGTCCAAAATCTTATGAGCGCCCGGCTCCGGGAAAATGATGGCGTGGAGTTTGGAGATCTTAGGCGAGCGAATCACAATGTCATTGTTGCGCGAACGGCCGATAGTGAGTTTGGATAGAAAGGCATTGCGATTCGATTTAACCAGAGCAATGGCGCGGTTGAACCAGGGAATTTTGTCACTGCCAGGAAAGATGTCGCAGCGCGACGCATCCCGGGTTCTCGGATCCATAAAATCTTCCGCCTCTTCTGGGCCAAAATCCACCACCAGAAAGGAATGATTATGCGCCCGGCGAAAGGCATCTTCTCCCTTGGTCTTGAGCTCGCTGGCCAGGCCTAAAATGGATACCAGTTCCATGATCGCTAGCAATCTTCTCTTTTGTGACGCATGGTTTCATGGTAGGCAAATGGCTTCGAATGTCAAGGGTCGAGCAAGAGGGTACCAGCATGTCATCGTCATCCTTTCCGCGCTATTTGCACAGCCAGGGGCTGGACTTCGGCATGTCGAACCAAGTGCTTAGTGCCATCGCTCAACGAACGGACCAAGATGAACCTTGCGGGGCCCTGCTGGATGACCCCGACCTAGCCGGCATCGGTTTGGTCCCTGCGCACCTGTTGACCCTTCGCCGAGCCTACCGAAGGTACCAAGCCAGCCGCCAAACCCTACCGGCGGCCGAACAATGGGCCACGCGCCAAGTTGCTGGTCAGCAAGATCGACGGGCTCTGGTGGGAATTTTCTCCGCGGTCCTGGCAAGCACCTTGAAAAAAGGCCGCTTGCGCCTGCACCCGATCCAGGCGGAAGCATCGCCGGGCAAGCCCATTGCCCATACCGAATCTTGCGCCGACATTCCTCCCCATCGATGGTTTGCCGCCGCCCGCAAGGTGGCAGCAGGTCGGCTCTGGCTCGAAGTCTGTCCACCTCCCGCTGAGCCGGCCCAAAGTCTGGGCGCGCTCTCCTCCCCCGCCCAGACGGAAGATCTGTCCCGGGCAATCGGCAAGGCAGTGCTTGATTCCATCCGCGCGCGGGCAGAACGGGAGGTAGTTGCCGCTACTGCCGGCGCCCTCTACGCTTTGCTATCGCGTCCGGCCATCAAAGGCTGCGTGGCGGGAGTGGCATTGGACCGCCAACAAGCCTTCGTTCATCTATTGGGTGGTCCGAACGACGGCGAACATACCGAAATCAGGCTGACCGATTTGCCGGCACTCAGCGCCTGGCTGAAAAAAAGGCGGCCGGAGCAAGTGGGTGTGGCCTGCCTGGCTGCGCGGATCTCGTCTTCCTTACTTATCCAAAGCCTGACCGTGCAAGGCCTGTCGGTCGAACTGGTGCGGGAAGCTGGACTGATGAAACAGGCTCGGCAAGAACAGCAAAACATCAAGGCAGCAGCGGCAGCGACCGTCGCCAGTCGGCTTCGGGATCCGATCAGTGGCTATGCCGGTCTGGAAGCAGACGAGCTGGGTCTGGGTGAGTATCTGGATCAGGTGGATCCAACGCGACTGCATGCGGCTTTGGCCGACGCCCGCGCCGTGGCATGCTGGGACAGAACAAACGGAAAGAAATCAAGGCCGGTAGCCCGCGGACAGGACCTGCGACCGATGCTAAGAGAATGGTCCGACCTCAAGCCCGGCATGGAGCTAACCGGCTCGATCGCCAACCTGACCCATTTCGGCGCCTTCGTGGAATTGGGGCTGGGTAGCCAAGGATTAATTCACTTGTCGGAACTAGCCGATCACTTTGTCCGCCATCCCAGTGAGGTAGTACAAGTTGGACAAAGGGTTCGCGTTCGGGTACTCGAGATAGACAATCAGCAAAAGCGCCTGTCGCTGAGTCTTCGTAAACAAGACAGGGGCCAAGGCAAGAGTTCCGCTTCGCGGCGTAGCGAGGCAATGCAGAACCTGGATCAACTGTTCAAGAAATGAGGAGGAAAATCATGGATCTCTTCTTCCATCCGCGTAGCGTCGCCGTGGTGGGTGTTTCGTCCTCGGACCACAACCTGGGCCGGGTCATTGCGCAAAACCTGCAGGAATTCAATTTCAACGGTATCTTCTATCTGGTAGGACCCAAGGGAGGCACCGCCCTGGGCCGACGAATTTTCAAGGCCGTGGCTGATATCCCGGATCAAGTGGATCTGGCGGTCATTCTGGTTCCGGCGCGCTTTGTCCCCGACGTGCTGGAAGAATGCGGCCAAAAGGGAATCCGCCGGGCCATCATTGAAAGCGCCGGTTTCTCCGAGTTGGGGCCGGAAGGCCAGGCCGTAGAAGACCGTTTGGTGGCCATCGCCAAGAAATACGACATTCGCTTTATCGGGCCCAATTGTATCGGCGCCATCAACCTGTACAACGGGCTGGCGGTGCCTTTCACTGGCCTCAAGGACGTTTTCAGCCGGGGTCGCATCTCCATTATCACCCAGAGTGGCGGCGTGGGCCTGGATTATCTAAACGTTCTGGGCAGCGAAAATTTGGGGCTGGCCAAGTTCGCCTCCATCGGTAACAAGCTCAACGTCGACGAGTGCGATCTGCTCGACTACCTGGTCGATGACGATCAAACCGACATTATTTGCATGTACCTGGAGGGCATTCGCGATGGCCGCCGCTTGATGAGCATTGCCCGGCGCACCGACAAGCCTATCTTGCTGCATAAATCCAACGTGGGCCAACTGGCCCAGGAGATTGCCCTTTCACACACATCGGCCTTGGGAGGAGACGACGCGGTGGTCAGCGCCGCACTCAAACAGGCGGGCATTGCCCGCTTTGTCGAATCCGACACCTTGGTCAACTTCCTCAAGATCCTGCCCCTGCCCAAAATGAACGGCAACCGGGTGGCAGTTATTTCGCGTTCGGGCGGCCATGCGGTTATTGCCGCCGACGCCTGTGAGAAGGCCGGCTTCGCGCTCACCAAATTCCCCGAACCCTTTCTGCGCGAGATCGAAAAACACTTCCGAGCCAAGGTCATCCGGCTAACCAACCCACTCGACCTGGGTGACTTGTTTGATCTGGAGGTCTACAGCCGGATTGTGGACGAGACCCTCGCGCTCGACGATGTCGACGGAGCCATCTTTCTGCACACCTACATTTCTGCCCTGGAACAAGAACGGGAACACTCCCGCGCCTTTTTGAAAAAACTGGAAGAGTTCTCCTTCGCGCACGGAAAACCGCTGGCCACCTGTGTGTTCACCGATGGTGAGGAATTGACCCGATTGCGCCGCAGCCTGCCCCATCCGGTCTTTACCGCTCCCGAAGATGCCGTCGCCGCCTTGGCCTTGCATCGGGACTATCGCCACCAGGCCAGCGCAGAACCGTCCATCGACACTACCTCGCTGCAAAAGGAAAAAATCGAAAGCATTTTGAAGCAATGCCGGCAAGAGAACCGGCCGGTCCTCCTGCCCGAAGGATTGGAGATTCTGGCGGCAGCCGGTCTGCAGGTGCCAGATTTCCAAGTGGCCGAAAGTGCCGACCAGGCCGCGTCCGCGGCCGCGGCGTTGGGCCAAGCCGTTGTTTTAAAACTAGTGGCCTCCGAAGTCTCACACAAGACGGATATCGGTGGGGTGATCGTAGGCTTGGAGGGCAAAGACGCGGTTCGGCGCGGCTATGAAAAAATTGCCCAGGCCGCCCGCGGTGCCGGCGTGAGCGGCGCGGTCAAAGTCTTGGTCCAACCCATGGTCGAAGGTGGCACCGAGATCATCCTGGGTGCCAAGAGAGACCCGGTTTTCGGACCGGTAGTATTGGCCGGGGTAGGTGGCATTTACGTGGAAGTCCTCAAAGATGCCGCTCTGCGCGTGGTACCCTTCAAAGAAGATCAGGTCGATGCCATGTTGCGCTCGCTCAAAGCCTATCCCTTGCTCACCGGCGCCCGCGGACGACTGCCCCGCGATCTTCAGGCCATTCGC
>JAUVBB010000559.1 GCA_030591445.1 Deltaproteobacteria bacterium | reverse complement strand
CCCAGAGAATCCGCACCACCGGCCCGGTTCGCACCTCTCCTTCGATTTCTAGATCTGCTATCGACTCGGTCTCGACATCCAAACCACGGGCTTTCTCCCAGCTTGCCCGCGAAGCCAGAATCTCATCGCCCTGGGCTAAGTGTTCAATTTTGGAAGTAACGATGACCGCGTCCCCAAAAACGTCCGTCTCTTCCAGCAGCGCTTCGCCCGTGTGAGCGCCAATACGAATATGGATCCGGTCTGCGGTCGCCGCCCCCTGGTTGTATCTTTGGATGGACCTCTGCATGGCGACGGCGCAAGTGAGCGCAGCCTTGGGTTTGGGAAACACAATCATCAGGGCATCGCCAACAGCCTTTAGAACACGACCCTTATGCTTTTCAACCTCGGCCCTGAGAATCTCAAAGTGCTTCTGAACCAAGAGCAATGCACCAGCATCCCCGCGTTCTTGGTAGAGCTTGGTCGATCCCACCATGTCGGTAAATAGCAGTGAAACAGTTTGATGTTTTGCTTTTTTCGACGGATGAGAATCTTGCCCGAAAACAGCTTTTGCTTTAGACCGGACCAAATCAGCCCTCCCCTGCGAGGCGCTTGCTCTCTCTTCAGTGTATGGACGTGATCATATCCGAGATTGGCAAAAAAGAACAAATTGCTTTCTCAAAAAGCCAGGCATGAGATGTCTGCATTTGGATCGCCGACCTAACTGTAACCTATGATCGGACTCGACAGAGCTTTAGGCGGCTTGGATGAATTTGTGGAGTTCGGTGATGAGGGCGCCGACGGTCTCGATTTCCATGATTTCTTCTAGCTCCAGGTCGAGATTGTATTTGTCGGTGATTCCGGTCAGCAGCTCCATGCTTTGTAGGGAATCCAGACCCATGTCTTCGAGTAGGCGGTCTTGATCCCGGATGCCCGAGGCCTCCAGGCCGGTCAGAGTGGCTAGCGATTCTACGATATCGGTGCGAATTTGATCTAGGCTGACGTTCATGGCTCCCATCCCTGATTGCGAAACTGTTTGGGTTTGACTGCCGTGGCAAGACAAACTTGTCTGTCCACGGAGTCTGGATAGCTTTTTTACCTGCCTCATTTCAAGCAAAATTTATTTTGTAGGCGAGCTATGGTTCTTTGGTTTGGGTCTGAATGTTGGGCAAGAGCTTGGCCAATGCCTCGTTGACCGCAGCATCAAAGGCTCGTTGGCAGGCGGCATATTCATCCTGGCCGGCTCCCTGGGTGGTAAGTTCCTGCTGGTGCAAAAGGCGGCCATCCGCGGTTTGCACTGCCAAAATTTGCCCCCTGGCCTGGCAAAACATGAAGCGCTTGTTGACCACTTTGCTTAGCTCTGAATCCATGGTGCCGTAAATCACCAGATCGGCCTGTTCTTTGACCGCGGCCGGAATCTCTTCCAGGGTATCCACCATGGCCAGGTCATCGGCCACACTGGCGGACTCAATTAGCTGGTAGCCCTTGGCGGCAAGAAACTTTCCAATTTTGGCGGCCAAAGGGGAGGAGGCTTGCGGTTGACCGAATTGGCGCTCCTCAATCCATATCAGGACCCTAGGGAAGTCTTGCCCACGGACAAAGTAAGGTAGCTCGACCTTGACTGCCTGCAGAAGTTTGGTCAAAGAGGAGAACCGGCTGTCGCTGGGGTCAAAACCGGCATCGGCCAGGACCGTATCGGTATCTACGCCAATCTTTATTTTTCCTTCACTCAAACCCTCTGTCGGGACCACTCCCATGGAAAAAGTGGCAGTGCCTAGCTCTGAACTGCGGGCCCGGGTCCCGGGAAAATTGGAATCTGGGTTGGCGAGCGCAAGCATGGGGATGTCGGCCAGGGGAAAGGGGCCGGAAGCCAGGTTTTGGTAGGCACCAATCAGCAGAGCTTGCGAAATTTTGCCATCAGCATCCACGCGTTGGCCGTCACCGCGCAAGACGCGCAAAGACAGAGAGGCGCTCCATTTTTTGATTTCATCGTCACTGAGCTTCTGCAGGCCAGAATACCGGTCGCTGGCAAATTTTGGCGACAGGGCGGACATCCAGGCATGGTCACGGATCCAGGCACCTTGCCATTGCCAGGTTTGGATATACCGCAACAAGGCCTGGTAGGGGTCTCGTTCGTCGCCCATGGCTTTGTGGGCGGCCTTCTGAGCATCGCTTATCCGCTTGGCATTCGTATCGAGTCGGGTGGCCAATGCGTCGAAAAGAACCTGTTTGGGCAGAGCGGCAATGACACCATGTTGCGGCAGCTCAGGGTTGCCCCCCGGGCCCACCCAATGATCTTCTTGGTAGACCGCTCTAGCGACCGGCCAATCGGGCTGATTCCTTGCCTCCAGATTCGCCAGCTGGGCCAGAAAATTTTGCTGCAGATCCTCGATAGCTGCCTGGGAGGCTTTTTGATGGCTGTCGGCCATGGCCTTGCCCAAAAGAAAGTGCTCGGCCGAAAAACGAGGGTGTGCTTGGCCGCTAAGCCAGTTTGGTTTGATGCTGCCTTTGGGTTGACAGGCGCTCAGGGAAGCAAATAGAACGAGGCCCCCCCAGAACAAGCTCGCTCTTGGGATCACTATTTTTTCCTTTTCCTCATCGAAATATAAGCGGCAAGCAGCAAGGCCATGGTCCAGGAAAAAGCGGGAGTACCGGGACCGGTGGCACATCCGCCCCCGCCGCATTCGTCGGGCAGGCAGAGGCCGCTACTGCAGATCATGCAGTCGCCGCACTCGGTGCCATCGGACATCTGATCGTGGGCACAGCCCTTGTCGGGACTGCAACTGTCGATGGTGCATTCGTTCTTGTCGTCGCAGTCGAGCGCCTGGTCGGCCAAACACTCGCCGTCGAGGCAGCTCTCTTCGCCGTTGCAAAGATCGTCATCGACACAAGAAGTGCCGTCTGCCTCATTGACGCTTTGGCAGCCGTTGACGGCATGGCAGCTATCTTGGGTGCATGGATTGCCGTCGTCACAGTCGAGGCCGGCGGCGATCGGCGAGCATTCGCCGCTCTGGCACTCATCATCACCGTCACAAATGTCGTGGTTGGTGCACACGATTCCGTCGGCGATGGGCGTGTATACACACCCGGTACCTGGCTGACAGCTGCCTTCTTTGCAGGCAAAAGGAGATTCACAGCCTGGTGGCGTGCCTTCGCCAATGCAAGCTCCGCCCACGCAGGTCTCGGTGCCATCGCAAGGATCGCTGTCGGGACAAGGCGTCTCATCGGGCGCTGCTATACAGAGGCCAGGTGTTTTGCCCGAGTTGCAGGTCATGCAATCGGCGTCACAAGCGTTTTCACAGCAAATGCCCTCGATACAGTAGCCAGAAAGGCATTGGGCCGGATTGGTGCAAGATTGGCCATCGAGCGTAAATGAGCCGATGAAGTCGTTGATCCAGGTCTCGTAGGCATCTACTTTGGTGTGGGACGCGTAGTTTACACATTCGCCGGTTGATGTGTTTTTCATGCCCCAGGACGCGATACCACCAACATACTCTTTGCCGTCCCGAATAAAAAATGCGGGACCGCCGCTATCACCCGAGCAGGTGCCGCCTTCGTCCATCAAGTGGGCAAAACTTTGTTCCGCCATTTTGAACTGAAAGTCGGTATGTTGACCTGAACACCCGTTTGGGGTGGTGCATATCATCCAAATGGGCACCGTTACCGTAAGTTTGGTG
>JAUVBB010000384.1 GCA_030591445.1 Deltaproteobacteria bacterium | reverse complement strand
GGTCCGACAAATCACACTCGTCAAACTCCTTCTCAATTACCAGACGATTGATTTTCGCATTTGTTTTCATGAAGATAATAAACCAAACGTCGCAAAGTAATGCAACAGAGTTGTGATAAATCATTAGACCAAATGGCACGGCACCTTTATTGTACGGTGCCCGGAGGGTACCGACAGAAACTTTTCGGGGATGACGGCCTTTTTTTCTTCTGTATTTCCATTTATCGACAGTCTGAAAACGACTCGGAGATAAATAGTATTTGGTTTATTTTTCAGGAAGTGCTTTTACAGGAATTGCTTGGCGAAGGCTTTGGCGGAGAGGGATTCACCGGTGGCATGGACCACCAGCTCTTGCCAGGTCAGACTCTTGCCGTGTTTGAACACCTTTTCCATCAAGAATTTTCCCAGCTCGGTGCGTTCGGCAAAACTGATGTTTTCAATTTTGTCGGTTTTTACGATTTTGGTAGCCATGTGGTCGAGCAATTGGCTGGCCATCATCTCGCCCAACATATAGTTGTGATAGTAGACTGGGAAAGCAGCGATGTGAATCTTGGAGGCCCAGTCGGGCTGATTGCGCTGGGGGGGTCTGTTGAGCATCTGGTATTTGGTTTTCAGATCCCACCATAGTTTGTTCAGGTCCTGATCGGGATTGGCATACATCTGACGCTCGAAATTGGTCACCACCAAGGCCCAGCGAGCAAAAACCAGCATGGCCAAGCGATCGGCAAAGCGCAGGTCACTCGATATCTCAGCGATTTTTTCCGGAGGAAGATCAAGCTGTTCTTGCAACCAGGCCGGGCTGCGAGTCATACGGCCGAACAACATGGCCACCGCTTCGGTGGTAAAGGCATGCGACGGTTGGCGCAACAACCAAGGCAGATTGGGGTCGATGTACTTATCGTAGACCGCATGGCCCATCTCGTGCAGCAAGGTCGAAGCCCATTTCTCCGAAGGGCGCAGGTTGGCCAAAATGCGTACGTCGCCGCTGCGATCTACATGCATGCAGTAGGCGTGCGGCATCTTGTCTTTTTTCTCGTACAAATCAGACTGGGCCAAGATGTTGGCGGGGTCGATGTCGGCATCCTTGAAAAAATCGCCAATTAAGTGCTCTAGATCGACGTTCTTGAACAGGGTATCGAGATCCACCTGGCCCACGGTCGGCGCCTGCTGGAAGAAGGGATCGGTGTAATGCCAGGGCATGAGCTGGTCCGGCTGGACGCCGAAGTGCTTGGCCAGTTTGCCCTTGACCGGCAACATGATTTGGGCAAAGGGTCCTTCGGTTTGCTGAGCCAAATCATCGAAGATTTGCTTCAGCTCTTTGGGATCTTGCTCGAGCTGGTACAAGCTCATCTCATAAAAATTGCGATAGCCAATGCGCCGGGCCGCTTCATTGCGCAATTTCACCAGGGCCACTACTTTGTCACGCACTATGGCCCCACGAGACTTGTAGGCTTCCCAGGCTTTGCGGCGCTTATCCGAATTCTTCTCGGACTCGAGAATTTCACTGATGTCGTTGTCGGTCACCTGCTTGCCATCGACCGTTCCTTGGTACTCATTAAAGTCTTGTTGTACCTCGGTCGATAACTCGACGATCTGCTTCATCAACACGGGGTCCATCTGGTTGCCCTCGTAGGCCAGATACAGCACATCGAGTTGCCGGCGCAACAAAGAGTCTTTGATATGCCCCTCGGTGCGCAAACGCTTGAGCTGACGATATTCCTTAGTATTGGCGTAGACTTTGCGAACCTGTATTTCCAGCCCGGCCAGGCCTTGGTATTTCTCTTTGGAGCCCAAGGTGGTCGCGTCCCAATAGGCCAAGCTCATCTCTTTTTCCAGCGGCGCCACCTTATCCACATGATGGTCAATGAATTGCCGCAACTCAGCCTCGGCCGCGGCTGTCGAATCTACCATCGGCTTCTCACCTTGTTCCTGGGTCACTTGACTCGTTCCAGTTGCACAGCCAAAAACCAGCGCGCCTGCCAAAAAGATCCAAACAATTCGCATGGGCCATCTCCTTTAATATAGTTTCATCCCCTACATTGACCACTTTCGAATGGTTACATAACATCGACTGCTCATTTTTGGCAAGCCATTTCTATCCATCCGGAACTTGCATATGCAGAGGGCTGCCCGTATCTTGGAAGTATTGTCACAATAGGAGGTCGGCGGCATGGAGCGATTGACAGCTTTGATCTTGACCCTGCTGGCCCTGGTGATTCCGGCATCGGCAAAACCACCAACGGATATAGCGGTGCTTGAATTCAAGAGCAAAGGGGGCATCAGCCAGGAGCAAATGGAAGCCCTGGGCGACATGTTGGCCACCGAAATTCGATCCTTGGGCGAGTTCCATGTCATCGGCACCACCGACATCCGGGCGGCCTTTCGCCTCGAAGAACAGAAAAAACTGGCCGGCTGTGATGATGACTCCTGTATCGGCGAAATTGGCGGCGCCCTTGGCGTGCGCTGGGTCTTGTTGGGCAATGTGGGGCTGTTTGGAGAGACCTATTTACTAAACATGAAAATCATGAATGTCGAAAGCATGCGGGTGGCCGCTTCGGTGGCCCAAAAATTCCGTGGTAGCCAGGACGCCATGCTCGACGCCTTGCCCGAACTGACGCGTAAGTTATTCACCGACGCCGGCTTGGTAAAACAGCCAACAACGATAATTGCGGCGTCAAGTTCTGCCCACTCCCTCTGGGGCCACGTCAGCATGTGGAGCGGAACCGGTTGCCTGGCCTTGAGCGGACTGGCCTTTTACCTGGCCCAGAGCGCGGGAGACAATTACGACCAAAATGGAGATCCAACCGATCGCGATAGCAGCCGCACCTGGAGCGGGGTCATGTGGACCGGCCTGGGTCTGGGCACAGCCCTGATCACTACCGGCCTCATCCTGTGGGCCCAAGACCCCTCTCCGCCCAATCAAACCCAGCCATCGATCTCCCTGCTGCCCGACGGCAGCGGCCTGACCTTTTCACTGCAAGGCCGGTGGTAGCATGACGACTTGCCTGCCCAGCGCAATCAAGTTTTTCCTTTTTCTCGCCACCATGAGCCTGCTGGCCGGCTGCGACCTTTTCATCAGCCGCGGCGGCGATGGCCAAGCCTGTTTCCAGCAGAGCGATGAATGCCAAGCCGGACTCTTCTGCATTGATGGCCGCTGTCAAAGCCAAGCGCCCGAAGAAGAGCCCGACGCCGGCGTCGATGGCGGTGACCCAGGCCCGGTCGATGATAACGACCCAGCCGACGCCGGCGATGATGGCGATGTTGTCGATGATGGCGACGATGCTGACCCGGGCGATGACGCTGACGATGCCGACGGGGCCGATGTTGAAATCGATGGCGGCGATCAAGGTAGCAGTGTTCCGGTTCAGATTTACCGTTCAGTGGGACCCCAAAACACCACGGCCCTCGCCTCGGGTGCGGGCAATACCCTGACCATTACCGCCGACAGCGCCATTTTTTCGAACCCGCTACCCGACAATGTCGGGCAAGGCGATGTCATCCAATACGACTCCGACGGTGATCTTGCCGCCGATTCCCTGGCCTTCATTTTTGAACGAGATTCAGCCACCGAATACCTGGTGGCCAACGCCGACGGCGGCCTCCCCACCGGCACCACCGAAGGGCCCTGGACCATCTACCGGGCTTACACCTCTTTGACCAACGCCACCTCGGCCCAGAACAAAGAGAACACCAGTTTCGACGATCTCTTGGAAGATTTTGACAGCGTCCAGGACAAAGATCTGATCGCGCGCAATTTTGCTTGGAACATCGCCTGCTATGGCGACGCCATCGACCTGGGGCCGGTTAGAATCGAATATTGGGGCACCGATGCCACTCATCGCTTGCGGATTTTCACGCCGGTACTACCGCATGAGGTTGGCAGTAGTCAGCGGCACCAAGGCAAATGGACCGAATCTGCCTATACCCTGGAAATGACCATCACCGAGAATTACCAAAATGTACTCCGCCTCGACACCCCGTACTTGCATATTGATGGGCTGCAGATCACCAAGCTGGGTGAGGAAAGTTTGACCGCCACCCTCGTCAGCGCGCCCGACACCACCAATCTCTGGCTATCGAACAGTATCCTTTGGGGATCGAGCAGCGTGGGTGGAACCGGGATCAGCGTCAGCAACATCGGCTCGGTGGCGCGCATCTGGAACAATGTCATCTATCAGGTGGGCCTGTTCGACGCGCCGGCCATCTTCCTCGCCGGTGAGGTGACCGCTTACATCTATAACAACACTCTTTTTGGCAACTACCGTGGGATCTACGTCGCCGACCATATCGGCACCCAAATCACCCTGATCAACAACGTCTCCGCCGGCAATAGCGATTACGATTTTGACCCCGCGGCCAGCTTCGCCGTGGGCTCGAGTCACAACTGCTCTGCCGACGACAGCGCCACCCTGGGCAACCTGAGCGATGGCTGCACCGGCGTCAGTGCCAGTGATTTCACGGACCAGAGTGCGGTTGACTTTCATCTGTCCGCTGGCGGCACCTTACTCAAAAACACCGGCGCCGACCTCTCCGCCGACGAACAACTACCCTTCGCAAACGATATCGATGGCGACCCACGGCCCGCGGCCGGCTGGGACATCGGCGCCGATCAGAGTCTTTGATCCAAAGAGAGCCAAGACCCGCCTTAGCTGGGCTTATTTGGGGTAGATGCAAAAATACTGCATCAGATTGGTATCGGAAAAAGTGGAGGACTCAGTGATGGTACCTTCAGTTGTAAGGGCGATAATCGCCTGTCCGCTACCCTCTCTTTCGCTGGTCCAGTAACCGGAATAGGTTTGCATTCTCCCATTCAAAATGGGATCGACGCCAATTTTCTTGGGGGTTGAGGAACAGTCCATGGTGCTACATCCTGATGACCCGGTCAGCGCGAAGTATTCCGCAAAGGTGGGCAGCCGCGCCGACTGGGCACTACAGCTGGCTTTGGCATCGGCCAGATTGTCGGTGCAGCCGCAGTCTCCACAAAGGCCGGCCCAAAAATAGGTCTTTCCGGTCATTCGGTCGTCAAAACACTTTATCGACGACGGAAAGCAAGTACCTTCAAACCAGCGACTATCGCACCCCAAACCTACGCATACCTGATCGCAAGCATCAGTACCACAGGCGGTACCGGTCCCTACCGCTTGCCAAGCGACTTGGCTGACACTGGGCTGGCAAGTACCGCAACCGTTGGTATTGCTGTCGTCGGTGTCATAGCAAACATCATCGATCTGACACTGGCCGCTGCTGATGGGATGCTGACAGCTGAGGCCCTGGCAAATATCGTCGGTGCAGTCGATGCCGTCACTGTAGCAGGCTACGCTATCGTTTGCCGCCGAGAGACAGTGAGAGTCGCAGTGAGGGGTGCCGTTGTCGTCGAAGCAAATTTCGAAAGCTGGGCAGGACAAAGCGACGGCGGCACAAGTTGGCTCGCAAAGGGTATTGCTATCGTGGTCTTGATAACCGTCGGCACAATCGCGGCAATCCGCGCCGTCATAGCCAATATCGCAATCGCATTCGACTAGGCCCGCGGTATTGATGATGCATGAGCCATGTCCGCAATCGGGATTGGCGGTGGTGCAGTTTGGATTGCACTCGCCATTGACATTGGCATCTTGGTAGCCGGAATCACAGATACAGTTGCCATTGTCACAGTGATCATTGGCGCCGGTGCAGGGATCGGGATCACAGGCTTCAGTGGTGCAAGTAACCCCATCGGCGGCCAGGTGGTAGCCGTCGGCGCAGGCGGCACAGGCCGGGCCGGTGTAGGCCGCGTCACAGAGACAGGCGACCAGTCCTTGGTCGTTGATGAAACAACTGCCATGCTGACTGCAGTCGGGGGGCGCGGTGGTGCAGTTTGGATTGCACTCGCCATTTACATTGGCATCCTGGTAACCGGAATCACAGATACAGTTGCCATCGCTACAGTGGTCATTGGCGCCGGTACAGGGGTCTGGGTTGCAAGGATCGGTGGTACAAAAGCTATCGGTAGTGTCCCAGTGATAGCCGGCAGCGCAGTCTTCGCAATGGTCGCCCTCATAGCCGGGGTCACAATCGCAGATGACGATGCCGGTGGCGTCATCGCATGAGCCGTGGTAGGCGCAAGAATCGGATTGACAGTCATAATCAATCACACACAAGCCCAATTCCCGATGATAACCGGCAGAGCAACTCTCACAATAGTCGCCGGTATAGCCCGTTTCACAGTCACAACCGACAGAGCCGTCGGCATCGTCACAATCACCGTGGGCATTGCAGGTCAAGGCAGCGGTGGCGCAATCGGCGCTGCATACCTGATCATCATCGTTGTCCTGGTAGCCGCTGGTACACTCACAACCACCCTGGTCATTGCAAAACTGATGAGAGCCGATGCAGGGGTTGGGGTCGCAAGGGTCATTGGTACAGGCATCACCGGCCGTGTTCAGGTGGTAGCCTTTGGCCCGGTCACAGACCTCACAATGGGTCCCGGCATAGCCAAGCTCACAAGTACAAACCACGACCCCAGTGCTGTCAGCGCAGGTCCCGCGATAGGAGCACGAAGCTTCGAGGCAATCACTGTCGGCCACACACAGAGTGTTTTCGAGATGATAGCCGCCGGCACAAGCATCGCAAATCTCACCACTGTAACCTGGGTCACATTCACAGATGGCTTGGCCGCTGGTGTCAACGCAATGTCCGTTTCCGGAGCAGTTCAATGGTGCGGTTTGACAATCGGCCAAACAACTCAGGTTCTGGTCGTAGTCTTGGTAGCCGGCTTCGCAAACGCAAGTTCCGTCAACCGCGCATAATTGGTGTTCCGCGCTACAAGGGTCGGGATCGCAGGGGTCATTGGTGCAGGCGTCTTGTGCGGCGTTTTCATGGAAGACCGCAGCAAATTCGTCGCAGTAGGCGCCGGCGTAGCCCTCGTCGCAAGAACACACCACCACACCGCCACTGTCATCACAGCTGCCCCGGAAGTCTCTGGAGCTTTGGGTGCTAGTGGTATCCACTTCGCTAACCTGACCGTCTTTATGATAACCGGCGGCGCATTCAGCACAGAGACT
>JAUVBB010000351.1 GCA_030591445.1 Deltaproteobacteria bacterium | reverse complement strand
GTCCTTGGCGTTGTTGATCAAAGTAGCTATCGTCCAGGATGATGGGTCCGTCCACCCGCCGAATATCGAGCGCCCGGATCTCGGTGGCCAAATGGAACAGGCGTTCGTTGACCAGAAAAGGGTCGGCGTAGCCTTTCAAATACAGTGGCCCACGAATGACGCCGTCGCTGGCTTCCGATTGGGCCAGAACCTCCGTTTTAAACCGGTAACTGGGATGCAGCAGGCACAGGGCCGCGGCGGTGGTAAACATTTTGGTAACCGAAGCCGGGTTGATCAATAAGTCGGGTTGGTGGGCAAAGAGAGTCTCGCCGGTGCTCATGCGCGTGACTTGAATACCGACCCGGGCGCCATCCAGCAGCGGGTCGTCCACCACCGCTTGCAGGGTGTTGAGCAAGGGGCGAAATTGGATGCCGATCACCACCTCGGGTTCGGGTGCGGGCAAAGACGGGGAAGCAGCCGCAGGCAGGGCCACTGCCGCAGACAGAAAAGCAAGAGAACACAGTCGGCGAATTTTTCGCATTTCAAGCCACCAAGCTAAAGAAACGATCTGTTAAAAGGTAGCACAAGCCAGCGAATGGCTCAAAGTGCTTCTTGCTTCTTCGCCAATTGGCTTTTGCCAATGGCCTGTATGCGTTGGCGTAGGGCCAAGGCCGATTCTGTTTTACCGGTGTCGACAAAACAGCCTGCCAAGCCCTCGAGCACTTCGGTCAGTTCCGGATGCCGAGGGCCATGCACTGCCTCCAGAATAGCCAAAGCCTGCTGGTAGTGGGTGATGGCCTGGTCAAATCGGCCAGTGGCCTGGCAAATGCCGCCCAGGGTGGACAGGCTGGAGGCCACCGCCGGATGACTGGAGCCGAGGCTTTGCCGCCGGATGGCCAGTGAGCGCAAGGAGAGTTGCTCGGCTTCCTGGTATTGTTGTTTCAGATGCAAAACACTGGCCAAATTGTTTAAGACCAAAGCCAGATCGGGGTGTTGGGCGCCCAGGGACATCTCCCAGATGGCCACTACCTTTTGGTAGTTCTCCATCGCTCGATGGTACTCCTTCTTCATGAAAAAAACATTGCCCAGGTTGTTGAGCGCATAGCCGACATTCGGGTGTCTTGGACCCAGGGCCGCAATTTCTCGATCCAGGCAGCGCCGATAGAATGTCAAGGCGCGATCCAGATCTCCTTTTTTGCGATAGACGATACCCAACTCGTTGAGCGTGGGCGCGATTTTGGTGAGCTTGGGTTGCGCCGATTCTTGATACAGGTCCAAGGCGGTTTGAAAATAGGCGATGGCCTGATCGTATTTACCTTGCACCCTAAACACAATGCCCAGGCGGTTGAATACATCGGCTCTAAGCTCGGCGGGATTACCGGCCCGCATGACCGCGGCCGCGGCCACCGGTTCCAGGGTCCAGGCTTCGGGGTAACGCGCTAATTTGTAGCCCACCACAAAAATCAACTCGGCCAATACCTGGGCCAGCACCCGATCGTCTTTGGCTTCTGCCGCCAACAGCAGCGCGCCGCGCAAACTACGTTCGGCCTGGCTTGCCTGCCCGGCACTTGATTGCAGACGGCCGAGCAAAGCCAGGGCCTTGGCCTGCAGCGGTGGATAAGCCAAGGCCTGGGTTTCTTGCTCGATGTCGACCGCGAGTTTGACGCCTTCTTGAATCTGGCCCGATTTTTCCAGGGCCGTGATTTGGTCGAGACGTTGATAGGATTGTTCTATCTTCGCTCGTAAGGATGGATCCGATGGCGGCGGATAAGCTGCCAGGAGCGCTTTCGGATTGGCGCAGTGTTGTAAGCTGGGCAGAGACAGAACTGCCGACACTGCGCGTTGCAAAATTTTTCCATCAACGCGCGAAACAAACAAGCGGGTCAGGGCTTTGAGCTTGGAAAGTTGTCGATCCAAACAAGCCATGCGCAGATCCAGCAATCGGGCCGATTGGCTTCCATGCACGTGGGTTGCCTGGCAGGCAGCCACCCGCATCGACTGCCAGGCCGCGGTCTCTTGATCGAGGACCAGAGCTACCCGATCAAAGGTGTCTTGGGCATAGGATCGGCCGGTGGCCAGGAAGCTGGCATGGACTCCTTGTCGGATCTTATCGTCCCAGACCCCCACCAGCAGTTTGTCGGTGCCCGCGCACAGGCGGGTGCCCTGAGTGGCTCCGTACCAAATTCCGAAAATGCCGACGAAAACGATCAGAAAACCGAGCACCGAAAAGATAAACCAGCGCCGGTGCCGCGCCCGGGTCTCGCGCCGGGCCTGATCGGGGTCGTGGCTGAGTGCGTGCAGCAGATCCGCCAGGGATGGATAGCGCCGCGCGGGGTCGGGATTCAGCCCGCGCCGCAGCACCTGATCCATCCAAGCCGGAACCTTTTTACTATTGGTTGGCTCCGAGAGTTTGCCCCGGGTCACGTTAATGACAAATTGCCGCAGAGTTTTACCGGGAAACGGTCGTTGATCGTAAAGGGCTTCGAAGAGTACCACGCAGAAAGAGAACTGATCGGAGCGCTCATCGGTGACTTCGCCCAAATGTTGCTCGGGGGCCATGTAGCGGGGCGTGCCCACAATAGAACCGGCCAAGGTCAAGGAAGAAGCCAACAGGCTGCCGGAACTGTCCATCTGCTCCGAGTCGAGTCGCTCGGCCAAGGATTCTCCTGACGGCTCTTGGCTGTCATCGGGGAGGGATAGCCCGGTTGATTCGGGCTCCACCGCCCGGGCCAAACCAAAGTCCAGCACCCGCACCCGGCCATCGGTGCCCAGGATGATATTGGCCGGTTTGAAATCCCGGTGGACAATGCCCACCCGATGGGCTGCTATCAAACCCTCGCCAGCGGCCTGCATGACGGCCATGATCTCAGCAATGCTTCGCGCTTGCTCGTTTAGCCATTCCTTGAGGGTAAGGCCATCGACGAATTCCATGGCCATAAAGACCGCCTCGGCAAAGAGACCCACATCATAGACAGTCACTACGTGGGGATGGGCCAACTGGGCCAGTGCCTGTGCTTCGCGGAGCAGGCGAGAGCGGTTCAGGTTGGCCTGGCTGCGTTCGTCTTGCGCGGTTCTTTTTGCCGTCAGCAGCTTCAGTGCCACCGGCCGATTGAGATCCGGATCAAAGGCTTGGTACACTTCCCCCATGCCGCCCTTGCCAATACGGTCAGCGATCAAGTAACGGCCCACGGTGTCGCCGCGCTTGAGGGTAGGCTCTTCGCTCTCCGCAATTGCGTCTTTGGCGCCCGGATCGATCTCGGTTCCGTCGGCGGTCAGGCCGACTTCACCGGTGAGCAAATCGGCGTTTGGATCCCGGGAGCTGGTCAACGCTTCCTCCGGTTCTTGAGCCAGTCGTCGACTTTTTTTAGACCTTCTTTTTCTAGATCCCCAGCCTCGACAAATATGGCCCGTGCCTGTTGGGCCAGCGCCAAGGCTCGCTTGCGGTTTTGGCCGCCCAACCACAATGTTTTGGCCAGATTGAATTTGGCTTCCGCAACCCTGGTTTTGGGAAACTGGCCCCGGGCCAGCAGGGCCAGCGTTCGTTCGAAGGTGACCTGGGCGGGGCCGTACTCGCCGAGCTCGAGTAGACATCCGCCAATGCCGTTCAGGGACTGAAAAGCCTCTAATCGCCCGAGCTTACTGCCTCTTTCCAAAATGGCCAAAGCTTGGGCGAAGTGTTGCCGAGCCACGCGAAATTTCTTTTGGCGGAAGAGCAAGATGGCCATTTGGTTGTGGGCATAGGCTATGTCTGGATGATCAGGCGGGTATTTCTTTTGCCAAATGGCCAGGGCTCTTTGGTACATCGCCCAGGCCGGGTCGAATTCTTTCTGATCTCGCAAGGAATTGCCAAGATTGCACAGCACGGTGCCCACCAATGGATGATCGGGTCCCAACGCCGACTCCCAGATGGCCAGGGTACGCCGATAATATTGGACGGCGGCCTGAATGTTATTCAGGGATCGAGCCAAGGTACCCAAGTTGTTCAGGGTGATGCCCACCGTCGGATGGGCTGGGCCGAGTGACTGCGCAAAGAGAGCCAGTGATCGTTGCAGATAGACCTGGGCTTGTTCGAACTGCTCTTGATCCGAGATCACGTTGGCGAGGTTGTTGAGCGTTCGGGCCAACATGAGCTGCTTGGATTTGAGCTTGGTTTTCAAGATCTGCAAAGCCTGCTGCAGGGACTCGCGCGCCTGGTCGAGCTTGCCGCAGCGCCACAACAAAATGCCGAGGTTATTGTGATACTCAGTCATCAGCTCAGGATCGCCGCCGCCCCGCAAGATGCTTGCTTGGGCAGAATGAGCGGCTTCGCGTGCTTCCGGGTAGCGGCCCTGTTCGGTGCCCAACACTTCGATCAAGATGAGCTTGGCGCGTGCTAGCGCGCGATCGTATTGGCTGGCCGCTGCCATCACCACCGCGCGGCGCAGGTCGCTTTCGGCCGGTCCCCATTCTCCGGTTTTCAACAGCAGTGAGCCGCGCAGGAGCAGAAACTCGGCCTGCAAGGGAGGGTAAGCGACCGCAAGAAAATCGTCGGCGTCCGCGTTCAGCTCTTGGAGGCCGTCTGCATACTTTCCTGCCTTAAGCAGTGCGCCGGCCTTGTCGATACCTTGCCGCAAACGACTCACCTGCACGCGCAGGGCGGGATTGTCCGGTGTTTGAATAGGTGTGGTTAGTGCGCTGGTGTCCGCGCAAAGGATTAGCCGACCCAGTCCGGCCACTGCTTGGATAGATCGATCCAGGACTTCCCCGTCCGTTCGGTGGACAAAGAGTTCGATCAGGGCCTTTTGTGCCGATAGCTGCCGCTTGAGGCATTGCATCCGTTTGTCCAACAGATCTGTCGATTGTTCTCCGCGCAGGTGGGTGGCTTCACAGGCTTCGGTGTGCATGCTTACCCATTGCCGGGAGCGCTCGCTCAAGCCTCGCTCCACGCGGATAAATGTTTCTTGGGCATAGGGCCGTCCGGTGCGGAGAAAGGCGGCTTTGACCTGCTGCTTGATGGGTTCATCCCACACCCCGATGAGTTTGTCGGCCGCGCCGGCGCACTTTTGTTGCCTTTGGGCTTGGAGGGCATAGGCCCCGAAAAAGGATATGACCACCAAAACCAGGACCGCCATCACCAGCCACAGCCGTCGCCGGCGCTGGCGGGGGTCTTTGGCCAATTCTGCCAGTAGCTCGGTCATGGAAGGGTAGCGCTTGTCTTTGGCCAGCGACAACCCGCGAAAAACTATCCGGCGGTAGTGTGCCGGCACCCTGGCCGAGGGGGGCAGGGGATCGAAGCGGCCGGCACAAACCATGGTTCTGAGCTTCATGGCATGGGTCTCTTCGATCGGTTTTTGCCCAAACAGGGCCTCATACATGGTTACCGAGAAACTGTACTGATCAGCGAGTTCATCCGCACCCTGGCCCCGATACTGCTCCGGGGCCAGGTATCCCGGCGTGCCCAAAATGCGACTGTCGCGGGTAATGGCCGCGCCCAAGGAGTTCTGGCGGTTGCCTTCCATGGCATCAGAGTTGGATTCAAAATCGGATCCATCGGAATCCTGCTCTATCAGCGCGGTGCGGGCCAGGCCGAAATCCAGTACCCGCGCCCGGCCGTCGTCGCCGACAATGATATTGTCCGGTTTGATGTCCCGGTGGATCAGGCCCACTTTGTGGGCGGCGGCAATGCCACGGCCGGCGGCCAACAGAGCGTCTACTTTTTCCCAGACCGTAGGCTGTTCGGTCTTGATCCACTCGCGGAGCGTTTTCCCGGCCACCATCTCCATGGCCACAAAAACGTTTTCGCCGAAAGTTCCTAGGTCGAAAGCCGGCACCACGTTGGGATGAGCCAGTTGCGCCAAGGCCTTGGCCTCGCGGAGCAGGCGCTGTCGATTGTGCTCGAAGTCGACGGAATCTTCGTGGCCCACCGGTAGCAACTTCAAGGCGACCCGCCGATCCAGCTCGGGATCGTAGGCTTGGTAGACCACGCCCATCCCACCTTGGCCGATTCGTTCCAGGATCAGGAAGCGGCTTACCCGGTCTCCTGCTTGTAATTGTTCTTGCGCGCTCCGTTTCCGCTCGGACATATCGCATGCGCCCCGCATTGCTAAATCAATGGGATGATTTCTTATTGTAGCAGAGCTGGTTCGGGGCGGGAAGAAAAGCGACTGGCGGAGGAATGGGCCTAGTTGACGGTTGACTCCTGGCTGTGGGCGGGTTCGGCGGCTTTGTCCTGGGCCGCTCGGATGGTATCGAGTGCGTTTTGTAAGGCGCTTACTTTCTCGATGGCCAGTTCCAGCTTGCTGTTGGTGACCATATAGACTTGCCGATCGGTACGGCTCTTGCGGCGGGCGGTCTCGAGTTGTTTTTTCATGGTGCGGTTTTCCTGGTCGAGTTTTTGCTCGCGCGTCTTGTCTATTTTCTGGGGCTTGGGGCTAGCTTCTTTCTTGCTGGCCAGTTGGTCTTTCAGCTGGGTAAGTTCGGTTTCCAGCTTTTCGGTCTTTTTCGACCCTTCGCTAAGTGCTTGTTTTGCCTCTTGGGCATCTTGCTTTGCCGCACCCAGCTTGGTCCGTAGCTCGTCCATCGCTTGTTCCTGCATGCGGTTGAGTTCAGCTTCCCGGGCCGGTTGGGCCAGTTCACGCCCGGATTTCTCCCGGTCGAAAGTCTTCTTTTTGGCCTTCTTGGCCTCTTCGCGGGCTTTGTCCAACTGGCTGGCCGTCTGAACCGCCTGTTGGCACTTTTTTTCCAGGCGTTCGGTCAAAGCCTGCTGTTCACGCAGGTCGTCTTGATGCTGGACCAAAAGCGCTTGCATGCGCCCCGCCCGTCGCATTACGACCATAAGCGCAATGACAAATAGAATGAAAAATGTGACCGCAACTGCCGTGAGAAGAGGAACCCACATGTCAGGCCTCCTTGCTAGAGCCGATGATTGCTACCACGTCTGGCCCCTGGGTGGCAAGGCTTTCTAGTTTTGGCCCTGTTTGCTATGGTGGGTCTATACCCACTCCCGGGAAGAGAGTGATGGGCGAGTTAAATCGTAAAAACATCAAATCCTTACACCTTCTGGTGGCCCAGGAGGCGCGAATGGGCGTGCGCATGCGTCGATTGGCCGAGGCTTTGACGGGGCGACCCTATAGCGCTCATCCCCTGGGCGGCGGCCCGCGCCAGTCGGAGCAATTGCTGATCGATTTGACTGCCTTCGATTGTGTCACCTGGGTCGAGAGCGTGTTGGCTCTAGCTCGGAGCCGAACCTTTTCTCAATTTCAGTCTGAACTCCGTTGTACTCGCTATCGGCAGGGAAAGGTGAACTGGGCGAATCGGCTGCACTATTTTTCGGACT
This sequence comes from Deltaproteobacteria bacterium, assembly GCA_030591445.1. Lineage (GTDB taxonomy): Bacteria > Myxococcota > B64-G9 > B64-G9 > B64-G9 > JAUVBB01. The sequence goes on along the minus strand of JAUVBB010000351.1, from coordinate 541 downwards.
GGATGAGAGAAAATGCTCTTCGCGGCGCCATCAAGAATCGAACCCGGGGCCAAGGCGCGCACGGCATTGACACTATGCTGGGGACATTGGCCGGCTTGCCGGTCCGTCGCCGGCGCTTGCAGGTGGTGCCCAAATCAAAGCTGGCGCAGGCGCGAAGGCGCATTGATGAAGGTGCCATCGTAGCTTTTGCCTCGGTGCGCGCCCGGCTCGATTTTTTCCATACCGGTTTGTTGTTTTCCCATGCGGCCGACCAGCAAATCTGGCTTAGCCATGCGTCGAAATCGGCCGGCGCGGTGGTGGCCGAACCGCTGCCGGATTTTCTGAGCCGAAATCGCATGCGGGGAATTGCTTTCGCGACGCCCTTGCCGCCCGGAGACAGCCAATGAAAAAGCTAGCAGTTGTTTATCGACCGGGTCCGGAAGTGGCTTCATGGCCGGCTGGATGCCAAAGTCATTGCTTGTCGAGCACGGCTCCCGAATCGAGCGCTGCGGCTCCCGAATCGAGCGCTGCGGTGCGCGAGGTCTTAGAGTGGCTCGAAGGT
>JAUVBB010000336.1 GCA_030591445.1 Deltaproteobacteria bacterium | reverse complement strand
GATTCTGGATCTTTTACTCTTTCGAGTGGGGATGAGATCAAGCAGAACCTGGCCCGGGGGGCTATTGTTGGGCGTTACGTAGTGATCGATTTTGTCGACGCGGGCGGGATGGGCGCCGTGTATCAGGCCTTCGATCCGGAGCTCAACCGCCCGGTGGCCTTGAAGATTCTTAGCCCGGCGCGGGAGGGGGAACAAGGCGCCGAGGAGGTCAAGCGCAACCGCAATCGCATGCTGAGAGAAGCGCAGGCCTTGGCCCAATTGAGCCACCCCAATGTGGTCAGCGTTTTCGATGTGGGTGCTTATCAGAACTCGATTTTCATCGCCATGGAGTTTGTCGAGGGGCGTAACTATCGGCAATGGCAGGCCGAGACCCAGCCCAGCCAAGCGGAGAAACTGCAAATCCTGATGGCGGCAGGTCGCGGCTTGCAGGCTGCCCACCAGGCCGGCATTGTGCATCGGGATTTCAAGCCGGCCAACGTGATGGTTGGCAATGATGGGCGGGTCATGGTGCTAGATTTCGGCCTGGCCCGGGCCACCGATGCGCAAGACCCCATGCCGGAAAGCTCGGATTCCCAAGAGATACCATTGAATTCATCGGAATCCTCTGCTTCGGTCAGCTTGTCCGGAGATTCCGTGGCCAATCTGTTGTCGGAGTCATTTACCCAGGCCGGATCCCTGATGGGCACGGTTGGCTACATGTCACCCGAGCAGTTGCATAGAAGACCTGCCGGCGAGGCTTCCGACCAGTTTGGCTTTTGCCTGACCTTGTTTGAGTCCCTCTATGGAGAGAAACCATACCAAGGCAAAAGCATTTCCAGTTTGCGCATGCGTATGAAAAACGGCCGGCTGCTGCGACCCGAGGGGGGCAAGGTTCCCAAGTGGCTTGACGCGGTGATTGTCCGCGGGCTTTCCTATGGACGCGATGACCGGCATGCCTCCATGCAGGATCTGCTCATGGCTTTGGCTGACGACCCCACGGTCAAACGGCGCCGGCGCTTCAAAGCGGCGGGCCTTGTCGGAATCGTTGCCTTGGCGGTGCTGATCTCGGTGTTGGGTTTGAAACATGGGCTGGGCAAAGGGGCGCGGTTTTGTCAGAACGCGGAAGAAAACTTGGTAGGCGTATGGGACTTGCAAGTAGCGAAACAAGTCAAGCAGACATTTATGGCCACCGGTCGGTCCCATGCCCAGACCACCTTCGAAAAGGTTCAGAAAATACTGGATGAACGCGTTCGGCAATGGGTGGATATGCATACCCAGGCTTGCGAAGCGACCCACGTGCAGGGAACGCAGTCGGAAAAATTGCTGGATCTCAGAATGAGCTGTTTGGACCAGCGCCGCAACGAGATGAATTCCCTGATTCAATTGTTTACGGCCAAGGCGGATGTGGGCGTCATGAACAAGGCGGTGCCGGCCTGTCTAGGTCTCGGTCGGCTCGACCGTTGCTCGGACACTGAAGCCTTGATGGCCGCGGTGGCACCGCCCGAGGATCCGAAAACCAGAGACCAGGTTAAGCAAATACGAAAGCAACTGGCCGAAGTTACCGCCTTGGAGAAAGTTGGTAAATACCAAGAGGGCCTCCGTTTGGCCGAGCGCTTGCAAGTCCAGGCGGAGAAGAGCGCCTACAAACCCGTGTTGGCCGAAGCAATGCATCAGCTTGGTATTCTTGCCTATCGAAGCGGACAGTTTCGCGAATCCGAAACGCATATGAGAAGATCCTGGCTGCTCGCGGTCGCAGCTGGCCATGACGAGATTCGAGCCCAGTCTTTGAATTGGCTGATCTCAATCCTGGGGTTTAGACTGCGACGTTTTGACGAAGCCCGGCAGATTGCCGCCCACGCCGAAGCAGTCATTAAGCACCTGCGCGCCAAGGGCGTGCTGCTGGCCAATTGGAACAACAACATGGGGAACCTATATTGGGCCGAGCAGAAATACGACCAAGCGCTTGCACATTATCATCTAGCCTTGCGGATGAGGAGGGAGATTCTCGGGGCGGAAGACATCTCGGTGGCTTCTGCCCACCTCAATATTGCCAATGTATACAAGGGCCAAGGCAAGTATGATTTGGCCCTGGAGCACCAAGCCCGGGCCATGAAGATGTTACAAAAAACTCTGGGCTCCCAACATCCGATGGTGGCCAGCTGTTTTAACAATATGGGCACGGCCTACAATGGAAAGGGAGACCGGGATCGGGCGCTTGCCCACCATGAAAAAGCCTTGGCCATCCGGCAGCAGGTCTTGGCCGCGGATCATCTTCATGTGGGCTACTCAGAAGCGAATATTGCCGGCATCCTGTTTGAAAAGGGCGAATACCAGCAAGCCATTTTGCGCTTCGAACGAACCCTGCGCATCTGGATCAAATCTTTTGGCCCCGCGCACAGCTATGTGGTTGACACCCAGATCAACTTAGGCTTCTTGCTTAGCCATCTGGGGCAATTCGAACGAGCGGAAAAACTTTTACTCTCGGCCCGTAAGTCCCAAGGGCGAAGCTCGATATCGCAGGACAAAGGGCAAGAGCTAGGCTTGTCTGCCGCGCTGGGTTGGATCTATCTGCATCAAGGCAAGCGCAAAGAAGCAAAGAAGCAGTTTGCCCAGGTGCTGTTTGCCTGTGATGGCGAAAAGTGCCAAGAAGAGGGGCGTTCGGCTATGGGTAAAGCGCGGTTTGGCATGGCCAAAATTCTCTGGCCACAAAGAGGAACGCGTAAAAGAGCACTGGAGTTTGCGCGCCGAGCGCAAGAAGACTTCGAGACCGGCGATACCGCGCCGGCCCAAGAGTTTTTAAGCGATATTCAACAGTGGCGAGAGAAGCATGATTCTTAAGACGGTTCTTTTTTCTTAAGCAGGCTGAATACAACAATAGCAATAGCTGCCAGCACGAAAGACACCACCCGAACTGATATTGCGTTTTCTAGCATGTCGATATTGGACCAGATGACGGTGCTGGTGGCGCCGGTGATCATGCCGGCCAGCACGCCGCGGCCGGTGCATTTCTTCCAGTGTAGGGTCAATAGGATGGCGGGTCCGAAGGAGGAGCCCAGGCCGCTCCAGGCGTAGCTGACCATGCTGAAGATCAGTTTGTCGCTGTAGAGGGCCAGTGAGAATCCGGCGGCTCCTAATCCCAGGGTGACCAGGCGACTCATGAGCACCAGGCGTTTTTGGGTCATCTTGATGCCCATGCCCTGGTGCAAAATGTCTTCGGCGATGGCGGAGGTGCCGACCAGCAATTGAGAATCGGCGGTAGACATCATGGCGGCAATGGCGCCCGAAATGAAGATGCCGGCCAGCCAGCCGGGCAGAAGCTGGGTGGCCATAAAGGGCATGAGTTGTTCGCTGTCAGCAAAAGTACCGGCGGGGTAGAGTTGATAGCCCACCAGGCCAATGACCAGGGCGCCGACAAAGGCTGGCACAGCCCAGGCCAGGGCGACTACCCGGCCTTTCTTTATCTGATCAGTTTTCGCGATGGACATGTAACGAGTGACGGTGTGCGGTTGGCCGGAATAACCAAGGCCCCAACTCAGCCCACTGATGATGGCCGCGGCAGCCGCCCAGCCGGTTTTGCCGCCGGTCCATGAAGCCACGGTTCCACCAGCGCCAAGGCTTGCGGCCAGGGACACGCCCTGATTAGACAGCTCTACCAGCGCCACGATGGGCAAGATGACCAAGGTGCCGAACATGATCAAGGCCTGGATGACATCGGTCCAGGCTACCGCGAAGAAGCCGCCCATCATGGTGTATAGAATGATGATGGCGGCGCCAATGGCGATACCAGTGCCGTGGGGCAGCCCGAAGGTGACATTGAGCACCTTGCCGGCGCCGTTGAATTGAGCCGAGACATAAAAAGAGTAGAAAAATACGATAATCAAGGCCGCTACGAAGCGAATCATTTGCCCGGAGCCGCCAAAACGCTGGGTGAAATACTCGGGCAGGGTCAAGGCCTGGTACTTTTCTGTCTCCCGGCGCAAGCCAGTGGCCACTGCCCACCAGGAAAATCCGATACCGGCAATGATACCAATCACGGTCCAACTCTCCACCAAACCCACGGTCATGGCCGCGGCCGGCAATCCCAGCAACAACCAGGCCGACTCCCCACTGGCCCGCTCGGAAAGAGTCGCCGCCCAAATATTCAGACGCCGACCCGCCAGCAGAAAATCCGCCTGGGTCTTGTTCATGCGCCAGGTAAGCGATGCGGCCAGCATGATGACAAGCAGATAAACAATGAAACCAATCAGCAACGGACTCATAAGATCTCAGGCTCCAAAGCAATAAATTCGAGAAATCAAAACCAAACAAACCAGCCCTCTCTGTACTCTGCCGTCTCCGATTAATCAACCGCTCCAGTTGCTCCGTTTCGATAGCTGCGCTAGCATACGGACATGGTTGGTAAAGAGAAAAATGGGGTGCAGGTTTTTGGCAAAGACCTGATTACAAAACTGTCGTCTCAAGCGCTGGGGGCGGCACGAAAGCGGGTCAATTATAACTTCCATTCATCCATGGCTGACAATCCGCATCGTTTTCTCAATGTCATGGCCCAGGGGACCTTTGTCTCGCCACATCGCCATCTCCGGCCGCCAAAATCGGAGAGTTTTGTTTTGCTGGCTGGGCAAGTTGTTTTCTTTGTTTTTGATGATGAGGGTAGGATTCTTCAAAGAGTCGAGTTGGGCGGAGCGGAAAGTGGGGTAGGGGATGTTGGTATCGATATTGCGCCCGGCGTTTGGCACAGCCTGGCGGTACGTTCCGAAATCGCCGTTTGTTTCGAGGTCAAGCCCGGCCCGTACCGGCCCGAGGATGACAAAGAGTTTGCGCCTTGGGCGCCCCGGGAAAATGATGAGGCTTGTTCTGCTTATCTTCAAAAACTACTGGATTATGATGGGTAGGAATTCGAAAGCGAGAAGCAGTTTACTCAGGGCCAATGGTTGAAGCTCTTTTTTCCCCAACGCTTGAACTCTTTGAAATGGGTGTGTCCTTGGACGAACTGTTGGATTTCGGTTTCGGCATGGTCGGTAAATCCGCTGAACATCAGGCCGGAAAATTGCTTGCCCGATTGCGGGTCAGGGTACTGACGCACTACCAGGGCTCGACAATTGATGTCGCTACATTGAGGTAGCTGGAACTCGATATTGATCTCGCTGCCCATGCCTACCGGATGCTCGCTTGCGATCAACATTCCGCTGCCACTGACATCAATCAAGCGCGCGGGAAATTCCTGCTGGTCCGCACTCAGGGTCAGCGTGGCCTCGCAGGGCACGCGCAGTTGTTGCCGGTCATGGACGCCCAGGCGATGGCGCAGTTGATCGAGCAGTTGGTCCATGCTCAGGGAAGAATCGAGACAGCGCTCTGGCCTTGGCTGCCGGGCCTTTATGTTTTTCGGTCTGATCATGATCATGCGCTCGGTGTCTGGGCGCAGTAGCAAATTGAGCTTTTGCAGACAGGCGGCGGGGTCTCCCCATTCCAAGGCTTTCTCACCCACGATGACCAGATCAACCCGCTGTTGGCTCAGAAAATCCTCGGCGATTGACAGATCGGGAAACTCTAGGATCTTTACATCTTCTCGCAGCAGGAATGTGGGCCGGCCCACAATGGACAAGATCGGTGCTCCGATGAGGACCACCCAGGTGGTATCGGGGTCATCCCCGGGAACCGGCATGGATTGGTAGTTGCGAGCATCGCTTACCAGCTTTTCGATTTGGGCCCGATGGGCCGGTGTCAAATCGATGAACTCGGTGCCAAATCCGGCCAGCACGCCGTATTCGGCTGCCTCTGCCCTTGAAATCCGGTGCACCACTTTGGCCCGGATCTCGATGGAACGTTCCAGGCAGGGAATCATGAGTTTCAGGTTGATTTCTTCATCGAGTGCCGGCGGGTCCTCGCTGTGGACAAAGAGACCGCCCTTGGAAATATTTTCGGCAAACTCACCGACCAATTCTCCCAGGTTTTCAAAGCGCACCACGTGCTGGGCATTGACACTCGCGGCTGCTTTCTTGGCCGGCTGGACGGCGAGATTCTTGAACATCTGCCGATGGTTCTTTCTTCTTTGCTGATCCTCTTGATCCGGGCCTGGGTTTTGTATTTCCTCGTCGATGAAATTCTCCAATACGCTTCTTGTTGGCCGCGCTTTGGCTTCCCCCAGTATCTCGCGAATCTTGGCCACGAAATTGCCGGCCAGTGAGTTTTTGGTCAAAAAGCGCGCCTGGAAGCGACGGCCCAGCAAGCTGTCGAGATCCATCGATCCCCAGGACAGAGCCGAAGTGCACAGGATAGGCAGATGACGGTAGTGCAATTGTGAACGAACCGCGTGACAAAGTTCGAACCCGTCCATATCCGGCAACATGAGATCGACAATCAGCAGGCTGGGGATATGTTTGCGCAGCGCTGCCAGCAAGTGCTTTCCATTGAAGAACAGTTTTGGCTGATAGCCACAAGCCTGTGTGACCAGCCCCAGTTCGTAAAGCGTGTCAGGCTCTGGATCGGCAATAAATACTGACCAGGTAGCGCGATTTTCCTTCATGCGAATCCCCATCTCTCGGCAAGAAAAGGGCTCGATAATATTTATCTTGACTGTTATGTTACACCCACTACGGAAAGAATCAAGCCAAGATTTTTGCTCGCTTGTCTCTGGTCCGCTAGGCGGCGACCAGCAATTGGGCGCCATGATCGCCGAGGGCCGAGTAGATGTAGTGATCTTCTTCTGGGATCCCATGGAGCCCCATCCCCACGATGTCGACGTAAAGGCGCTGCTACGAATCGCGGTGGTTTACAACATTCCCATCGCCTGCAATCGCTCCAGCGCCGACTTTCTCATTTCCTCGCAACTGATCTGCGAGGAGTACCAGCCGGAGATGGCCGACTACTCCAACTACCTCACCCGCGAACTCGCGACGACCGAAAAACAGAAACAGTAAAACAAAACGGGCAAATGTAAGGGTCAAACTGGGGTCAGTGACCTCAAGCAAGCGGGGTTGGGAACCCCAATAATAACGTTAGGATCCTGGAAAAAAGAAAGCGGCGCGGAGCCTCACTTTGGCCCAGGGACAAATTCAGCTGATAATTTCAGATGTTGCCATTTTGAAAAGCTATCAGAGGCTTCTGGCACGAATATTGTAGTTTCTACACCTTAGGAGGACTCTGAATGAAAATGGCTACCCGATTGCTGACCGGTGTCGTTCCTTGTTGGCTGTTTCTTTTAGCTGCACTCTTGTTTCCCCGTACCGGTTGGACAACCACGATTGAGGATTTGGCGCAGGAGATTCCCGAGGCAAAGCTAATCTGGGAGGCAGGCAACAACATCTACTATTCGACCATTGGCAATTGGAATCCCCAGCAGATCATGCCTGGGTATCGGCCCCGCTGGTCTCCCGACGGTAGCAAGGTGCTTTATTCGGTCAATGATCGGCTCTACATTATGAACGCCGATTTTAGCAACAGCCAGCAAATCATCACTGGGATCAACACCGGATGGTGGGGCTGTGCCTACGCTTGGACCCGAGATGGGACGGCGGTGACGGTGTTGATGGCCGACCGCAGGACGGTTCGGAAGATCGACTTGGCTACCGGTGAGCATGCCGTGATCTATACCGACCCCAACCAAAATTTGGCTGAATCGGTAGAACTGCGGGCTGATGGGCGCTTCCTGTTGATGTTTCAACTCGATCCCAACCACGTTTTGGTATGGGATCTACAAACCCAATCGGCGGTGCCCAACGCCGTCAATCTGAGTGCCAACTGCACGCCCGCTTGGGTGCCGGATGGGAGCTATTTTACCAATAGCCAATCTGGTTTCTATCGGCCCATCCGCAGAAGTAATTTCGATCCCACCGGCCCGTCGATGTCGGAAACCACGCCCTTCGTAGGTCTGGGGGGTATCCTCCCAGGCGAAGGCATGTGCCATTTTAGCCGCATATCGAACGACGGCAAGTGGCTGGTGGTATCGGGAAAGCCAGAGCCAAGTGACCCGCACTATGACGTCTTTATCTGGAAAATCGGGGATCCCCAGCAAAACGTGGTGCGGCTCACCACCACTGGCGGCCAATCACCCAGCCTGCATATTCCCCAGGGACCAGTAGACCCGCCGACAGCGCCCAGCCATTTGACCGGAGAGCTTGCGCAAAGCCCAGCACCAAGCCTGGCGGTGAATGTTGGCGGACAATCGGTGGCGGGATGGCAAGACGACTTCCTGTATGCAGTCCAGGGTAGCGTGTTTGATTTTGGT